>DTSX01000030.1 GCA_012965065.1 Gammaproteobacteria bacterium
AAATTAATACTAAGTAAGGCGAAAGCATCATCCCAAAAATGAAGGTTATTGCCAGCGGCTGCACCAACTGAGCTTGCAGACTATTTTCAAAGAGCATTGGAGTTAATCCGACCACTGTTGTTGTTGAGGTTAGCAACACAGGTCTTAATCGCTCTCTGACTCCTTCAACAACCGCTTGTGCAAGGTCTAATCCATCTGCAATAAATCGCTTAATGGTAGTCACCAGAATAATGGAGTCATTCACCAAAACACCACTCAAGCCAAGAAGTGCCATGAGGCTGAACATATTCAAATTGAAATCCATGAGGTAGTGACCAAAAATGGCTCCAACCAAACCAAAAGGCACTACGGACATAATTACTAAAGGAGTGGTATAGCTGGAAAATAACCAAGCAAGAATAATGTAGATAGATGCAATGGAAAGTATCAAAGCAATACTTAAATCACCTAGAGCTTCCGCTTGCTCTTCGGCTTTTCCTTTAAACTCCACCTTGACACCAAACTGTTTTTCTATGGCAGGAGCAATCTCCTGACTTACAATGGCTAAAACAGTATTGGTGGTTGTTACCGATGGATCAACATCACCTGTCACAGAAACCTGTGTTACCCCGTCTTCGCGATTTATTCTAGTAAAGCCTAAACGTTTCGTCAGAGTCACTACTTCTGACAACAAAACATCGGTTTTGTCTGGTGATCTTAAATAAATATCCCTTATGGTTTGTTGTTTGGTTTCAGCTGCGGGTAATTTCACTCGGACTATAATTTCTTCGGCATCCTCAGAAAATCTTTTTGCAACAGCTCCTGAGAATGAATTGCGAACTTGGCGTGCTACATCTTCTGTTGAAAAGCCCATGGCTTCCCCTTCAGGTTTCAATTCTAAGAGGATATCCTCTTTACCAAAGGGCAGATCATCCTCTACCGCGAGCAGACCGGGTACTCCTCTTAGTTGTTGCTGAAGTTCTACAGCGGCTATTTTCATAGACTGCATGTCCTTACCTACAATACGGATATCCACATCTCGGCCTGGGGGTCCCCCAGCTTGGGTTTCAAAAATAAGGAGTCTCTCTAAACCGGGTAACAATCGAGTTTGTTCTTCCCACGTTTTAATAAACATCGGATTTCTCACGTCTCTCAGATCACCATCAACCAGCTCCACACTGTAAGAACCTATATGATTTCCAGTGGTGTTGGTAATAAGATTACCGCGACCTGTATCGGTAGATCCAATGCTGCCAATTCCGAAACTTACAAGGCCGCCTTTACCATTGGTTAAGATATCTTCAGCTGCCCTGGCAGATCTTCCCAACTCTTTTGCCATTGCCTCCGTTACATACGCTGATGAACCAGGAGTAAATGTAAAGTTGGCATGAATGGTATCACTCTCAGGCAGGGCAAAAAATTCAAACTTGACTCGACCCGAAGACAGCAAGGCAATGGCAATACAAAACATGCAGAATGTTGCAATAACTGTAAACCCTTTGTTCAGAAAGGTTATTTCACTGAACCGGCAAAAATATTGATCTCTGAAATGGCTGAACCAAGCGTCAAATTTTCTTGGTTTTGTTTGTTTCGCCTGGCTGATCTTTTTCAGTGATTTCCTAAGATGCATGGGCAACACAAGGAAACACTCAACAAGACTGGCTACAATGATCAAACTCAGTGTTATTGGGATGCCTGAAATAATTTCACCCACCTCATTTTTAACCATCAATACAGGCAAAAAAGCAGCCATGGTTGTGAGAGATGCAGCCAACACAGGGGCAAACATCCGGTTGGCTGCTTGAGTGGTAGCGTCTTGGTAGTGCATGCCTCGACGATGTAGAGTGGTGGCATGCTCGGCAACCACTATCGTATCATCGACCACAATGCCAATTCCCAGAATAAGTGCAAACATGGTAATCATATCCAATGACATGCCTAACATAGACATCGCACCCAACCCTCCAAGAAAAGCAACAGGTATGCCAATGGCAACCCACAACGCCACTCTGCCATTCAAAAAGAGGAATAGGACTCCCAGAACAAGCAACAGACCCAGTTGGCCATTCTGGACTAGCATTGTTAGACGTTGTCTAACCGAATCAGCGAAAACATCGTACACAACGATTTCTAGTGACTGAGGATACTTGGTGCTAATTTTAGTCATGTATTGCTGTACCAAGTCTTGAGAAATTAAAGAATCTGCACCGCGAGTACGGGAAACTAGCAAACCGATGGATGGACCTTGATTGTTAATACGATAAGGAGAATCTTCCTGAAAGGTTTCAAAGACTCTGGCAATGTCTTTCAGATATAGTTTTTCTCCAGATCCTTTTGACACCACTTCAATCTGTCTCAGCTCCCTTGGAGTTCTTGCTAGCTGCTCGCTTCTGATTTGTTTCGAAATATCGCCAGAATTGATACTGCCTGATGGCAGATCAATGCTTGAAGCGGCTATCCGATTCGAGATATCACCGAGAGTCAAATCCAACTCCCGTAAATTGTCCGACGGCACTTCAATCCAAATCTCTTGGTCGCGAGCGCCTTCAAATCTAACATTTGCCAAGCCCATGTTGATTAAGTCATCTCGCATTTGCCTGGCGAAGTATTTCAGTGTCTTGTCTGAAAATGGACCGGATATATCAATCCTACAAACTTCATCACGTTGAATAACTTGTCTAACAATAGGCTTCTCAATATCTTGGGGAAATGTAGTTATTCTAGAAACAGCTGACTGTACATCGGTCAAAGCTTTTGACATGGATGTGTCTGCTTCAAAAAAAAGCTGCATCTTAGTCCTGCCTTCATAAGCTGTTGCTACGACTTTTTCGACTTTGTCTATAAATCGGACCTCAGGTTCTATCGCATTAATGATATTAGCCTCTACATCCTCAGCGCTTGCGCCCGACCATTCCACATCAATGGTTATCAGTTCCAATCCGAAATCAGGCATCAATTGTCGCTTCATTTGGGTTAAGCCGTAGGCCCCAAAAAGAATCATAAGAATCATCAGCAAGTTACCTGCGACCTTGTGTTGTGAGAAAAAAGTAATGACACCGAATCTAAATTCATCAGTAGCATTCCCTCTCTTTGGATTGTTTTGATTGTAGTTCTTATCGGTCATTGCAAAATCTCAACCGTAACTCCTTCACCTGCTTCTCTGAGTTGAGTCACAGCTATCATATCCC
>DTSX01000031.1:0-9354 GCA_012965065.1 Gammaproteobacteria bacterium
TCCCACTCAATAGTAGCAGGTGGTTTGCTGGAAATATCGTAAGTGACTCTGGATATTCCCTCAACTTCGTTAATAATTCTTCTGGAAACATGATGTAGGAATTCGTATGGAAGTCTTGCCCATTGGGCCGTCATAAAATCAATTGTTTCAACTGCTCTGAGGGCAATCACATAATCGTATTTTCTATCATCCCCCATGACCCCGACTGATTTGACCGGCAGAAAAACTGCAAAAGCCTGACTAACCTGATGATACAAATCCTGCTTTACCAGTTCTTCTATAAAAATAGCGTCTGCTTCTCGCAACAGATCTGCGTATTCTTTGTTTACACAGCCAAGTATCCGGACTCCTAATCCGGGTCCAGGAAAGGGGTGTCGATGCACCAATGTATCAGGCAGACCAAGTTCAGTGCCAATCTTACGCACCTCGTCTTTGAATAAGTCCCTTAAAGGCTCAATAAGCTTGAGTGACATATTCTCTGGCAACCCTGCCACATTGTGATGGGATTTTATAACGTGGGCTTTTGCTGTTTTAGCCCCAGCTGATTCAATGACATCAGGGTATATTGTTCCCTGGGCAAGCCATCTGACATTTTCTATCTTGTTAGCTTCTTGCTCAAAGACTTCAATGAATGTATTTCCAATGATTTTTCGTTTCTTTTCCGGATCGCTCACCCCTTCCAACCTACCAAGGAATAAATCTTCAGCATCAACGCGAATAACTTTCACATTTAAGTGATCGCCAAATACTTCCATGACTTGATCTGCCTCACCTAAACGCAGCAAACCGTTATCAACAAATATGCAAGTCAATTGATCACCGATTGCTTGGTGCAACAAGGCTGCCACAACCGATGAATCAACACCTCCGGAGAGGCCCAGTAAGACATTATCATCTCCAACTGCAGCCCGTATTCTCTTGATATCAGCCTCAATGATATTCCCAGGATTCCAATGACTGCTGCATCCACAAATTTTGTGGACAAAATTTTCAATAATAAGTTGGCCTTTCTCTGTATGGGTGACTTCGGGATGAAATTGAAGACCAAAAAAAGATCGTTCTAGATCCCCCATAGCAGCGAAAGGAGCATTGTCGGTGCTGGCAATTGCATCAAATCCAGGCGGTAAAACCTCAACTCTGTCACCGTGACTCATCCAAACATCTAGCTCATTGGCTGGTTCATCCAAACCATCAAAAATCCCCACAAGTGAATCCATTGTGATTTTTGCATACCCAAATTCTCGATGAGATGACGGTTCAACTTTTCCACCCAACTGCTCGGCCATGGTTTGCATCCCATAGCAAATCCCCAAAATAGGAGTACCAAGTTCAAAGATTTCATCGTGGGCTTTTGGTGCATCTTCAATGAATGCTGATTCAGGACCTCCGGATAAAATAATTCCAGACGGATTGAATGCTCTGATCGCTTCCATATCCGCATCGCAGGAATAGATTTCACTGTAGACCCCAGCCTCTCTTATCCTGCGGGCAATGAGTTGCGTGTATTGAGACCCAAAATCAAGGATCAATATTTTTTGCAATCTTACATCGATATTGGCTTTCGATGACGTCATTTTTATGGCCTCACTATTCGATCAAAATCAATCTAATGAATAGTTGGGTGGTTCCTTGGTGATGGTGACATCGTGGACATGACTTTCTTTTTTCCCAGCATCGGTGATTTGGACAAACTCAGTTTGGGTCTGCAACTGGTGGATATTTTGACACCCGGTATAGCCCATTGCTTGTCTCAACCCCCCCACAAGCTGCTCCACGATATTGGATAAACTCCCTTTGCAAGGTACGCGTCCCTCTATGCCTTCCGGAACCAGTTTTTCATTGGCACCAACCCCTTCCTGAAAATAGCGGTCTTTTGAGCCGTGCTTCTGGGCCATGGCCCCAATTGAGCCCATGCCCCTGTACGCTTTATAGGTTCTTCCCTGATACAGTTCAACCTCTCCAGGCGATTCATCTGTGCCTGCAAAGAGGCTACCGACCATGATTGTGTTGGCTCCAGATGCTATGGCTTTTGCAATATCACCTGAATACCGAATGCCCCCATCTGCTACGGCCGGTATACCTTTGGCAACGAGTGCCTGGCAGACATCCATAATGGCAGTTATCTGAGGCATGCCCACCCCGGCAACCACTCTGGTAGTGCATATAGACCCCGGCCCTATACCCACCTTGACCGCATCGGCACCGGCGTCTGTCAATGCGATTGCAGCTTCTGCTGTAGCAACGTTGCCGGCAATCAACTGCAAATCAGGGTATTTCTTCCTTGTTAACTCAACTCTTTCGATGACACTTTTGCTGTGGCCGTGTGAGGTGTCAATTACAATAACGTCCGCACCGGCTTGGTAAAGCTGGTCTGTCCGTGCAAGCGATTTTTCTCCCACGCCTACAGCAGCGCCAACCAATAAAGCACCATTTTCATCTTTGGCTGCCAATGGAAAATCAGTTGCTTTCTGAAAATCTTTCGCCGTAATCATGCCTTTGAGCTTAAAATTTTCATCCACAACGAGGACTTTTTCAATTCTGTGGTGGTGCAGAAGTCGTAAAACTTCTTCTTTGTTTTCACCCTCTTTAACGGTAATTAATTTCGCCTTAGGTGTCATGACTGAACTAACCGGCGCATCCAATTGATTTTCGTATCTCAAATCACGGTTGGTTACAATGCCTACTGTCTCCTCGTTGTCCACAACCGGAACTCCCGAAATATTATTTTTCTTGGTAATCTCAAGCACATCACGAATGGTCTTGTCTGGAGAAACTGTTATTGGATCGGTAATCACCCCGCTCTCAAATTTCTTAACTCTATTTACCTGTGCTGCTTGGTCTTCGATACTGAGATTTTTATGGATAATACCCAATCCCCCTTCTTGAGCAATCGCAATTGCAAGCTGAAATTCTGTAACCGTATCCATTGCAGCAGAAATCAAAGGGATATTGAGACGAATCTGGTTGGTCAATTGGGTGGTTAAATCAGTCTCGCGGGGAAGGACATCCGAATAATTCGGCTTGAGCAAAACATCGTCAAATGTCAACGCTAGTCTATCTACTGGCATACGGAATTCTACACTCCTATGGAGATTAGGTAAACCTCCTGAGAGATAGTTTTGTATAATTGGTATTTTCTCCTATGGACAATATTGACCAAGAACATATCTATTCCGTCTCGGAACTCAACAAAGAGGTTTATCAATTACTCTCTTCGACATTTGGCGTCGTCTGGATAGAAGGTGAAATTTCTAATTTCCTAAGATCCTCTGCGGGTCACGTTTATTTTTCGCTGAAAGATGAGATTTCCCAGATCCGATGCGCTATGTTCAGACAGCAAAATCAACTGGTTAGTTTTCCAATTGAAGACGGCAAACAAATACTTGCCAGAGCAAGAGTAGGTCTGTATCAGCCCAGAGGCGAATACCAATTGATTGTGGATTACATCGAAGAAGCCGGGGAAGGGTTATTAAGACAGCGGTTTGAACGGTTAAAAAGTAAACTCCAACAGGAAGGTCTGTTTGACAGCGCCAATAAATTACCTCTTCCTGAATTTCCACAAACACTCGGTGTCATTACTTCCCCCTCAGGCGCTGCCATTCAAGACATTTTCAATATCACGAGACGCCGATTTCCCTGCATCAACGTCATTGTTTACCCAACTCTGGTCCAAGGCAGAGAGGCCACGCAGCAAATAAGCAGGGCAATAGAAATAGCCAATGAAAGGAATGAATGCGAAGTCTTAATTCTCGCAAGAGGTGGAGGGTCCTTAGAGGATTTATGGTCTTTTAACGAAGAACAGGTTGCTCGGGCAATGTTTCATTCACAGATCCCAATCATTTCTGGCATTGGTCATGAAACCGATGTCACGATCGCCGATCTGGTAGCAGATTACAGAGCACCTACTCCTTCTGGGGCTGCAGAAGTTGCCTTACCCGATGCAGATGACATCCAACAACGACTGAAAAATTTCAACAGGCAATTTTACAACACCATGCAACTGTTATCGGCCATGGTTAGGCAAAAATGTTTATCTCTGGATGCACAGCTCCAGCAGAAACACCCAATTTCGATCCTGGAACAATACAACCAAAGACTGGATCTTGCGTTGCAACGCATTAAATCAAGCCCCAAGGAGTATTTAGCCAAAACCTCCAGTCGAATTAATGTTCTGAACGCCTACCTGTTTCGGTCCAGTCCATTGTCCATGGATCAAAACATGAAATCTGAAGTAACTGCTCTTTACCGGAGGCTGATTGTTGCGACCCAAGGAATTTTCAGTAATACAGAGCAGCTACTCTCAATTGCTGTTGCAAAATTGGATGGAGTCTCACCATTGAATGCATTGGGTCGTGGCTATGCGTATGTGGTCGATCCTAGCACGCAAAGAAATATAAAAAGCATTCGACAGATCAAGGTTGGGTCCACTATCAAGGCCCGGTTAAAAGACGGCAGCTTCGGTGCCAAAATCAGTTCTGTCGATCCGATAAAACCAAAAAATAGAGATTGATCAGGATTTTCTTTTCTTTCGCAGCCGAATGACTCTTTTTCTTTTTCGCCACTGCCGCGTAGAAAGTTTGTTCTTTTTTTCAGAATAAGGGTTGCTGCTGTTTCGAAACTCCAAACGAATGGGTGTTCCCCAAAAGCCAAAACGCTTGCGTAATTGATTGGCCAAAAATCGCTTGTAACTTTTACGTAATTTGTCTGTTTGATTCCCGTAAATAATAAAAATCGGTGGCTGACTCCCCCCCTGATGAGCGTATTTCAATTTAATTCTTCTGCCTTGAATCGATGGCGGTGGATTGGTAAGAACCAAATGCTCTATCAGTTTGGACACCTCCTTTGTAGGCACTGATTGCAATGCAACATCCGCGGCATTGATTGCCGATGACAATACAGCATCTAAATTTTCATTCTCGCGTGCAGACACGTTGTTGATGTCTACGAAATTAACGAAGCGAAGTTTACGGTCAATGTTCCTCTTTAAAGCCTCTAATTGATCCTCATCAAGTGCATCAGACTTATTTACAGCAATGGTTAGAGCCCTTTCATTCTGCAGCACCAATCCAATCAGCGAAGCGTCCTGGTCTGTTATTCCCTCAACACCATCGATCAGTATGATCACGGAATCAGACAATTCAATGGCCTGCAATGCTTTGACAATACTAAATTTCTCCACCGTCTGATGAATGTTTTTTCGCCTTCTGATGCCAGCGGTATCGATCAAAGTCAACTCTCTTGCATGGTATTTAAAATCAACATGGATAGTATCTCGGGTAGTCCCCGGCTGACTTTGGGTCAACAATCGATCTTCCTTGAGGAGGCTGTTTATGAAAGTTGATTTGCCAACATTAGGCCGACCAATCAACGCAATGGAAGTGGTTGATTCTGGAAGCTCAACGCGAGATACTGCATCTATATTCGGTTGCAAAAGTTCAAAAATCTGCTCTTTAAGGGGGTCGCAATAATCCCCACGGAGTGCGGAAACACAGTTCGGTTCGCCCAAACCAAGGGCAAAAAATTCAGCCGCACTCTCCTCTCTATTAATGCCCTCAGTTTTGTTGACAACCAAAATTATGGGTTTATTTTCCTTTCTCAGTTGCCTTGCAATTTCTTGATCACTGCTAAGCAGTCCTTGTCTTGCATCAACAAGAAACAAAATTAAGTCGGATTCTTCAATTGCGAGTTTTGTCTGTTCCTGAATAACCACCGAAAGGTCTCCGTGATCGTGAACTAGACCACCGGTATCAATCATGATGGCTTCGAGTGATTGATGGCTCATGTGCCCGTAGATACGATCACGGGTAAGCCCAGAAAAATCAGCCACTAAGGCATCTTTGGTGCCGGTCAGACGATTAAAAAAAGTGGATTTGCCAACATTAGGTCGGCCAATAATTGCAATAATGGGCAACATCGAATGGCTCCTTCATATTAAGAACTTGGGATTTTTTTCTCAACAGAAATAAGATTGCCACTGTCTGTTAAAACATAGATTGAATTGTTTAATACCAGTGGAGCATTGCTGATTTTGCTTTTACTAATACTGATTCTTTCTTGTGTCTCACCCGTGGCTTTGTCAAGCCAATGCAGATAACCTTCCAAATCACCAATTACAATGGAATCATCCATAATCACAGGTGCAGTTGGACTTCTGTACAACAAATTCTCTTTCTTCCAAATTTCGCGTCCTGTAAACCGAGACAAAGCCATGATGGTACCATCGGTTTCAGAAACAAACACAGCGTTTTCGTCTGCAGCAATGCCTGCATAGATTGAGGCTTCAGTAACCCAAATAATATCTCCAGATTCAACTGCCATCGCTCCCAAGGCTCCTTGATAACTGCCCGCGTAAAGTTCATTGCCTAAAACCACTATGGGAGCATCAATGTCCATGACTTTTTCAATTTCTGTTTTCCCACTGGGAGGGGTCAACATGGTTTCCCACAGCAATGTCCCATTGGTAACATCGTAGGCGCTCACCTTCCCATCATCAAAGCCGCAGAGAACGGCATTGGCAAAATTAACCGGCGCGGATGTACCCCTTAGGCTCAATCGAGGAACTTTGTGATTGACCAACCATTGTTGTGTGCCATCTTCCTTGGACAATGCAGTTAAGCTTCCATCAACAGTGCGTACAAATATCTTGTCATCTTTAATCGCAACTGGTGCAAGAATCTCGCTACTTACTGTGGTTGCCCACAAGACTCCCCCCGTTAGTGCATCCAAGGCAATCAATTCCCCATTGTTCGTGCCCAATACCAATATGCCATCTTTGAAAGTAGGTCCAGAAGTGAAACTTAAATCAAAATTAGTTTTCCAGACTTTTTTACCCCTGTTGGTTTCCAAGGCTACAACATTGCCATTAAAGCTTGCTGCATAAACCTGTTCCCCGTCGGTTGTTGGTTTTAATGCCAGTCCCAATCCCTCATGTCCTTTACCAATGGATACGTCCCATTTTTCATCAACCTCAATAATGGCCTCAAATTCAACCAACTCTGTTGGCAACAAGACATCTTCATCATCGCCGCCGAATAAAGCACATCCTTGGAGAATAATTAGCATGCAAAATGGAAGAGCCATTCTCATTGACGATTCTTGGAAGTTTCCTAGTACAGATTTTTTTACCCCTAACCTCATGCATTGCCATCCTTTGAATCTTTGGTGTCTTTAACATCGTCACTTTGAATGTCTTTGAATTTCATTTGGATGTATTCGTAGTCAAATTGACCAGGCAGGAGTAAATCTAGAGCTTTCAAGTAAGCTGCTTGTGCCTCGGGGTATTCTCCTTTCTTGGCAAAAATATCGCCTTTGATTTCCTCGTACTTGGCCTCAAATGAACCCATTGACTCCGTTTCGAGTATTTGCAAGGCTTCATCGTACAAATTTTGTTGTAACTTGATTCTGGCAATCCGGATTCGTGCGATGTGTTTAAGTGATTCTTCCGTTGAATTGTCTATTAGGAACTCTAGTTGAAGTATCGCATTTTCGTAATCTACTGAGTCCATAAAAAGCTTGGCCACGAACAGATGACCTTGATCCTGATAGGGTGTGTTGGCAAAATCGGTATCCATTTTCTGCAGGTATGTCTGGGCTTGGGTTAAGCGTTGTTGTTTGACAGCAAACTCTATTTCCGAATACAACTGGGAAGCCATTTCCGCTTCTTTGAGTTTGTTCTCTTGAAAAAATTGGATACCAAAGAACCCTGATATACCTAGAACCAGCCCTCCCATTAAGAATTTGCTGTTCTCTTTTAACCAGTTCTTTATAAGTTCTGCTTGCTGTTGATCTGTCAGGTTATCATCCATTTTTCTATCTTTCGCTTGTACAGTTTGTCTATAAAAATTGATCGATTATACTTAATAATTCTTTTCTATCAACAGTCTCCTGATGCCCTTCTGATCGCATGGGTTTGACCCCCACGGTTTGCTTGCTAATCTCATCGTCACCTAGAATTAAAGCGATATCTGCACCGGCCTTATCTGCCCTTTTAAATTGCTGCTTAAAATGACCTCCGTTTAGATTCATCTCAATCGAGAGATTTGGATACGCATCTCTCAACTCCTCAGCAAGCAAAAATCTTTCTCCCTCAGCCTTTGATCCAACGGCAACAATATAGATTTTTGAGGGGTTATTCTGCTCGTTTTGACCCGATACATCAACCAATTCAATCAAACGCTCAAGACCAATAGCGCAACCGATTGCTGACGTGGGCTTACCGCCAAGCTCTGCAACCAATGCATCGTATCTACCACCCCCACAGACTGTTGCCTGTGCACCCAATTGGTCAGTGGTCCATTCAAAAACGGTTCGCGTGTAATAGTCCAGACCCCTAACAAGCCTGGTATTCAAGCTGTACTCAATGGCATGATCTTGCAGCATTGCCATCAGTTCTTCGAAGTGTTCGTTTGATTCTTGGTCAAGAAAATCAACCATCTTTGGTGCCGATTCAATGATCTCCTGAAGATCAGGATTTTTGCTGTCCAAAATTCTCAATGGATTGCGATCCAATCTTCTTAAGCTGTCCTCATCAAGCTCCTTTTGATGATCATGGAAGTAATCCTGCAATTGCCGTTTGTATTCTTTTCTTGATTCAGGACTGCCCAATGAGTTCAGTTCGAGTTGGAGAGGGCTCAAATTTAATGCTTTCCAGATTCTTCCGGTCAATAAAATCATTTCAAAATCAATGTCTGGCCCTGGGAATCCAAAAGCCTCCATGTTGATTTGGTGAAATTGACGATACCTCCCTTTTTGCGGTCTCTCGTATCTATACATCGGCCCGATGGACCAAAGTTTTTGAGTTTGATTATAAAAAAATCCCTGGTCAATGCCTGCCCTAATGATTCCCGCGGTAGCTTCAGGTCTTAGCGATAGAGATTGATCATTGCGATCAATAAATGTGTACATTTCTTTTGCAACAATATCCGTGTTTTCACCGATTGTCCTCTGAAACAACTCACTTCTTTCTACAACAGGTGTCCGGATTTCATTGTATGAGTATGCGTGGAGTACATTTTTTGCAACAGCTTCCACAAACTGCCATTTCTTGACTTCGCCTGGAAGAATAGCTGGCATTCCTCTGACAGATTTTATCTGATCTGACATTCAATTCACCTTCATTTCTATTGCATAGATACCAATTATCAATGATGGGATATATACATACCCAAAAGCGTTACCAAGAATAATAATACACTTGTGTAGGCAATAATTTTCAACGCAACCAAGTGGTCGGTTATTTTTGATTTTGAATCGTAAGACATTTAATACACCTCAAATTCTTATTCGTAGATACCAATTATCAATGATGGGATATATACATACCCAAAAGCGTTACCAAGAATAATAATACACTTG
>DTSX01000031.1:9364-12140 GCA_012965065.1 Gammaproteobacteria bacterium
CAATGATGGGATATATACATACCCAAAAGCGTTACCAAGAATAATAATACACTTGTGTAGGCAATAATTTTCAACGCAACCAAGTGGTCGGTTATTTTTGGTTCCAAGACTTCTTGACCTCTAATATACGCATTCTCAGATAAGGTCGCCAGCATCTTTTCAGCAGGTAGGCCCAAGAATCGTGCGTAATTTTTAAGATGACCTATGATGAATACGTCGGCGCCAATTTGATCAAAATTTTCCTCTTCCAAATGATTGATAATAGAAGGATTGACATAGAGCTGTTGGGCGACATCTTCGATTTCCAGTTTTTTAGATTTCCTTGCCTGCTTCAACGAATCTCCAACAAACAAACACTGCTGTTCCGATGGGACTAAATCTTTATTATTTTTTCTCATAATGAATGTATTAATTTAATGTTTTTTTTAGCTTTTGTCTCAATGATTTTTTGGCCAGATTATTGACAGTTCCAGCCAACTGGCCACAAGCCGCCTGAATATCATCCCCTCGGGTGGTTCTTGTTATTGCCATTATTCCAGATTCCAAAAGTATATTCCTAAACTCATTAATTTGATCGGGTGGTGTAGGCTCGTAGACAACCCCTGGAAATTTATTGAACGGAATTAAATTGACTTTGGCGGGCCGATTCTTCAAAAGCTTTGCCAGTTGTTTGGCATGTTCCCGTAGATCATTGACATTTTTTAACAAAGTGTATTCAAATGTAACGGTTTTTAGATTCTGCTTTTTAGCGTAAAACCAACAAGCACTCAATAACGATTCAATGGGATGAATCCTATTGATTGGTACCAACTCATTCCTCAATTCATCAAAGGGTGCGTGCAACGAAATTGCCAATGAAACATTCACGTGGTCTGCAAGCTTAATAATTTGTGGTACAAGTCCTGAAGTACTGATAGTCACACGTCTTCGAGAGATATTAAATCCATTTGGGTCGGTCAAGATTTTGGTCGCCCTAACTGTTTCTGAGAAATTTGCCAAAGGCTCCCCCATTCCCATGAAGACAATGTTAGTGATTAAATCATCGCGTTTAAACTCGTTCTGTAGATCCTGTTTTGCTAACAATACTTGGCCAATGATCTCAGCCGATGACAAATTTCGATTGAACCCTTGATGACCAGTGGCACAGAATGGGCAATCAATCAGACACCCTATTTGGCTTGATACACACAATGTCCCTCTGTTTTTTTCTGGGATATAAACCGCCTCAATGGCTTGGGATTCTCCTTGGTCAATCATCCACTTGATGGTTCCATCAAAGGACCGTTCTTTTTTAGTCGACATGGGGATGTGCAGGGAGTAGTTCTGATCCAGATATTGCCGGAGATCTTTATTCAGATCTGTCATCGAATCAAAATCAAAGATACTGCGATGGTACAGCCAGTCCATTAATTGTTTTGCTCTATATTTTTTTTCCCCGATACTCTGAAAAAAAGAGACCAGATCATCGAAAGGCCTTCCAATTAAGTTGTTCTTGTTGGTGGTCAAGGGACTCCCCTTAGGCTAATCAGCCAAAAAAGAACTCGATCTCAGTTCTAGCTGTATCGGGCCCATCAGAGCCATGAACAACATTTTCTTCGATGCTGGATGCGAAATCACTTCTAATGGTTCCTTTTTCTGCCTCTTCCGGATTGGTAGCACCCATCAATTTTCGGTTGAGCTCGATTGCATTCTCTCCCTCCAATACTTGCACCATTACTGGACCAGATGTGATGTAGGTCAATAAATCATTGAAAAAAGGTTTGTCCTTGTGAATGCTATAAAAACGATGTGCATCGGCGATTGTGAACACAGTCATTTTAGCCTTGATAACAGTTAAGCCTGCGTCTTTAAAACGCTTCTGTATCTCACCAATGATTTTTTTTCTAACTCCGTCTGGCTTAATGATTGAAAGTGTTTGTTCGATAGTCATCAACGTTGCAGAACTCAAGATTCAAACACTAAAGCTCTCACCACAACCGCACTCACCGGTTGCATTTGGATTTTTAAATTTGAACACCTGATTAAAACCTTCATCAACAAAATCAATCTCAGTGCCCTTGATATACGGCAAGCTTTCTTGATCGACTAGAATTGAGATGTCTGAAACTTTATATAGCTCATCGGTTTGATTAACTTCAGAGGCATAGTCTAAAATATACGCATAGCCATTGCAGCCAGTTGCTTTGATGCTGATCCGAAGTCCTACTGCATCTGGCTTCTTCTCTAGATTTTGCTTAAATCGTTTAATTGCATTATCAGTAAACGTTATATTCATTTGTCACTTCACCTCTGTTTCCTTTTGATCAATGCAAGCATTGACAGCATTTTCAAGCAGCAATATCCGATCCATCCTGTTTTTGGGTAAATCTATGATCTCACGGATCGCAAATGCTTTAAAGTCCGTACAATCCTCCAAATTTCTGCCAATCACTTTCTCAACATAATACGCCGTAATAGCCACTAATGTTGGGCAACCATTGACGTTGTATTTTGCGTCGGTAATTGTACCTTCTTCAACCTTAAAATAAAGATTAATTTGCATCCCTAGAGGATTAGAAGCGGTGCCAAGAATATAGTTGCTGTGCTGATCGCCACATGCATCAAAGACATGCTCTTCCTTGTCAAAATAATGTCTTGTTGAATCTTGTGTCATTAGATTTCTCGGAAGCTACTTTTTACCCCTTAAGCGGTTTAGGCGATTGACCGAATTTCTATACAGTTCTGATGCAAATTGAGCATCCTCAAGTGTGGTGTTCCGGCCGAAACTAAACCTGAC
>DTSX01000032.1:0-2198 GCA_012965065.1 Gammaproteobacteria bacterium
GTTGGCTTGCAGATCGTAAGAAGGGCTGGTGAATACTCGATTACAAAACCGGCAAGAGAAATGCTGTTCACAATAGTTGACAGGGAAAGCCGTTTTAAGGCCAAAAGTGTCATTGATGTAGTTGTTTACCGGGCAGGGGATATTTTTTGGGCTTGGGCTTTCACAGGTTTAACTCAGGTTTTAGGCATGGGTCTTGCTGCAATTGCCCTAATTGGTGCAGGTATAGCCTCTATTTGGTCCTTGTTGGCTGTCTACCTAGGCAAATACTTCGATAAACATCAGGTGATAGGAGCAGCAACTAAAATGAATAATGACGAATTAGCTGGTTAATTTCTTTAAATCACCGATTACTTGTTCGGTGTGAGTATCCGGGTCTACTTTTTTGTAATGCTTGACAATTTTTCCTTCTGGATTGATGACAAACGATTGGCGTTTGGCAATGGTCATCATCATGAATTTACCTAAAACACCATATTCTGTTGCACATTCTTTGTTTAGATCTGCCAACAAGGGAAACGGGAGGCTGTATTTTTCACTGAATGCTTGATGTGATTCTACATTGTCTAAACTGACACCAAGTATTTGTGCATTGAGTTTTTCAAATTCAAAAATATTGTCTCTGAAACTGCATGCTTCTGTTGTGCAGCCAGGTGTACCGTCCTTTGGATAAAAATACAACACGACCCATTTTCCCTTATAATCATCAAGTGTGTGCCAGTTTCCGTTTTGATCTTGCAAATTGAAGTTTGGTGCCGTTTGGCCAGTTTTTATTTCGGCACTTGCTATCCCAGTAATCAAAAAGAAGCACAGAGTAGAAGCAATTAAGATAATATTTTTCTTACTCATCAAGTTCTCCCTAATAAAACATTTAAAATAATATTACACTACAAAACAAGATGCTTACAGGTAAGATCCTAGATTATGAAAAAGAAAGCACGGCATGAAAAGATTGGTTTAGTCTTACCAGGAGGAGGGGCGAGAGGAGCGTACCAAGCTGGTGTATTAAAAGCCTTTTTAGAAATATCACAAAAAAGGTCTCAATTCCCGTTTAAGATTATCAGTGGCACATCTTCTGGAGCAATTAATGCGGCATTTCTGGCTTCAGAATCACATATTTTTCATCACAGTGTTTCTCATCTGGTTGATTTATGGAGTAATTTCTCTTCAAATAAAGTCTACAAAACTGATCCCATAACAATGCTTAAAAGCAGCCTTCATTGGTTTTTGACCATTATTTCAGGAGGGCTTTTAATCTCTAATCCTAAATCCTTGCTTGACAATCAACCTTTAAGAAAACTTTTAGAAGAGCATATACGATTTTCAAATATTGAAGAGAATCTAAATCAATCTAATTTTGAATCTTTAGCAATTACATCAGCCAGTTACAAATCTAGAAAATCCTGTACTTTTTTCCAATCCAGCAGTATCAGTGATAATTGGCAACGATTTCTTCGAGAGGGTAAAACAACCACGCTTAATGTGGATCATTTGATGGCAAGCGTCGCTCTCCCATTAATTTTTCCAGCTGTACAAATTGATAAAGAATATTATGGCGACGGTGCAATGAGGCAAGCCACTCCACTGTCTCCGGCAATTAGACTAGGTGCTGAAAAGATATTAATTATTAGCACCCATGAGACTGGTGAAAGACCGATTGTTTCTGATTATCATGCTCAGTACCCTTCTTTTGAAAAGATTACAGGATATATGCTTGGTGCATTATTTCTGGATGGGCTCTATTCAGATATCGAAAGATTAGACAGGATTAATCAAATTATAATAAATGCAAAAAATGCTGAGATAAAAACTAATAAGAAATTGATGAAACATATAGACTATCTGGTCATAGCTCCTTCAGAAGACCCGAATGAAATAGCTCAAAAACATTACCATCATATACCCCTTTCAATTAGGTTGTTATTGCAAGGCCTAGGCTTGCTCGAGGACCGTAAGTCAGAATTACTTAGTTTTCTACTTTTTGAATCAGTCTATACAAAAGAGCTTATCGATTTGGGGTATCGAGATGGAATCAAGAAAAAAGAAGAGATAATCGATTTTATGGGCCAATAAACTTTATGTTTGTCCTAAGAGAAACAAAGTGGCCAGGCCTAGGAAGGTTACGAAACCAAGCACGTCGGTCAAAGTTATCATCAACACTCCGCCAGCCAAAGCAGGGTCAATTCCCATCTTTTTTAAAA
>DTSX01000032.1:2298-11905 GCA_012965065.1 Gammaproteobacteria bacterium
GCATTTGATCGTTGAATTTTTCCCATGGCGATGCCTCTAATAACCAGAATTAAGGTTTGATTGCCCGCTACTCCACCCATACTTGCAACAATAGGCATCAGCACCGCTAGAATAACGATTTGCTGAAGAATTTCTTGGAACAACCCAATAGCACCGGCGACAACAAATGCTGCAATTAAGTTCATACCAAGCCATACGGCTCTCCTTTTTGTGCTCAAAATGACAGGAGCAAATATATCATCCTCATCATCAAGTCCCGCCATATTAAATATTTCACTGTTAACCTGATCCTGGATCACGTCGACCACATCATCGACGGTAATTTGTCCTAAAAGTCTGTTTTTCTCATCAATAACTGGCATTGATATCAAATCCAGATTCTGAAAATCCATAGCAACTTGCTTTACATCTACATCTGCAAGCATTGCTTTGACTGATTCATCCATGATGGTTTCAATTGGTTTATTTTTATCTTCTAAAAATAAATCAACAAGTTTTAAGGCACCAAGATATTCATCATTTCTGTTAACTATATAAATGTAATTAGTGTGTTCAGGAAGTTTGTTTAGTCTTTTGAGATATCGCATTAAAACCTCGATTGTGATTCCTCTTCGGACGGAGATGATTCTAGGGTTAGTCAATCCTCCTGCGGTGTCTTCATCATATGACATCACCGACTCCAGTCTTATTTGATCTTGTCGATCAAGAGCAGTGATAACTTGTTCGGTAACTGTTTCTGGCAAATCAACCAAGAGGTCTGCTAAATCATCTAACTCCATGTCTTGTGTTGCAGCAATCAGTTCTGTTGCATCCATTTCCCCAATCAGATTTTGTCTGACATCTTCCACCAATTCTTTGAGGACATCACCCTCATCATCTTGGTCAACCAATTGCCAAATGATCTTTCTTTTTCCGGGAGTTAGTGATTCTAGAAGTCTTGCAATTTCAGAGGGATGGAGAGAAGTCAAAGTTTGTTGGATGCTTGTGATCTGGTCTCTTTCAAGATCACTGATTAGCTTGCCTAATTTTTTTTCTGAATGCTGCATTATTTAATCAAATTCTCAAAGAATTAAGGGTGTTTATCAAATTTCAGAATTCATCCTAAGCTAATTTAGCATTGATTTACATTCTAAATTCTTCTCCTAAGTAAACTTTTTTAACATCTTTATTATCCAATATTTGCTCAGGCGTTCCAGAAGCAATCACAAGCCCTTCATTAATCACATATCCTTTTGTGCATATTCCTAAAGTTTCTCGAACACTGTGATCAGTGATTAATACACCAATATCCTGCTCAGCTAAATCTTTGATAATTCTTTGAATATCTAAAACAGAAATTGGATCGACACCAGCAAATGGCTCATCCAATAAAATGAATTTTGGTCGTGTTGCTAAGGTTCTGGCTATTTCAACTCTTCTTCTCTCACCACCAGATAAACTTATTCCAAGAGTGTTTCTAAGATCATTAATATTCATTTGATTTAGAAGTCTTTCCAGTATTTCTTCGATTCCTGCTGTTTTTAAATCTGGTTGTATCTGGAGCACTGCAAGAATGTTCTGCTCAACGGTAAGTTTTCTGAAAATGGATGCTTCCTGTGGTAAGTACCCTAATCCTAATTTTGCCCTTTGATGCATTGGCAAATTGGTTAAATTATTATCATCTATCAAAATCCGCCCTCTCTGACAGGATGCTAAACCCACAATCATGTAAAAAGCCGTTGTTTTTCCAGCACCATTAGGTCCAAGCAAGCCTACAATTTCTCCACTTTTAACATTGATGCTAAGACTCCTGACAACTTGCCTTGAGTTGTATTGCTTAGCTAAATCTTCTGCTATTAAAATACTCAAACTATAATTTCCAGATTAGTTAATAGAGGTTGAATCAATAATTAGCTTTACGGGTGACCCATTTTCTGAGTCGGCAATAATGTTTCTTTTCACTAGATTGTAAGTTATTAGATTGCCGGAAACCTCATTACTTCCATTGTTAACCCACGCATTGGTTTCCATTCTTAAAATATTTGCGGTGTGATCGTATTCAAAAACTTCAGCAGTGCCAGAAGCAATCAGTTCTCTTTTTTTATCAAACTGTTGAAAAGATGAGAGTTCACCGATGAATTTTGCATTTTTTAGTTGATTTTCCTCAAATTCCAGTATTGCTTTATCGCATTTTATGATCACAATTTCTGAAATAATTTCGACATTACCTGAAAAAGTGAAGATAATTTTTCCACTGTTTAAATCTGTGATGTTAGCACTGTCTGAATTGATATATAAATTGTTCTTTTTAAGTGAGATATCCTCAAAGTATAGATCCTGATTTTCAGTAGGATAAGAGTCATCAATTGGGATGGTATTTATTTGTGTATCCACATTATCGATTGTTGAAGCCTGACTGTGAAAACCTCCCACAAGCATCAATATAAAACAAAGTAGGAATTTAAATTGGGAGCGATTACGGATGGATACTTGCATTTATATTTGAGTTGAACTTCAGCCTATTGTCCTTTAATTGTGCCGTCAATCCTTTGGCTTCAATTTTATTGTTATCGAATTCTATGAGCACATCTCTATTGGTTGCAATTGTGTATGTATTAGGGTTAATTTCGAGGTAATTAGTTGAAATGGTTGTTCCACTATTTTCATTGGATAGGCTTTGTACAATAACATTTTCGGAAAGTGCTAACACATTTGAATTTGCTAAAAGTTGTCCTTTGTCAGATGTAATTCTCCAATCAATGTTTTGATTACTTTCATAATCTATTAGCACTCGATCTAAATAAATTTGCCTATCTGTGTTACTAGCTTGAGCTTTTTCTGCAACAATTTTGTATAAAAAATTACCTTCAGTATTTGTGCCATATAATTTTGCATTCTTGATCATGTATTCAACTCTAGTGGGGCTAAATTGTTCTAAATTATCATTGGATTTGGTACTAAAAAAATACATAAAACTGCTTCCAGCAGCTAAAACTACCAACAACACTATTTTTGCAATATTTTTAGTCATCAATTACTCTTTGATTCGAATATTCTATTAAGTCGCATACTTCTCTCACTGCTCCCTGACCACCGGCCTTTTGTGTGATGTAATGGGCTTTATTTTTGACCATTTTGTGAGCATTACTAACAGCTACAAATAGTCCAACATTTTCTATTACATCTAGATCAGGAATATCATCACCAACAAACAAAATTTGGTGGGATGCTATAGATTCTTCTTGGAGAATCAAATTAATTACTGCCAATTTGTTTGACTGTCCTACCCAAAATCTAGAGATATTCAGTTCCTCCAGTCTGTGTAACAAAGCCCTTGATGATCTGCCTGAAATGACCACAGTTTCAATCCCAAATTTTTCTCTGATTGAAACTATCCCATAACCATCATGAACATAAAATTTCTTAGACTCATTGCCATTGGAATCAATATAAATGGATCCATCAGTTAAAACTCCATCAACGTCCAGAGCCAATAGTTTTATATGTTTTGCCTGTGCCATTACATCTTCAGGAAAAGAGTTTAAAACTTTCACTTACATCACTCCAGCTCGAAAAAGATCGTGAATATTAAGTGCTCCAACGATTTTATTCTCTTGGATAACCACCAATGAGGTAATTTTATTATCTTGAATTATTTCAACAGCTTTAACAGCAAGAAAGTTTGGTGTTACAGTAATGCAGTTTTGAGTCATTACTTCTCTCATCAGTGTGGTTTGAATATCTACATTTGCCTCAAGTGTTCTCCTTAAATCACCGTCTGTAAAAATACCAACCAATTCCCCTGTTTCATTGATTACGGCAGTCATACCCAACGCTTTTTCTGACATTTCTATGAGGCCTTGTGCTAATTTTTGGTCTTGAAAAACAATCGGGATTTGTTTGTCTGTATGCATGATATCTTTAACAAGAAGCAGTAATTTTTTGCCAATTGAGCCACCTGGATGAGATTTCGCAAAATCTTCAACTGAGAAGCCTCTCTTTTCTAGAAGTGCCACCGCAATTGCATCTCCCATCGCTAATGCTGCTGTAGTACTTGCTGTCGGAGATAAATTCATAGGGCAAGCCTCCTCTTCAACTCCAACATCAATGTGCACATCAGAGGCTGTCGCAATTTTAGAATTGTTATCACCAGTCATAGCAATAATTTTAATACCCATGTTTTTAAGAATTGGAAGTAAACTAACTATTTCTTCTGTTTTCCCAGAATTTGATAAAGCCACTACAACATCACTTCTTGATATCATCCCTAAGTCCCCATGACTTGCTTCTCCGGGATGGACGAAAAATGAAGGTGTACCGGTACTTGCTAAGGTTGCAGCCAACTTATCTGCAATATGTCCAGATTTCCCCATACCCATAACTATGATTTTTCCGCTGCAATCCAAGCACAGTTGACATGCAATATCAAAGTTATTATCTAATTGGTCTTTGAGTCTTGCTATTGCAGCAGATTCAATAGTCAGAACCCTTTTTCCGATGCTTGTAAAATCAAATTTTTCTTGTTTTTCTTTCAATTCAGGCTTTTAGTTTATAAAACTTAAATGGTTGGCTAGAAATATCATTCTCCACTAGAACAACTTAGTCAATTAATCGAATTTATCCAGCATTGATTTTTTCCACTTATAAACAGTTTATCGTAAAATACAATTAAGGAAATACAATGAACTCAGATGACATTAAGATTTTGATTGAAACTTCGATTAAAGACGCAGTAGCCATTGTAAGCAGTGATGATAATGTTCACTTCGAAGCAGTAGTTATTTCTCCAGCATTTCGTGAAAAATCTTTAATTCAGAGGCATCAAATGGTTTATGGTAGTTTGGGCGGAAAAATGCAATCTGAAATTCATGCATTATCTCTTACAACACTGACTCCCAAGGAAAATTTAGCATAAATTCTAACCAAAAAACGATGGATTGAAGTCGTTGAAAAAATTAAAAATTCAAGGCGGTCATTCTCTTAGAGGTGAAATTCACATTTCTGGGTCAAAAAATGCAGCACTATCTATAATTGCTGCGTCAATAATGACTGAGGAAAGGATTGTTCTCGAAAATATTCCACATCTCGAGGATGTTACAACCATGATCAGATTGATAGCCGGCATGGGCGTTTCAGTAACACTAGCAGACGACAACAAATTAATTCTAGATTCGAGCAAAATAAGAAATTTTCTAGCTCCTTATGATTTGGTTAAAACCATGCGTGCTTCAATACTCGTTTTAGGTCCTTTGATTGCTAGATTTGGTGAAGCCTCTGTTTCTTTGCCTGGTGGGTGTGCTATTGGAGCTAGGCCGGTGAATCTACATCTTGATGGGTTAAAGGCAATGGGGGCAGATGTAGAAATCAATGAGGGCTACATATGTGCCAAAGCCAAAAAACTTAAAGGTGCACATTTTTCTTTTAGCCCTGTTTCTGTTACCGGAACAGCTAATCTTATGATGGCTGGTGTTATGGCTGAAGGACAAACAATTCTAGAGAACGCAGCAACCGAACCTGAAGTGATTAATCTGGGGGAATTTCTTCTAAAAATGGGGGCTAAAATAAAGGGGTTGGGCACTAGAAAAATAATGATTGATGGAGTTAACAAGCTCTGTAGTACCGAGCACAAGATTATCCCAGATCGTATTGAGACAGGCACTTTTTTGGTTGCAGCTGCAATGACAAAAGGCAGTGTGTTGCTGAAAAAAACTCAGCCAGAACATTTACAATCGGTTTTGGATTTATTGCGTCAAACTGGGGCTGTGATTTTTTTTGAAGAAGACACAATTGAACTTACTATGAATCTAACGAACATCAAACCAGCTGATTTTACGACGCAACCATATCCAGGAATTCCAACTGATATGCAAGCGCAATTAATGGTTTTGAATGCCATAGCACCAGGCAATTCCATCGTGGTTGAAACAATTTTTGAAAATCGATTCATGCATGTGCTAGAACTCCAAAGAATGGGTGCTGATATAAGTCTCAGCGGGAATACTGCATACATAACGGGTGTTAAAAAATTGCAATCGGCTCCAGTTATGGCAACAGATTTAAGGGCGTCGGCGGCTTTGGTTTTAGCAGGGTTGGTTGCAGACGGAGAAACTCATATAGATAGGATTTACCACATCGATCGCGGTTATGAATGCATTGAAAGCAAATTGTCACTTCTGGGAGCAAAAGTTGCCCGAATAGAAACTTGATTTCTAATGAATTGGTGTATAATCGCCACGACAATTCAGATGATGCTTGATTTGGGGAAATCAATTGGATCAGAAAAATAAGGGAACAATGACTAATTTAAATCGTCGTCGATTTTTATCAATTGCAACAACTCTGACAGGTGGAATAGGCATTTTGTTTTCTGCAATACCCTTCATATCTTCCTTTCAACCCAGTAAGAAGGCAAAGGCACTTGCAGTCGCTGTTAAAGTTAATCTCAGCAAATTGGAACCTGGTTCTATTATCAAGGTGATTTGGAGAGGTCAGCCAGTATGGATCTTACACCGTTCAAAGGAAATGATTGAAAATCTGCAAGATAGTAAAGTGGATCTTCGTGACCCAAACTCAGAATTATCGGTACAACCAGTTTTTGCAAAAAATGCTTATCGATCCCTAAAACCTCACTACTTGATTGTTGAAGGGATTTGTACACATTTAGGTTGCGCCCCAATAGAAAAATTTGCTTTGGCCACTGCTGACATGGGTCCAGATTGGCAGGGAGGCTTTTATTGCCCATGCCATGGATCAAAATTTGATTTGTCTGGTCGTGTTTATACTGGTGTGCCCGCACCAGCTAATTTGAGAATACCACCACACCGATATGAAGACGAGAATACAGTCATCATTGGCGAGACTGAGGATGCAGAAAATGTCTAACGGTCAGAATCAGGATCAGAGTATGTTTTCGAATACCATACTGAAATGGATTGATGATAGATTTCCTTTATCCTCTTTGATTAGAGAACACGCAACTGATTATTACGCATCAAAGAATTTCAATATTTGGTATATCTTTGGTGTTTTATCTTTGGTTGTTTTGGTAATTCAATTGGTGACAGGGATATTCTTAACCATGAGTTACAAGCCTTCAGCAAAGGAGGCATTTGATTCAGTCGAATACATTATGCGCTCGGTTGAATGGGGTTGGCTCATTCGATATATGCATTCAACCGGCTCTTCATTTTTCTTCATTGTTGTTTATTTACATATGTTTAGAGCCATGCTCTATGGCTCTTATAAAAAGCCAAGAGAATTAGTCTGGATTGTCGGAATGTTGATTTATTTTTGTCTTATAGCCGAAGCATTTTTTGGATATCTTCTGCCGTGGGGCAATATGTCTTATTGGGCCGCTCAGGTTATTGTCAACTTGTTCAGTGCCATACCGTTCATCGGGGAAACATTAACTGAGTGGATCCGAGGGGATTATTATATTTCTGATATCACATTGAATC
This sequence comes from Gammaproteobacteria bacterium, assembly GCA_012965065.1. GTDB lineage: Bacteria > Pseudomonadota > Gammaproteobacteria > Steroidobacterales > UBA11654 > DTSX01. The sequence continues at coordinate 9,735 of DTSX01000032.1, forward strand.
GATTCTTTGCTTTTCATGTGATCGCGGTACCTCTTGCTATCATTGCTTTGGTTTTTGCCCATATACTCGCGTTACACCATGTTGGTTCAAACAATCCCGATGGGATAGAAATTAAGAATTATAAAGATGAGCAAGGCAAACCTATTGACGGTGTTGCATTTCATCCTTATCACACCAGCAAAGATTTAGTCTGGATTACTGTATTTTTGATTCTATTTTTTGCAGCAGTCTTTTTTGCACCTGAAATGGGTGGGTTTTTCTTAGAGGTCGATAATTTTGAGCCAGCCAACCCGTTGCAAACACCAGAACACATTGTTCCTCCGTGGTATCTAACTCCTTACTATGCAATCTTGAGGGCTATACCAAACAAATTATTGGGCGTAATTTTTATGGCATCTTCAGTTTTATTTTTTGTATTTTTACCTTGGCTAGACAAATGCAAAGTGAAATCTATTCGTTACAGAGGATGGCAATACAAATTGGCACTAAGTTGTTTTGCTATTAGCTTTGTGGTTTTAGGCTATTTAGGGATGCAGCCAGCTACAGGTATTTATGTGGTTTTGGCAAGGCTTTTTACAATAGTCTATTTCCTCTTTTTCTTGATGATGCCGTTTTACACACGTTTTGAGAAAACAAAACCGGTTCCTGAGAGAGTGGTGTACAAAAAATGAAGCTGTTCAAAACAATAACTGTCAGTTGTTTTCTTTTGCTCATTTTATATTCAGACTTAATGAAAGCATCAGAAGGAAATACAGGGGATAATTTTTTAGTGGCAAATAATGATGTTTCGGATGTAAATTCGTTGCAAAGAGGGGCAGGTAATTTCTTTAATTACTGTGCAGGTTGCCATTCACTTAAATTCATAAGGTACAATCAAATCGCTGAGGATTTGGACCTTAACGAAAGTCAGTTGGTGCAGAATTTAATTTTTACCCAAGCAAAACCAGAAGATGCCGTCATCACTAATATGTTGCCTTCAGATGGCAGTCGTTGGTTTGGCAAATCGCCGCCAGATTTATCACTCATAACGCGAAGCAGGGGAACAGACCAAGTTTATAATTTTCTCAGAACGTTTTACAAAGATTCTACTTCCCCCACTGGAGCAGATAACCGAGCTCTTCCAGGGACAAGCATGCCTAATGTTCTGTGGTTAGTTCAAGAGCAATTGAATGAGAAAGAATTTGATCAATTTACTTTGGATATTGTAAATTTTCTTGATTATGTCAGTGAACCAATCCAATCTGAAAGAAAGCGAATAGGTATTTGGGTTATATTATTTTTATTGGTTTTTCTTGTCTTTAGTTATGGCCTTTATAAGGATATTTGGAAAGAAGTTCACTGAGGGCTATATATTACTAAGCTAATTTTTTTTTAGGTTAAGGGGAATTTTATATATGACTAGTGTTGCTAACAGACGTTCAATGATGGAACTGTATTCGGGTAATACATGTATACGTTCACATCAAGTTCGCTTTGTCCTTGCTGAAAAAGGCATTTTGACAGAGATCAATAATGTTGATGGTTCAGTTGTTCCAGAGGATCTCATGGCTCTGAATCCTTATGTCAGCTTGCCTACTTTAATAGATAGAGAGTTGATTCTTTACGACTCTAGGGTAATAGTTGAATATCTTGATGAAAGATACCCTCATCCACCATTAATGCCTGTTAGTCCAGTAGAAAGGGCAAAATTGCGACTCGGGCTGGCAACTATTGAGAGAGATTTTGTAGAACCTGCAGTGGCACTTGACCTTGTTCTTGGAACGAGGGTTGAAAATGCCCATAGAAAAAAATTAAAATCGCTCTTAACATCTTCCGCAGATCTTTTTGGTATTAAACCATTCTTTTTAAGTGATGTTTTTACAATAGTTGATTGTGTCATAGCACCGATATTATGGCGACTTGGTTTATTTGGAATTGAGTTATCTGGCAATCACAAATCCATCTACAGCTATAGGGAAAGAGTATTCTCTAGGGTAGCGTTCAAGGAGAGCATGACTGAGGATGAGGAGGAAATGCGGCCAGACTAAATTTTAGAGGTTTTGGCCGGAGGATCAAAATGGGAGAGTTATATGTAGTCTCTACACCTATTGGTAATCTAAAAGATATAACTTTTAGGGCAATTGACACCCTTAAAGAAGTTGACCTGATTTTTTCTGAAGACACAAGGATTA
>DTSX01000033.1:0-8004 GCA_012965065.1 Gammaproteobacteria bacterium
GGGATGTGTTTCGAGAAACAGAGAAAGTTCTTTATTCTGCGTCTGAGTCTCAGTCATTGCTTAGCTTTCTGATGTGTTCTTTCCGCCACTCTATTGCGCTCTTAATCCCTTCTTTATGCAGCACTTCGTAGAATTTTTTGGCTTCGTCTGACTCTGCTGTCTCAATAGCGATATCTGCTTCGAAAGCATCCAGCAAAGCTTTTCGCATCCCGCCAATTTCCAAACTCCTGTTGATGGCACGTTTGGTGATTTCGACCGAGAGACGATCGTTCATCGCGATTGTTTCGGCAAGCTCTAAGGCGGTGTCCCGCAAATCATCCAAAGCCACTACTCTGTTGATGAGCCCCATCTCATAGATCCGTTCTGCAGGTACTTTTGTATCCCCAGTCAATAGCAGTTCCTTTGCCAATTTTGGTCCCGTAAACCAGGGCAATAAAAGTGCAACTACGCCACTTGCGATTGAAACTTCAGGTTCACCAAACAGAGCATTTTCAGCAGCAACAGTTAAATCACAGGCCAGCGCCATCTCCATACCTCCACCAAGACAATACCCCTGGACGGCAGATACGGTCGGCTTGGGCGAATCCCAAAAGCGCATGATTAAATCAAAATCCTGCTCCAGCGTGGCTCTCAGTTCTCCTTCACCTTTGGCCTCCCAAACCTCATCATCCAGGTCAAAGCCCGCTGAGAAAGATTTTCCTTCTGCTTGGAGAACAATGGCACGAATCTTGATATCTTCCTCAGCCTGATTCATGGCCTCATTGATATCAGCCATCATTGTAGTGTTGATCGCATTGAGTTTGCTGGGTCGGTTTAATGTCAGCACCGCTAAAGGTCCTTCGACCTTGTATCTAACAGTTTTTTCACTCATAGGTTTTCTATCAGCGCAAACTGTACCAAACCGATTTACTTTGGGTATAACTTAAAACGCTCTCAAAACATGAATCCTTGGTGTTCCCAGATTGTTTGTAACCTCCGAATTCAAGGGTCATGTCCCCTTCGTCGAAACAATTTATATAAACAATTCCGGCCTCTATTGATTTCGCCATGGAATGCGCCCGGTTGACATCACTAGTCCAGACGGACGCACACAAACCATAGATGGTGTCGTTTGCCATCTGGGTGACGTGTTCTGTATTGTCAAAGGGAATAACTGAGGCTACAGGACCAAAGATTTCTTCTTTGGCAATCTTCATGTCATTGCTGACATCGGAAAACAGAGTTGGTTCTACGAAACAACCTGCTTCCATGCCTGAAGGGACACCCCCACCAAAATGCAGCTTAGCACCTTGGGATTTACCCGATTCAATGTAGCCCAAAACTCTGCTTTGAGCCTCACTGGTCACCAAGGGTCCCATGTTTGTTTCTGGATCCAAAGGATCCCCAGGCATATAGGCGTCCTTGCCATCTGCAATAAATTGATCCACAAAATCGCTGTAAATACTCTGCTCAACAAAGATTCTTGAGCCGGCATTGCACATCTCACCCATGTTGCAGTAAATACCCTCGTAAGCAGCCTCCACTGCCCGTTTCATATCTGGCAGATCAGCAAAAAAGATTTGTGGGGTCTTACCACCACACTCAAGCCCGACTTTTTTCATGTTGGACTGACCCGCATACTGGAGGATCAACTTCCCAACCTCAGTGGACCCAGTAAAACTGATTTTTGAAACATCGGGATGCAAAGCTAAAGCTTTGCCTGCCACTTCACCGTAGCCATTGACAACATTAAATACCCCCGGAGGACCGCCTGCCTCGACAAACAACTCTGCCATCTTTAAACAAGAATGCGGAGATTGTTCAGCAGGTTTTAGCACCACAGAGTTCCCAGCTGCAAGAGCTGGAGCAATCTTCCATACAGCCATTAACAAAGGATAGTTCCAGGGGGAGATGCAACCGACCACACCCAAGGGTTCTCGCAGCGATAGATGCAAAGCTTTGTCATGGGTATTGGTCACCTTGCCATTGATTTTGTCAATGGATTCGGCCATGAAACGGATGTTTGTCGCTGACGCTGGAACATCAGTACTCAGGCAGTCACCAATGGGTTTGCCCATGTTGAGCGTTTCCATGAGAGCCAATTCTGCTGCGTGCTGATCGATAAGGTCGGCGAATTTGTACATGATGTCCATGCGCTTTCTTGGGGCCATTTTGAGCCATGTTCTGGAATAATAGCTCTCCTTCGCAGCGGCAACAGCGCGATCGATGTCCTTTTCCGTGCCTTCCGACGCCAAGGCAAAAACTTCATTCGTTGAAGGGTTAATGACTTCAAATTTACCCCCATCTGCCGCTTCGCAATATTCGCCATTGATAAACAACCGTCCCTCAACGCTGGTTTCAGCATCGCTGGCTAGTTTCTTCCAGTCCTCTTTTGTGTATTCCTTTACTGCATGCGCATTCATCTTTTCTTCCTCCTAAGTTTGATTTTCTTCATGAACAACCATCAGTGCATCCAATCCCAAACATATATCTTTCCCTAGAATAATGGGATTAACATCAATTTCGCAAATTTGATTTTGCATAGCGATTGCGAAAAGTGAAAATTGTGATGCCATTTCGCAAAAAGATCCGACGTTCACCGCCTCTTTGCCTCGATATCCATCCAGCAGAGACTTCATTTTTAATTCGGACAAAGCTTGCTCTGCTATCTGTGCACTAAACGGCGGCATCAACGTTACTACATCTTTAAGTACTTCAGCATAAACTCCGCCAAAACCTAATGCGATCATGGGACCAAATTGCGGGTCGGTGGTCATACCCAATATCATTTCCACACCCTCGTTGTCTATCATGGGAGAAATGAGAACCTCTGGACCCAGACGTTTCTCTAAATCTTCATAGGCACCTTTTAACTCATCTTCCGAATTTAGATTGAGATGAACTCCATGGACTTCCGACTTATGACTTATTCCAGAGACTGCGGTTTTTAAAACTACGGGGTAACCCAATTTGTTCGCACTCTGTATGGCATTTTTCAAATTATCAACACAATAACTTTGATTGGTTGCAATACCATTGTCAGCCAACATCTCCAAGGCTTCATGTTCACCAATCAGTTGGCCTTGTTCGATGGATTGCTGCCATTTTGTGATAGCTTGAGTTGCAACTGGCTCTGGGTTGTTGTTCTCGAGTTTTAAATAATCTCGATATCGATGCATGCAGCGAACGCCTGCCAAAAAAGAGTACACACCGTCCAATATGGGTAACCCTCTTGCCGTGGATTCCATCACGGTGTTGTCACTACTCGTTCCCTGTATGTTTGAAACCAGAAACACGGGTTTGCCAGTAGCGTCATTAGCCTGTTTCATGTATTCAAGATATTCAGGATATATCCTACTTAAAGGCCCGCGGTCTTGAACGACAGCCCCCATGGAGGCGTTTGGGTCTTGCAGCATAGTGGTTAGAGAATCTGCCATGATTTGATCTGAATCCTCCAAGCCTCTGCCCCAAGCATCCAGTGGATTCACCGCTGGAAGGCCAGGGTCAAGAATTTCCTCGAGCTTAGCAACTGTTTCTGAATTTAATGCAGCAAAATCAACCTCCTGATCTGCTGCTAGATCCAGAATCAGCTGACGCTCCCCGCCTGAATCGTGGATGGTCACTAGATTGCCTTCGGCCAGAGAATGGGGTTGTGCAAACATAATCAGAGTTTTTGCTAATTCGTCCATATCATTGACCCGCTGGATACCGTATTTTCTGAATAGTGCTTGGTGACATTCGTCACTGCCGGCTAAAGCACCGGAATGGGATACAGTCAGTTCAGCAGAACGTTCGGTTTTTCCGGTTTTAATCACCACAATAGGAATTTGTTTGCGGGCTGCTTTTGCAAAAGCTTGAATCATCAGGTCTGGTTTTCTCACGGTTTCCATGAACAGACCAACGACTTCTGTGGTTGGCATTTCAAGTGCAAAATCCAAATAATCGTGCATGCCGACTGATAATTCTTGGCCTGCCGATACGGTTAAATTGAAATTAATCCGCTCGTCACAATCCATAATCCCAGCCATCCCGGAACCCGAATGGCTGATCAGAGCAACATTGCCAGCAATATGATTGGATCGAGTGGCAAATCCGCCGACGGTAACCCGGTCTGCAAAATTGTAAAAACCCATACCATTGGCGCCACAAACCAACACACCCGTCTCCTGAACTCTGCGCTGAAGTCTATCCTTTAAGGGGGGCTGCATATCGTTTTCAATGTAGAGCATTGACATAATGGTCATGGCTTTTACACCCATTTTGACTGCTTCTTCAAAGATTGGTTCTATTCTGTGATCTGAAACAGCAAAGACAACGTGTTCAACAGGCTCGGGCAAAGCAGCCAAGTCGGGAAAACACGGGACTCCCAAAACATCATCGTATTTGGGGTTCAACGCGTACAGAGTACCTTGGTATTGACCGTGCAATAACGTTTCAAGGATGCGTCTCCCAACTCCTGCTGAAGCACTTGCTCCAATAACGGCTATGCTTGAAGGTCTTAACAATGGATCCAAATAATGCGCCATATCGGGATGCTACATTAAGGTTAGTAAAGTTCGGCTGGGGTGATCCTTTTCCGCTCTGGGTCATAAAAAGGCTTGGTCACTATTGTTGCCTCTTCCATTACTCGATTCCACTCCAAATCTTTCTGATAATAAATTTCAGCTATGATTTTATCTTTGCCTTTTTTCCATGGTTCATGCAGCGATGCAAAGGCAATATTTGCTTTTGCACTGGGAGAGAACATGGCAGAAGTGACTGTTCCTATTTTTTTCCCTGACTGATTATAAAGATAGGAACCATTTGCAGGCTTATTACCATTAACATTGAGTTTAACAAAAGTATGACGTGACCCTCTTTCCTTCTCTTCTAACAAAGCTTGTCTGCCATTAAAAACTGGCTTTGATAAATCCACCAGCCAAGATAAGCCCAATTCAAAAGGAGATCTTGTTGAACCTGGTCTAATGGCAAACTCTGCAACCATAAAATCTTCACCTGGCACAAGTAAGCCAGCTTCAATTCTTACTAAATCCAATGCATCTAAACCAAATGGTTTTATGCCATATATTTCGCCTTTCTCGAATAATTCATCCCAAAAATTCAAAGCTATTTCATTGACCATCCATACCTCATACCCAAGGTCACCTGAAAACCCTGTTCTTGAAATCATGATCTCATGACCCTGAAAATCATAATGCTTGATATCAAAAGGTTTAAGCAGTTCGATTCCCTCAAAGCCCATGGCTTTAAGAATGCTACAAGATGTTGGACCCTGTACTCCCAGGCATGCAACATCATCAGTTATTTCTTCTATTTCTACATCAAATCCTATGGCAGAAATACTAAGGTTATCGAGCTGTCTTTCTACACATAAAAGCCAGTATTCATTTTCTCTAATATGGAAGACAGTTCCATCATCCAAAACTTGGCCTTCTGCATCACACCAAACAACATAACCAACTCTTCCTATCGCAATTTTATTCATGTCTCTGGTGAAGAAACGATTTACAAATTCAGCAGAGTCTGGTCCTGTGATTTTTTGCTTTACCATCGGTGTATAATCAATAACACCTGTCGTGTTTCTTACAGCAATATACTCAAGATCTGTTCTAAAGTAATTTGTGGCAACTGTGTAGTCTTTCCAGCGCTGCCACTCATTAAGAATATTCAACTCAGAGGTTCTGCTGTGAAAGGGTGTCTCATAATATGACTTCTTGTAATGATCTTGTTGCAACAACATATTAGGATTCCTCCATCATTAATTCGACTGCAGCATTCCTTCCTGCAACTCCCATTAAACCGCCACCGGGATGGGCGCCTGCTCCACAAATATAGAGTGATTCAATTGGGCTTGAATACTGAGCCATTCCGGGGAATGGCCGCAACATTAAGAATTGATCAAAAGTCAGTTCACCGTGGTGCCAATGACCACCCGTGATTCCAAACTCTGCTTCCAAATCTTTGGGGGTGAGCAGTTCTGAGTGCAAGATTTGTTGTTTAATACCGGGAGCAAATTGACTCAAAGTATTGAGCACATTTTCCAAAACAACTGGCTTGGCTTCATCCCAACCTTCTTTCAAAGAGTAAGGAGTATAGTTGACTATTGCCGATAACACATGATGACCCTCTGGAGCCAATGACGAGTCGTGTATGCTCGGGATAGTAATCTCCATCGGCAACTGATCAGAACAATGTTGGTATTTGGTGTAATCAAATGCCTGTTCTAAATATTGCATTGTTGGTGAGATAACGATTCTTTGACCGATGTCTTTTTCATCCACTCCATTAAAGCTTGGCAATCCAGAAAGTGCTAAATGCAGCTTGGATGCATTGCCTCTCATCCTTACATTGTTTATTTTATGAACAAAACCAGCCTCAAAATGCCTAGCTCCAACCAAGCATAAAAATGTGCTTTTTGGATCGATGCCAGAAACCACCACATCGGCACCGACTTCATTGCCCTTGGCAAATTTCACCCCTGATGCCTTGCCATTGTCATCCACAATAATCCGCTCAACGTGAGAATCGAGCACTATTCTGACTCCAAGTTTTTCTGCACTATTCTTCAAAGCATCGGTATAAGAACTCATACCACCCTTGGGTATGGCGTATGCTCCTTGTACACCATCTATTTCACCAGTCAAAGTATGGAGGTATGTGATGACGCTATTGTTGGTACGAGGACCTAAGTGATTGCCTAAAACGGCATCGATTGCCAAAGAGCCTTTAATGAAATCATCGTTAAAATACTCTTCAAGAAGATCAAAGACATTGATGGCAATAAACCTGAGCATATCAGTCATGTCTTCATTGCCCATTGTTCTTAGATTCCAACCTGTTTGCATCAACCCGAGGAGATCTTTTTTATTGTCCGTACGGATTCTAGGTGGTCTTCCTTGATAAGCACTTCTAAAGAATCGTGCCAAACTGTTCGTTTTCTTCTTAAAAGATTTAAACTCCGCTCGATGTTGATCCGTTATACCATCTCCTTCCAAATGATCGCCATCAATGACCAGCGCATTGCCGTTGGGGTTAAGTGAAATAGTTTTTAATCGATTGGCAGCAAATTCTAAACCATTTTTATTTAGGCCCAACCATTTTTGGATACCTGGATTCAACATGTGTAGTAGATGTGCCACACCGGGTACCTTGTAACCTTCAGTAAACTCCCTGGTGCAAGCCATACCACCAACTTCAGACCGTGACTCGTGGACCTCAACCTCAAAACCAGATTTAGCGAGATAAGAAGCACAGGTCAGTGCATTGTGCCCTGCTCCAATAACCACAACTTTCTTCTTCAGCTTAGTCATCGTTATCTGACTCCGGAACTATATTCTTTCGTTTCAAGTCGAACAACATTTCTCTTGCTGCATTGGCGCCAGGTGCTGCCATGACTCCACCTCCGGGATGAGTACTCGATCCACACATATAAAAACCTTTTACCGGACCTCTGAATTGTGCATAACCTGGAAAGGGTCGGTTAAAAAACATCTGGTCCATAGTTAATTCGCCCTGAAAAATATTGCCTTGTGTGAGCCCAATTTCATTTTCAATGTCTTGTGGGCTTCTGACTTCAGCATGGACAATAAGGTCTTTAAAATTAGGGCTGTACTCAGCAATTTTATCAATCACTGTGGATCCAAAAGCATCTCTGTCTTTATCGGTCCATGCACCGGTAGATAACTTGGCAGGTGCATATTGCACAAAGACAGACATGTAATGTTTTCCCGGAGGCGACATTGTCGGATCCGTCATCGTAGGAATAAGCACGTCTGTATAAGGGTCTCGAGACCAGCGTCCATTTTTCCAGTCGTCGAATGCTCTTTCCATCCGTTCCAAAGAATCAATAAAATGCATATCAGCATATATCAAAGGATTGTTCTTACCCAAAGCTGGAAATTCCGGCATCCCATCAAGAGCAATATTCAGCTTGCCTGAGGAACCTCTGATTTTAAAATTGTCGACTTGTTTGAGAACTTTTTCACTCAAATCTTTGGGATCAAATAATTTTTGGTAGGTTCTTTT
>DTSX01000033.1:8104-11734 GCA_012965065.1 Gammaproteobacteria bacterium
CACTGTCTGGAAACGTCTCTGGCAAAGCGAACATAAGCATCGGCATCGCGTTTAGAAAATCGTCCTATCTCCCTCCTAGCTAAATCCTCATCAGAGTAACCTCCAAAGATGTCACCATTCTGCATGAAGGTAACACTGCCTCCGTAAGGGAGAACTTGGAGACCGTATTTTTGTAAATTCAGATCGCGAAAAATTTCAGGTCTCAAAAGACTGCATACGTAGGAACAATTGGAATAGGTCCAGCCATCCTGAAGCACACGACTAACGGCTGCTCCACCAATGTAATCGTTTTTCTCAAGAAGTAAAACTTTGAGGCCTGACTTAGCTAGGTAAGCAGCATTGGTCAGACCATTATGGCCTGCACCGATAACAATGGCATCGTATTTACTCAACGTTTTCTCTTTTCAACGTAATCTCAAGTGCTGCCCTGAATGCATCTAGAGTGGGCTCCAATGCATCCTTGGCATGAGCCTCACAAATAAACCATGGCTCTCTTGGATCAAATTCGCATAATACCCCAAATTCAAGTAATTCTTCAGCAAGTTTTTCATAAAATGGATAATTGGAATTTCTAAAATCTCGAGCATTGGTGGGGGGTTCTTCGGCAAAAAATAAACCCGACATGGATGGGTGCCCTGTGAAACTATAAGGAACATTGTGATCTGTTAAAATCTGGCTTAATCCATCCCTTAGATCCTGACCGTATCGTTTCACAGTCTCAAGAGCATCGGTTGATCCAATAATCTCTAGTGTTTTGTTTGCGGCAGAAATCGCCACTGAATGAGCGGTGAACGTACCTCCGTGCAACACCCCTCCGTATTTGATCGAACGCATTAAATCTTCTTTACCGCAAAGAGCGGCAATCGGGTATCCGTTGGCCATTGATTTAGCATAAGTGCATAGATCGGCATCAATACCATAGAGTTCCTGGACACCGCCTTTTGCTACTCTAAACCCGGTTTTGACTTCGTCAATAATCAACACAACATCGTATTTTGTGCACAGTTCTCGCACCGAATCCACATAGTCTTGCTCAGCCGCAATAGAACAACAGTTGCCTAAAATAGGTTCGATCAATAAAGCACCAATTTCATTGTGTTTCTTTTTGAGCAGATCTTCCAGGCGATTGGCATCGTTCATAGGAACAAGGTGCACCATCTCCGATAATCTTTCAGGAATCCCTTTGCTAGAAGGAGTAATTTCTGGTTCACCGGTAGCTGGGTCCCAGTCGTCCAAATTAATGTCCCAAAGCGCAGAATCTGAAACACCGTGATAGCCGCCTTCGAGCATAATGTACCCATCGCGATTGCTGTATGCTCTAGCGACTCTCAATGCAGCCAATACTGCTTCAGTACCCGAATTTGAAAAACGAACCAATTCAGCAGAGGGTACCATTGATGAGATCTTTTGTGCGACCTCATACTCTAACTCCGTGGACAGTGCAAAGACGCCTCCGATCTCGATCCCTTCCCTAGCGGCTTGGTCAACCCTAGGATCTGCATAGCCTAAAATGGTTGGACCGTAAGCCAAACGGTAATCGATGTATTCATTGCCATCAATGTCTCGAATTCGGCAACCAGAAGCACGGTCTACGTAAATGGTTTCTTCATCACCCCAATACCTAAAATTGGAAGTCACTCCAAGTGGTAGCTTCTGAATCGCTTTCTGAAAATGCTTGTTACTTTTTTTTAAAGATCTTTTTGTCATGTTTGAAATTAGAATTTAACCCGAAGGTGTTGTGGTTGTATGGAATTTGAAAACAAAATTCCTGCTTTAGAGGAGCACGGATCAGAGTTTAATTCGTGTGTAAATAATATTAAATGGAGAATTTAATAAGTACGTCATCTGGGTATCATAATAAAATATTTCTGTGTTTGGTAGAACAGAATCGAATGTTATCTCTATTTCATTAGGGGTAATATGAGGCTAGTAAATTTTTTCAAAGGAGCAGCACATGCATATTGATTTACCAGAAAATGCAAAAAAATGGACTTCTATTGCTGAAGGATTCCTTGGGGAAACCATGCCCTGGGAAGTTGAAGCTGAGATGAATGAAGGAAAACTCCCAGAGAAAATAGACGCAGAACACAGACAAATGGCAATAGATCTTGGCCTCAGCTCCATGGATATACCCAAATCCTATGGCGGTCAGGAGTTGAGCATTCTTGAACAAGTAGTAGTCTGGGAAGTTTTAGGACGAGGAACGAACGCTCTCACTTGGTGCTTTTCCGAGCCTCAGTCGTGGATGTTGGATGCTTGCGATGATGCACAAATTAAATCCTACATCTTGCCATTGATGGATGGCACAAGGCACGAATGTTACGCAATTACTGAACCGGAATCAGGATCAGAAGTACATGTAGACACATCCGCAGATAAAGTCGAAAACGGGTACCGAATCAATGGCGAAAAATGGTTCGTTACCGGGGCAAATCACGCAGATTTTTTCTTTATTCAAGCAAAGGTTTTCGATGGAAAAGAAAATCTCGGTGATGCCTTGTTTTTTCTTGATATGGAAACGGAAGGGATTGAACTCGTTCGCACTCCTTTATTTTCTCACACCTTTGACAGCCACCATCCCATTTATAAATTTAACGATGTTTTTATCCCACAAAAAAACCTTATTGGTTCTGAAGCCGATGGCATGCGTTACACGCGCTCTTGGTTTCGCAGAGAGAGACTTATGATCGCAGCCAGATGTTGTGGCGCTGCTGCCAGACTGATTGAAGAAGCAACTGATTTTGCCAAGCAGAGAAATATTCAAGGGGAACCATTGTCTGAGCGTCAAGGAATACAATTCATGCTTGCAGACTCCGTCACAGAACTCTGGGCTGCCCGATTAATGCTCTATGAAACAGCTAAGGCCCACGATCGTGGAGATGACTTAAAATCCCTTCATTACCGCTGCTCTGCGGTAAAACTGTTTGCTTCGGAAATGGCCAATGAGGTTGCCGATAGAGTAGTTCAAATCTTTGGCGGCCGTGGTTATATGAGGGAATACACGGCGGAACGATTCTACCGTGAGCTAAGGGTTGACAGAATTTGGGAGGGCACCAGCGAAATCCAAAGAACTATCATTGCCAGAGGGCTGATAAATAAGGGATTAAAAAACTTATGACCGCAACAACCAGCGCACTAATAATGGGTGTAGGGCCTGAGCAAGGGCTTGGGGCAGCGCTCTGCAAGCGCTTTGCCCAAGAGGACATTCAGATTTTTGTCTGCGGCCGGACTACAGAAAAAGTTGAGCACGTAGCAGAACTAATAAACGCCACTGGCGCTCAAGCCCAGCCCATCACCGCTGATGTCACCAAGGAGGCTGACATCACTGCGATGATCGATCTGGTAAGTGCTAGCGGTCTTCCCTTGGAATTGGCAATTTACAATGCCGGCAATAACCGTCTAGAACCGTTTCTCGATGTTACCCCGGAGATTTTTGAAAGCATGTGGCGGGTCCTGTGCATGGGAGGTTTTCTAGCTTCGCAAGCGATTCTGCGTTTGATGTTAGAACAAGGCAACGCCGCTCCCAAACGCTCGCTGCTGTTTACCGGTGCATCGGGTTCGCTGCGCGGACGGGCCAATTTTGCCGCCTTCGCCGCAGGTAAGGGTGCCCTGCGTATGATGGCTCAATCA
>DTSX01000034.1 GCA_012965065.1 Gammaproteobacteria bacterium
CTTAGCTGAGTTAATTGGCTCCGACCCTGGTACGGATATAGCAGTATTGAAAATAAACCTTTCTAGAACAATTTCACAGATGCCTCTAGGTGACTCAAGTCTCCTTCGCGTTGGAGATTTTGCATTGGCAATAGGTGCACCGTTTGGACTGAGTCAAACTGTTACTTCAGGCATTATCAGTGCATTGGGAAGACCGCAAATGAGTTCTGATGGCTATGGAGATTTTATACAAACCGATGCAGCTATTAACCCAGGCAATTCGGGAGGAGCGTTGGTGGACCTGCGAGGACAACTGATTGGGATCAATAGCGCAATATACACCAGAAGCGGGGGCAATATTGGTATTGGCTTTGCGATACCTGTAAATACCGTAAAAAACATCATGCACCAAATTATTGAATTTGGTTCAGTCAAGCGAGGGTTGTTGGGAGTCATCATCAGTGACATCAACAAAGATATTGCTGAGCAGCTTGGCCTGGAAGTTGAAAAAGGTGCTTTAATTCAAGAAGTTTCACCTAATTCAGCCGCAGAAGAAGCCGGTTTATTGGTTGGGGACGTCATTACCAAAATCAATGGAGAAAAAACTGAGACTTCCAATGATCTCAGAAATGCGATCGGGCTTAAAAGAAGTGGGGAGTCAGTTGAAATAATCATTCTCAGAGACAATAAAGAAATGACTGTATCAGCTACCTTAGGTGAACTGGTTACCCAAGAACCTGTTAAAGCAGATGAATTGAATTCATTACTCGCTGGAGCTGAGTTAGCGGATTTTATCCCAGAAGGTAAAACTAAACCACAAGGAGTAGTTATCCTGTCCGTCCTACCAAATAGTAATGCTGCAAACGCTAGATTAAAAAAAGGCGACATTATTTGGGCAGTAGGTAACACCTCTATTGCAAACCTTGACGATTTTGTTGCCATCATCAAAGACAAAAACATACTGGTTTTAAGAGTCAACAGAAACGGACGCCAACTTATTATTCAAATGAGAAAATAAATTGCACCATCAATTTATATTTATTTTTTAGATATCATGGACGTTTATTTAGTGGGTGGAGCTATTCGAGATCGGCTCCTTGGCCTGACAACACAAGAAAAAGACTGGGTTGTTATCAATGCCATACCTTCGGATTTAACTAAACTTGGATACAAACAAGTTGGGAAGTCTTTCCCTGTGTTTATTCACCCAAAAACAGGCGAGGAATATGCATTGGCCAGAAAGGAAATGAAGTCTGGTAAGGGCTACTATGGCTTTAAAATTGATTCAAGCCCAAATGTAACGCTTAAAGAAGATTTGTATAGAAGAGATCTAACAATCAATGCCATGGCAGAGGATAATACGGGTCAAATTATTGATCCATTTAATGGGCAAAAAGATCTCTCAAACAGGGTGCTGCGCCATGTATCTGCTGCCTTTGTAGAGGATCCGCTTAGGGTACTTAGAGTTTCAAGATTTAAAGCCAAATTGCATGATCTAAACTTTGAAATCGCTCCAGAAACTATCAGACTTTTAGAAGAAATAGTGGAATCAGGTGAATTGGAAACCTTGGTGCCAGAAAGAATCTGGCAAGAGACTTACAAGGCATTATGCGAACCGAGATTTGATCAATATTTCCAAACTTTGATTAACCTTAAAGCCCTCAATCAGGTTTTTCCTGAAATCACTCATATGAATTCTAATTTCAGTGAGAATCACATCATTCAAGCAGCGATTAAAAATGGTGTTACTCCTAAGGTTAAATTTGGCTCACTCTTCTTAGTCATGCTTGAACAAGGGAGTGAAACTGTAAAAAATGCCGTAATTACAATGCAAAAAAGGGTGAATTTTCCCAATGATTTTAAGAATTTGGCTCTACTGGTTGACAGTATTTATCCAATATTTTTCAATGGAAAGGATAGCGAGAAAAATGCTTTCACCGCAGAAAAATGTCTAAGCATTATTGAAAAACTGGATGCTCTAAGAAAGCCCAGTAATCTGGAAGAAGTGTTAGAAGTAATTAGTTTGAAAAAAAACTACAGTGATGTAAAAGAAACTGTTTCACTGATTAGAAAATCTCTGGTCCTAGCTCAATCGGTAAAAATCAATAACCTACAAGAAGATGGTCTCGAGGGAAGTGTAATTGGGGAAAAATTAAGAGAGCTGAGATTAAATAAAATCAAAGAAGAATTAATCCAATAAATTTACCTAATACTCTAGCTGATAAACCTAAATGGCAATTAGTAATAACTGCTGATGAATATAATTAAAGCACCCAAAATAAGCCTATAGATAAAAAACGGCAACATCCCAATCTTTTGCACCATCTTTAAGAACCATTTGATGGTAAAAAAGGCCACAACAAAGGACACAAGGGTTCCCAAGAACAAATCCAAATAGTCAAAAACTAAAACTTCAATTTGGCTTAATTGATAGAGCTCGAATGCACTTGCAGCAAAAATCACCGGAATCGCTAGTAAAAAAGAAAATTTTGCAGCCTCCTCTCTTGACAAGCCTAACAAAAGCCCTGCTGTAATGGTGACCCCGGATCTTGATGTGCCGGGGATTAGTGCAAATACTTGGGACAGACCGATCAAAAAACCGATGCTTAGATTTACTGCAGCAACATTCTTTTTGTTGTTCTTCCTCGAGTCGGCTAAGAATAATAACAAACCAAAGAAAGCCGTTGCGATGGCAATAACCATAGGAGATCTTAGATTCTCCTCTATCAACTGGTTGAACAATCCCCCAAACAATACCACTGGGATAGTGGCTACTGAAATGATGCCCAATTGGGAATGAATAAGAGAGTCAATACTTTTAAAATTAGAAGGACAGAACATATTCAGCAAGTCATCTCTAAAATAGAAAATTACAGCTAGAAGGGTGCCAAAATGAAGTGCAACATCGAATACCAATCCTTGATCTTCCCATCCTGCAAGCTCAGATAATAAAATTAAGTGGGCAGAACTTGAAATCGGCAAAAACTCAGTAAGACCCTGAATAATTGCTAGTAGAATTGCCTGTATTGTTTCCATGAATTAAAAATATAGAATCGTTTACAATAAATACCGAAAATCTCTTGCCTCCGTAAAACTTTCCTTAATCATACAGTCCTTGCTTAGCAACATAAATTTGAATGTGTCTCCCATTTGATCAGGGAGCAATAATTGTTTCACTGCTTGATTCGTTTTGAATCTCTTATTCTGATCCGATATTTGATCAACAAGCTCAAGAATTCCTGCGGACAACAAGAAATCTCTGTGGGAAGTATAAGTCTCAACTTTAAAACCATGCTCAAGACCAACATCCGCCACCAAGCTAAAATCCACCCATGCTGATAGGTCTTGCAAACCTGGAAGGAATAGTGGGTCATAATGAGCCATATTTTGGTAATGACAGACCAATGTTCCAGTTGATCTATCAGTGGAATAATATTCTCCTCTGGAGCAGCCATAGTCTATAAACATTATTGCTCCAGAAACCAAACTGGCAGATATTGCACTGAACCAATTCTTATAATTGGGTCTTATTTCGGAAACAAACCCGTTTTCAAACTTCCTTTTTAACTCTTTCTCAATGGATTGTATTGCGTCTTTGATGACTTCGTCTGCTAATTTGTCTTGTTCTATCAATCTTTGATTGGTGTAAGTAACACCAATCTCATAGATGTCTTCATCTTGTATCCTAAATCTCCGACAAGGCATGGCATCCAAAACTTCATTGCCGAGGATTACCCCAGTAATTAAGTTTTCAGGCAATGAATCGAGCCAAGTAACTTTTTCCAAGAGATTGTCTGGTAATTTTGCTAAAAGTCTTTGCTGTCGATCTTTTAAATCAGCACTGAGTTCAAGTATGTAGTATTGGTCAGGTACAAATCCTTGGTTGTCTAGTCGAGTTAAAATATCGAAAGCCAATTGACCGGAGCCAGCACCGATTTCCAAAATCATTTGTTTTGGATAACTGTGTAAAATTTTTATCATTTGGTCAGCAAGACATACACCAAAAAGATTGGATATCTCCGGTGCCGTTGTAAAATCACCACCAGTACCTAGTTTTCTAGTTCCAGACGAATAATATCCAAGACCCGGTTCATACAAAATAAATTGCATAAAATCAGCAAAGTTTATCCAGCCTTCATTTGTATTAATTTTCTTGGCCAACTCTTCTAACACAGTGGACGAATGATTGAGCGATGCCTCATCCGGAGTCGGTAGGTCTTGTCTTTCAGATCTCAAATTTTTACCTTTTATCAAACCAATATTATCTAGAATTAATATCGGTAGTGTTAGTTTTCAATTAAAATAACGATTATGAATGATAAATTCAAAAAATGGGCTTTGGTCACCGGGGGGGCGAAACGTATTGGAGCTACAATAGCTGAAACACTTCACAATAATGGTTTCAATGTAGCAATCCATTACAATTCATCCAGTGATTCAGCTGAACAATTATGCGCTCAATTCAATGCAAAGAAGCAGGATTCATCGATTGCAATAGGAGCTGATCTTCTTGACCAAAGCTCTCTGGAAAATTTAATTCCGTCACTCATTGAAAAAACAAAGAGATTGGATGTTTTAGTTAATAACGCCTCTACTTTTTACCCAACCCCGATTGAAAAAATAGCCCTGGAAGATTGGGAAAATTTATTTGGTACCAATCTTAAGGCACCCTTATTTCTATCCAAATACGCTGCCAAATATCTTCAACAATCACGTGGGACTATTATTAATATCATAGACATACATTCCAAAAAACCGTTAAAAGATCACCCAATCTATGGTTCTGCAAAATCTGGTTTGGCAATGTTAACGCGGTCTCTTGCATCGGATTTGGCCCCTGATGTGAGAGTCAATGGAATTTCTCCAGGATTAATATTATGGCCTGAGAACAATCCTTCGGATCAAGTCAAAAATAATATACTGCAACAAATACCTCTGAAAAAAATTGGAACGTCAGAGGACATTGCCAATTGTGTGTTGTTTTTAATTGAAGATGCGCCTTACATCACTGGAGAAATCATTGCTGTTGATGGGGGCAGAAGTATGGGTTGGTAGCTTCGTTAGACCTCAAGCGATGCTTTGTTTAAAGGATGCTCTTCTTGGTCAAAGCTCTCCCAAAGATCCTTGAAAGTTTTGCCTGAAATAGGGTGAATGCCGTCCGGCTCAATCTCAGCCAATGGGCAGATAACAAAGCTGTAGAGTTCTATATCTATTCTGGGAACCTGGAATGGTTTTTCTTGGTGAACAAGATTGCCATAAAGAAGCATATCAATATCTAGCGATCTAGAGTCAAAAGCACCTGTGCCAATATTCCTTCCAGTTGCAGACTCCAACCTTCCAAGAAAATCTAACATTTCATTGGGGTTAAATGAGGATTTTACTTTTACCACCATATTTAAGAAATCGTTTCCCTCAAATCCAATTGGTTTGTTTCTATAGACCGATGAAATTTGAATATTGCCGAAGGCTTTTTTTAATTCTCTACAGGCGTATTTAAGGTTTTTTTCAGGGTCGATGTTGCTGCCAAGACTCAGAAATACTTCCGTTTTCTTGGTGGGCTGGTTAACCATCTTTTGTTCGTTCTATAGAAACACCGACATTCCTTGAATCCCTTATCGCAAAAGGTTTGGAGATTCTCAGCTTTAGCCACTGAACATCAAATTCTTCCAAAATTATTTTCGCAACATTTTCGGCAAGTGTTTCAATCAGATTAAACTGACTCGCTTGGATAAATTGCTTCACTCGTTTGCTCACTGCTTTGTAATCCAGAACATCCTCTATGGAATCTGATTGTGAGGCTTTTTTAGTATCCGTCTGCATTTCCAAGTCAATGGAAATAGTCTGAGGATTTCTTTTTTCCCAATCCCAAATACCAATAACGGCGTCGATCCTAAGGTCAGTTAAAATAATTTTATCCACGACTAAAGCTGTGAGTTTGCGGAATAGATTTTATCAATTGACCATCTTGGATTCACTTCTATTCTGTAATCGATGTTTTTAATTCCTTTTTGGAAATTAAATAATCCTGCCAAAGCGATCATTGCTGCGTTGTCTGTGCAAAACTCGATCCTTGGATAAGTCACTTGGGCATCTCTCTCTGCTAACTTAAGCTTCATGTTCTTCCTAAGCTTTTTATTTGCTCCAACACCGCCAGCTACAACAACAGATTTAATCCCTGTTACCTCAATGGCTGTGTCGGTTTTGTGAATCAAACTGCCAACAATAGCCTCTTCATAAGCATGGGCCAGATCGGCTTTTATTTGGTCGGTCAACATCTGTTTCTTGTTTAGTTTCCTTATTTTATACATTAAGGCAGTTTTCAATCCACTGAAGCTAAAATCCATATTGTTCTTCGTCTTTAGCATCGGCCTTGGAAATTGGTAAACACCTGGATGACCCGACAGGGCCAATTCAGCAATAGCTGGTCCACCAGGGTAATCCAGGTCAAGGAGTTTGGCGCCTTTATCAAATGCCTCACCAGCCGCATCATCCAATGTTTGTCCCAGAAGTTTATAACTCCCTTTTTTTTGAACTTCCACCAGCAGCGTATGACCTCCAGAAACCAATAAGGCAATAAAGGGCATTTGCAGATCATCACCCTCAAGAATTGGGGCCAGTAAATGTGCTTCCATATGATGGACTGGTATGGAAGGAATACCTAATGAGAAAGCCAACCCATTGGCCAGAACTGAACCGACAAGCAAGGCACCAACAAGACCCGGACCAGCGGTATAGGCAATAGCATCAATATCTTTGAGTTGAAGATCGTTTGAACGTAACAACTCATCAATCAGGGGTAAAAGCTTTTTTATGTGCTCCCGTGAGGCAAGCTCAGGAACAACGCCCCCAAATTTTTTATGCAAAGTTACTTGACTGAAAATACTGTGTGCGATCAAGCCTTTATTGGAATCAATAACTGCCGTAGCTGTTTCATCACAACTGGTTTCTATACCAAGAATGGTCAGGGATTTTTTAGATTGGAGCATCCTCTAAAACGATGCTTGTTTGCGGTAAATTTTTTGCATTTTTCTGCACTAAACTGTATATTTCACCGTTCATTTAACGGATTAAGTATATATTGATTTAATTTACTTAAAAGGAATAAGTTTCTTGCCAATCATTACAGTAAAAGATAACGAGTATTTTGACTTTGCCCTAAGGCGATTTAAGCGCTCTTGTGAAAAAGCAGGCATTCTCAACGAATATCGAAAAAGAGAATTTTACGAGAAACCCACACAGGAAAGAAAAAGGAAAAAAGCTGCTGCAGTCAAAAGAGAAAAGAAGCGTGTTTCTAGGGAACGCAACAGAACTCGCCGACTTTACTGATCAGAAAAATAGTTGTCTTTACTCACTCAAATCCAAGAGGATATAAAAACGGCACTTCGAAGTGGAGAGCGTCTCAAGCTTACCACCCTGAGAATACTATTGTCTGTTATTAAAAAAAGAGAGAAAGATACAAGACAGGAAATTACCGAGGATGCAATATTAGCCATAATTGAAAAACAAGTTCAATTACGCAAGGAGGCAGCTGAAATATATCAAGCAGCAGACAGGTTAGAACTTTTCGAAAAAGAAAATGAAGAAGCAACAATATTACAAGGGTACCTGCCTGAAAAACTTGACGAATTGGAATTAACAAAAATAATTGAAACAATCATATCTAATACTGGTGCAGAAACAATCCAGGACATGGGTCGAGTAATGACAGAACTAAAAACCCGGTCTCAGGGTAGCATCGACATGAAACAAGCCAGTGGTATTGTTAGAATGCTCCTGTCTCGATGATTAGTAATTTCATTATTTTAAGTAATTTTTACTTTTCACATTTTTCTGAATAGACTTATTCTCTTATTCAAAAAAAGAGAAAATCTGATAATTTCTTTTCTATGCCAGAACTTATTCCACAGGACTTTATAGATGACTTAGTTCAGAGAATTGACGTTGTCGAAGTCATTGGTAATCGCCTTGAGATCAAAAAAGCAGGAAAAGAATACAAAGGACTGTGCCCTTTTCACACTGAAAAAACACCTTCTTTTACCGTAAGTCCGGATAAAGGTTTTTATCATTGTTTCGGTTGCGGCGCTCATGGAACTGCACTGGGATTTTTGATTGACTTTGATCGTTTAACATTTATCGAAGCCATCGAAGAACTGGCAAAAATAGCTGGGGTCATGATTCCCAGAACAAAACAGGGCCGTTCCGAAAGTGTCAAAAACAAAAACCTGCAAGACTTATTGCTTGAATTGATGTCGCATTATATTGATAACTTGAGTAAATCTAAAAAAGCCATTGAGTATCTAAAAACTAGAGGGATAGATGGACAAACTGCAAAAAAATTCTCCATAGGATTTTCTGAGGATTCGTGGGATGAGGTGTTAAAAAAATTCGGCACATCAAAAAAAAATATAGAAAATTTGTACGACTGTGGACTGATCATTAAGAAAGATAATGGCGGTTACTATGATCGCTTTAGAAATAGAATTATGTTTCCAATCAAGAGCGACAAGGGACATGTTCTAGGATTTGGAGGTCGCATAATTGATCAGGGGGACCCCAAATATTTAAACTCACCAGAGACTCAATTATTTAAAAAGGGAGAATTGCTTTACGGGCTTTATGAATCAAAAGAGTTTCTCAGATCATCTAATCATGCGATTATTGTTGAAGGTTATACCGATGTAATAAGCTTGGCACATAATGGTTTTAAGAATTCATTGGCAACTTTAGGTACTGCGACAACGGATGCACACATAAAAAAAGCATTTCGTTTTGCTGACAAAATAACATTCTGTTTTGATGGGGATAATGCAGGAAGAAAAGCAGCCTGGAAAGCTTGCAAGATTTGCTTGCTAAATATTAGAGCAAACAAAGAAGCTCGATTTTTAATTTTGCCAAAAGATCAAGATCCAGATGAAACTATGCAATCTTCTGGTCCTGAATTCTTTAAAAAATTACTTAAAAATGCGACCCCATTGAGTGACTTCTTTATCGAAACTATAAAAAAGAAATTTGATACGAGTAGACCATCTGGTATTGCAAGTGCTGCGGAATATAGCATGGTGCCTGTTAATAGAATTAGGAATGGAATTTACAAAGATCATTTAATTGAAAAAATTGCTTCTGAACTCAAAGTTAAGACCTCTCAGCTCAAGAAATTTCAACACCAAGATCGAACATATAGAATACAAAAAATTTCTTTGCAAAGCCAAAAGACTCCCAGTACGTATAGACCGAGCCTTATCCGACAAGCAATTAATATACTCATGCATTACCCAGAAGTAGTGAGAGAGATAAGTGAAGAGAAGGAATTCAAACACATTCATGAAAAAGGAATCGATATATTGAGAGAAATAATTACTCTCATTCAATCAAATGAATCTATAAAACTAGCCACAATCATTGAGCATTTTAATGATCAAAAAATTAAAGAGCACTTAAAATCTATGACAGTAGAAAAATTGATCATTTCTCAGATGGAGGCAAAAAATGAACTGCATGAAATCGTTTTGAGATTGAATGAAAGAAATACAAGATCAGAGCTTAAAAAGCTGGTTAGTAAGGCAAAAAACAATGCATTGACTGAAAGTGAAAGAAAACGATTCTTGGCATTATCGAAAAGTATAGAAATTAAATAAATTATAAGAAACAAATAGATATATAATTACACCCCCATTTAATTAAGGAATAGGATATTAATAAAAAATGAAAGATGGGACCAAAATTAAAAAAAGTACATTGGCCGATGACTCTTCTCTCGATGAAGAAGAATTGGTGGAAGTTGAAGATCTTGAATCGCTTCTAACACAGAACGAAGATGACGAAATTGGGTCATCGAGTGAAGAAAAACAAGGACCCCTTCAGCTTCTTCTTGCAAAGGGAAAGAAGGAAGGTTTTATTACCTACGCCGAGCTAAACGAACAGTTGCCCAAAGGAATTGTGGAAGCCGATCGCCTTGAAGAAATTGTTGATATGATCAATGACTTAGGTATTTCGGTGCGGGAACGTGCTCCCAATCCCGTGGAAATCGCAAATGCCATCCCTGTTGACCCTGATACTACGAATCCAGTCGAATCTGAAATTGGGAAAACAACCGACCCAGTAAGAATGTATATGAGGGAAATGGGCAGCATCCAACTTTTGGATCGACAAGGTGAAATTGTCATAGCTAAAAGAATTGAACAGGGCAATAAAAAAATCCAAGCGACAGTAGCATCTTTCATTCCTGTGCTTATATTCATAAAAGAACGCTACCAAACAATTACAGAAGAGATACAACAAGAACCGGACAAAGACGAAACCAAATATTTGGAATTATTTTCAGATTTTGCCCATAAAAACGATGACATTGTTCAAATCAATAGGGACGAAAAATCAGAACCTAAAGTTATCGATAGCTTGGGGATACTTAAACATATCAGAAAGTTAAATCAACAAACAAAAAGGTATATTAAATTGATTGGTGAAGTCGGCCATGACGATCAAAAAACAATTCGAGCAAAAGATAAAATTATACAAACAATTATGGAAGTCAGGATAGCTCCAAAAGTTTTTGAGATTTTACAGAAAATCGCTACCAGTTATATGGATGAAGTCAAACGCTATGAAAAAGAAATTAGAATTATCGTTGTTGACGAAGCTGGAATAACAATGGAAGAATTTCTCAAATCTTTTGTCAACAGAGAGTCAGATATTTCATGGATCGAAAAATACATACGAGCAAAAAGAAAATATTCATCTACTTTGAATAGAAATAAACAAAAAATTCTTGCTGGCCAAAGACGGCTTGGGAAACTTGAAAAATCATCCTTCATGAAAATTCAAGAAATAAAAGGGCTCAACCGAAGACTTAACATGGGAAAAATACAAGCGGATAGAGCCAAAAAAGAGATGGTTGAAGCGAATCTTAGACTTGTCATTTCGATTGCCAAAAAATACACAAATAGAGGGCTTCAATTCCTTGATTTAATTCAGGAAGGAAATATAGGCCTGATGAAAGCAGTGGATAAATTTGAATATCGACGTGGATACAAATTCTCAACTTATGCAACATGGTGGATACGGCAAGCAATTACTAGATCCATTGCAGACCAAGCGAGAACAATTAGAATTCCAGTACATATGATAGAAACCATAAACAAACTAAACCGTATTTCAAGACAGATGATTCAAGAAAAGGGCAGAGAGCCTACGGTTGAAGAACTCTCTATTGCTATGGAAATGCCAGAAACACGAATTAGAAAAGTTTTGAAAATATCCCGGGAACCAATTTCTATGGAAACACCAATTGGTGATGATGACGATTCTTACTTGGGTGATTTTATTGAAGACAGTAAAATCGATCAACCAGATGGAGCAGCAACAAAAACGGGCTTAAAAGAAAGTACGGTCAACATACTAGAAAGTTTAACGCCAAGAGAAGCAAAAGTTTTAAGAATGCGTTTTGGGATCCATATGAATACGGATCATACACTTGAAGAAGTTGGCAAACAATTTGATGTCACTAGAGAAAGAATACGTCAAATTGAAGCAAAGGCATTGCGGAAACTCAGACATCCATCCAGAAGTGAAAAGTTAAAGAGCTTTATGAATGAAAGTTGAAAACTTGTTGTTTGATCAAATTCACTTTCTCCCTAAAACATATGCCTTGGGTATTTTAATTGCTAGAATCCCAATAATGGGCCTGTAGCTCAGTTGGTTAGAGCAGTGGACTCATAATCC
>DTSX01000035.1 GCA_012965065.1 Gammaproteobacteria bacterium
TCATCAACAAGCTGTGTGTTCTCCTCGGGTATGTTGACACTGGTAATAAATGATTGGGGCAATTCTCTTGCCACCATGGGTGAAAGAACAAAAATAAAATTGGGCTGAAAGCTCTCCCATTTAATACGCCTCAAGCTGGTCACGGTGACTGCTAAATCAACTCCTGCAGCATTGAAGATCAGTTCATCACCAACACCAATGTTCAAGGATTCCGCAACTCCCTCGTCCACGGATACCGCCTGAATGCTCTCCCCCTCCTTGCCCCACCATTCACCTGCAGCGATGCTATTATTGTCAGGCAATTGATCGTACCAGGTGATGTTCGCTTCTCTCTCTATCATGCGCCCAGAATTTGTTCCTTGATTTGATCCGCTGTTGATTGCCAACAGCCTACCCCTAATTAGGGGCGTAAATTTTATTGCTTGGCCAATACGAGGACTGAGGAAATCGGCAATGCCGTCAAGTTCGGAACTCTGGATGTTAAAAAAGAAATGGTTCGGAGTCTCTTCTGAAAGGCTTTGCTTCCAGGAGTTAATCAGGTCCGATCTGGTCTCGGTCAACACCATCAATGCCATAAGGGACAAACCGAAAACAACCAGATGCAGAATGCTCTCACCGCGCCGCCTGCTGATGTTTTTGAGCCCTAGTTTCCAGCCGATACCAATTTGGTTATCAAAAAATGAGCAGCATTTTACCATCAGTGCGCCCAAGCAAAAGAGGCTTAACCCAACCAAAAAAAGACCGATTATGATGGTCGACACGAGAGAAAAATCGGCAAACAGTATGCTGAGGAAAATTACCAAGGCAAAAATAGCAACGGCGTTTATCAAAAAACTGCTTTTATAATCCAGCTTTAGATCGTTGCGTAGGACTCTGATGGGTTGGGAAACCCTTAGTTGCTGGAGGTACGGAGCAACGGTGCCGACAATAAGGCATGATGAGGTCAGCAAAGCAATCCAAATCGGCTGCAATGATGGGCCTGGAAGATCCGAATCAATAATTCCCTTCAGCAAATCAACAAGCATGTACTGAATAATCAAGCCAACACCAACACCCACAATTGTTGCCAGCAAAGTCATCAGTAACAGTTGTCCAATGAGTGCGGATAAAACAAATCCCTGTGTGGCTCCAAAAACCTTCATTAAAGAGCAGTTGAAAATGTGGCGTATGGCGAATCGTCTGGCGGAGATCATTGCTGCTATGGCGGCAATGATAATCGTCACCAAGCCGGCCAGACTGAAGAACCTGTTGGACCGATCCAACGTCCTGCCCAGTTGTTGGCCAATATTTTCAATTCTCTGGATTCTGACTTCCGCTGGCAAATCCTGAAGTTTATCAACAAAGCTTTCTATTTGACTCTCACGCCCGGAATACAATTGCCGATATAAAGCCCGACTTCCAGGTTGGATAACACCCATGGCATCAAGATCCTCAATATTGGCAATTACGGTGGGCGCAAAAGCAAGAAAGCCGACATTTCGATCGGGAAAATCGGCCAAAACGGCTGAAACCACAAAACGCTTGTTACCAATAGTAATAGAGTCGCCTTTGGCAATGTTAAACCGGTCTATCAGGCTCTGCTCTGCCCAAACATTACCACTCATCGGCGAACCTGTGGGCTTGTCAATATTTTGACCGTTGAAGTCGAGCAGTTTAAGTTTGCCTCGCAAAGGGTACTCAGGGGTTGTGGTCTTGATGGAAGACAATACGTTATTGCCACCATGGAGGGTCATGCTTAAGAACGAAATCGTCTCAGCGGTATTCAATTCTTGCTCTTTGGCGATTGACAAATACTTTGGCCCAATGGGTGCGGTGGATCTTAAGGTAACATCAGCGGCCAGAACAACAGCAGCTTGCTGCTTGATTGCTAGTCGCAGACGGTCGCCTAAAAAGGTAACCCCTGTAATCGCACTGACGGCGAGAACAATGGATAAGAAAAGCAAAAAAAAGTCGCTGTTTTTTAAATCAACCGGGAAACGTCTGATCCCATACAACAAACCTTGCATCATTGAATTCGACCCTCATCAAGCTGATGAACCAATTCGCAACGCTCAGATAGTGCCGTGTTATGAGTAACAAGAATCAAAGTGGTGCCTGATTCCTGATTGATGGAAAACAACAGCTCCCCGACGGATTGGCTGCTGGCCTTGTCTAAATTACCCGTGGGTTCGTCTGCGAACAAAATTGCCGGTCGCGTTACAAACGCTCTGGCGATTGCTACCCGTTGTTTCTCGCCGCCTGACAATTGGTTGGGAAGATGGCTTGCCCTTTTGTTTAACCCCACTCTTGTTAGTGCTTTTAGTGCCTTTTCCCTAGCTTGCCTATCGCCTTTTATTTCAAGTGGCAGCATGACGTTGTCGACCGCTGAGAGTCTGGGTAGAAGATGGAAGGATTGGAAAACAAACCCAACTTTCTCTCCTCTTATTTGAGCTCTAGCGTCTTCATCCAAAGAAGTAATTTCTTGATCAGACAACCATACTGAGCCTGTAGATGGCAAATCAAGCCCTGCAAGTATTGCAAGCAGACTTGTTTTACCCGAACCGGAAGGACCTACAATTGAGATTGCTTGACCTTCGTATACGGTTAAATTGATATCACTAAGTATTGTCAAAATGCCCTCTGGACTGTTGACTTCTTTGGTGATATTTTTTGCTTGTAATAAGGGTGTTTTCACAATGTTCCGTCGATTATTTTTAGTTATTGTACTAGCCGTTGCTTCAACAGCAACTCATGCAAGCATTTTGAATTCAAATGATTCAACTATCTTGATCATCGGAGACAGTTTAAGTGCCGGGCTTGGAGTAGCCTACCATCAGGCATGGCCTTCTTTGCTCCAAGATAGATTGAACAAACAAGATTATTCAATTCGGGTGGTTAATGCTGGCATCAGTGGAGATACCACCGCTGGAGGAGCTGAACGTTTGCCCAAATTATTGGGGAAATAT
>DTSX01000036.1 GCA_012965065.1 Gammaproteobacteria bacterium
GAGCGGAAAGTAAGGATTAAATCAAAAAGTATAGAGCAACTTCCAGATTTGGAAGATGATGCAGTTGAAGAAAGGAAAAAAACTGAAGCAGTTGAAGAAAGGAAAATAGAAGTTGAACCTGAAACTGACAAGACAGAGAAATTGGCGGATTTGGGCGAAGATAAGACTGATATTGAAGATCAAAAAGAAACTGCTGTTACACAAGCAGATAAACCGGATCAACCTGAGATTGTGGAGGAGGATGAAACCTTGGTTAAAGGAGAAGATG
Organism: Gammaproteobacteria bacterium; assembly: GCA_012965065.1. Taxonomy (GTDB): domain Bacteria; phylum Pseudomonadota; class Gammaproteobacteria; order Steroidobacterales; family UBA11654; genus DTSX01. Next base: position 269 of record DTSX01000036.1, read on the forward strand.
ATACCATTGAGGCTGCAACTATTTCAAAAGAGTTGTCAGAGTTAAAAAAACTTTCCTTGGAAGATTTGAAGGCTTTAGAGCAAACAATTCCTGAATCTGCTAAAAATAAAACAATTTCACTTGGAAAGATATTAAAGGGATTTAAATTAGATACGAAAAATTTAAACCTCAAAAAATTACGAAAACAGGGTGAAATTTCTAAAACAGGCAAAGGGCAGGTAGCGGAAGTAATTACAAAAAACTCAGCCCTTTTTGCCAAGGGAAAATCAAAAATTGCGAGGAAGATTAAAAAATTAGGAGTTGTGCAGAGCAGTAATTACGGGCAGGTAGTTTACAGTTACATTGTAGAACAATGGACATTACCGGCTCAATTAAGTCCGCACCTGGAACTGAAGGTGAGGCTCATTATCGCGAAAGATGGTACATTGCTGCAATATTCATTTGTTAAAGTTTCAGGGAACAGGATTTTTGATCAGTCGCTGAAATCCGTGTTTGCTAAATTTAAGACTTTGCCACCTTTGCCTGACGATTTTGATGGCAAACTGACTGAGATCGGGCTAAAATTTACGCCCAATATGGAAAATATTTCATATAAAATACTTGTTGAATAACAAGGAATACACTTTATTTTGTGTATTAACTTTTAAACCAGAAACACAGGAGACTGTATGAAAATTTTATTTAAGCTAATCCTAATTGTTGGAGTTTCGCTCTATCTAGTTTTGCCAGCTTTGGCTATTGAATTTTTTGATATTAACAAACCTGGTATAGAAAAACTCAACCTTTCCATTAATAAATCCGGTGATTCTGACTTAGTTGATCTGCTTGTTGAACAGTTGCGCAGTCAAATGGGGAAAACTCTGCTGTTTAATATAGTAGAAGATTCAGCAGAGCCCACTTTTAATCTTAAAATAAGTCCAACTAATGATCAAAAAATAGTTTCAGTAACATTGTCTGGTGCTCAAGGTCAGGGTTTTGAGCCAATTACAACAGGAATGAAATTCCGTAATCAGGATAAGGAATATGTTAATTTAAAATCATCTCAGTTGGGTAATTTTCTAATAAAGAATTTAATGGGCATCCAAGGCTCTTTGGGTGGCATTATTGTATGGTCAGAAACAAAAAAAGGGGAAAATAAAAACTCTCTCGTAATGAAACGTTTTGGCTCAGAAATTCAAAAACAAATTACATATAATTTATTTAATAATACTGGTGTAAGCTGGAGTCCAAAAGGGGACGCCATTATCTATTCTGCTCAAACGGGTCGTGGATCAGAAGTTATTTGGCAAGGTTTCATTCCGTTAAGATTAAAGAGCAAGAGTCTATATTTTACTGAAGGCAGCAGCAGCAGTGCAACATGGGGAAATAACGGAAATATTTATCTTGCAAAATATGTTGGTGAAAGAAATACAGATCTTTTCGAATACACGGTTGTTTCTGGAGGAACTGGACCTTCATTGGAAATGTTACACAAGTTAACTAAACATATGGCCATTGAAACTGAACCAGCTCTTTCTCCAGATGGAAAAAAGCTTGCGTACATATCTGACCGAACAGGAACTCCTCAGGTTTATTTATTGAATTTGAGTACAAAAAAAACAACGCGGCTCACAAATAAAGGCAATTATAATTCGTCTCCTTCCTGGTCACCAGATGGTACTATGATTGCGTATAACGGTGTACGCAATAGTAAATCAGTTATCTTTCGTGTTTTAGCGGATGATCCATTAGGTTTTGAAACCCAAGTTTCACCAAAAGGTATGCAGGCTGAGAGTCCTGTATGGTCTTCAGATGGTTCTATAGTAGCGTATCAGGCTAAAATAACAGGTCAACAGAACTGGAAAATCTATTATTCTCTTTCTTCAGGAAGCTCTGCTCAAAGACTTACCAAATCTGTTCGTGGAGTTGATGAAACATCACCCTCCTGGAATTCTGGATTACGCTAAATTTATGAGTATTTTTTTTCCTATTATTTTGAGACGGCTTTCCCTCAAAGCTATTCTGTGCGTTGTATTTTTGTCATTATCTTCATCAGTTGCTGTTGGAGCTGATGACGTTAAAAAGGTTAAGCGGATAGTAGCGCGTTTACATCTCGAAATGATGCAGCTTAAAGAAAATTCCTCAAAGCTGGCTGGCGAACAGTTGGCTCTTTTGGAGCCGCAAAACGCAAAAATAGAGACTCTGACTAGAAGCAATCTTAAATTATCTGAAACAATTAGTTCACTGAAATTTAAAATCTCTATACTTGAAGAAAAGCTGGAGGAATATCAAAGAAAAAGCAGCAGTTCACAGCTTTCAGAATTGAATCAATTTGCTACAATATTGGCTCTGGCCTCTGTGGGTGAAACCAGCACACTTGAGGCTCTAGTTTTAGAATTGATAAACAAAGGGAACAACTTGCAAAAAGATTTATTAATTTTGTTGTTGGCAGAGACTCAAAAGAATAAGGGTTTAATGGAACTAAGTCTCGGCTACTACGGTGCATTGATTTCTGACTACCCAAATAGTCCATATAGAAGTCGGTCAATATTCGAAGCAAGCGAATTACTGGGTAAAATGGGGAAAGACGAAGAACAAAAGTCATTGCTACTAGCCCTGAAGAAAAGTGACGACCCTTACGGTGAAATGGCTCGGGAAAAAATATGTCATCAGTTATACATAGAAGACCCG
>DTSX01000037.1 GCA_012965065.1 Gammaproteobacteria bacterium
GCCAGCCTTTTACTCGGCTTTGTGCCGGTACTGCTGCTGATTGTCATCATGCGGGCCTGGGGCCTGAACGCGTTGCAGTCGATGTACGCCAACATTCGCATGCTTGTACAGCTTCTGCTGATCGGCTATGTGCTCACCTACATCTTCGAGACCGATGAGCCGGTGCTTGTTGTGTTGGTGGTGATATTCATGATCGCTATGTCTTCATGGATTGCGCTCCGCCCATTGATCGATCGTGGCATCAAACCTTATTCCATTGTTGTCATCGCGATTGGCGTCGGCGGATTGGGTGTGTTGATACTCGTCACACAGATCATCCTCGAGCTACCGCGATGGTATGAGCCGCGTTTTGTGATCCCGCTCGCCGGGATGGTTTTTGCCAACAGCATGAATACGATTAGCTTGGCGGGGGAGCGGTTTCACGCCGAGCGCGAACGCGGTGAAGATTATTTGAGTGCACGGCGTACCGCGATGGAGGCAGCAATGATTCCACAGGTCAACGCGCTGTTGGCAGTTGGTCTGGTGTCGTTGCCAGGCATGATGACCGGCCAGATCTTGTCTGGGGTCGAACCTCTTACCGCTGCGCGCTATCAGATCATGGTCATGTGTATGATTTTTAGCACCGCAGGGTTGGCTGCTGTCATATATATGGCTCTCAAAAAAAATAGTGCCACAGATAGTTGAAGTTGACCTAAGATAGGCGCATGCAAAAAAGAAAATTTTGGGGTTGGGGATATCAAGATCAGGTCTTATCCAACGAAGAAGACGCTGCAATTGAAAGTCGTATAGCAGCACATTTCTCTCTTGATGAAGTGCCGAGTTTACCAATTCCATTGGCCGAGGATATAAATTTACCTACACCTAGAGTAAAAATTCCACAGACTCTGGAAAAAGTTTTATCCAAAAATCATCTTGAAAGGTTAAATCATACTTACGGCAAGTCTTTTCCAGATCTTGCCAGAGCCATGCTTAAACAATTTCCGCATCCACCTGATTTAGTGGCATTTCCTAACGATCAGGAAGATGTTGTTAACCTCCTAGACTGGGCAGATCAAAACAATATAGCTGTAATACCCTATGGGGGTGGCTCGAGTGTTTGTGGTGGTGTTGAAACATATGTGGGAGACGATTACTCCGGTGTAATTTCTTTGGATCTAAGAAATCTGGATCAGGTTTTAGAGATAGACAAAGAAAGCAGAGCTGCACGAATCCAAGCTGGAATATTTGGACCCGCTTTGGAAGATGAACTAAGAAAATCTGATCTAACTTTAAGGCATTTTCCTCAAAGTTTTGAGCATTCAACTTTAGGGGGTTGGATAGCTACAAGATCAGGAGGTCATTTTGCAACGCTTTACACACACATCGACGATTTTGTTGAATCTACAACCATGGTTACCCCAACTGGAGTAATCGAATCGAGGAGACTTCCAGGTTCTGGAGCAGGTCCCAGCCCGGATAGGATGGTCATTGGCTCCGAAGGAATTTTAGGGGTGATAACTGAAGCTTGGATGAGACTTCAGAATAGACCTATTTTTAGATCTTCTGGTTCTGTGGAATTTGATGATTATCAAAAAGCCCTCAATGCAACGCGCCTGATCAGTCAATCGGGGTTATATCCGGCAAATTGCAGACTTTTGGATGCAAATGAAGCTTTGTTTAATGGAGCTGGGGATGGATCGAAACATTTATTGATATTGTCTTTCGAATCAGCCGACCATGAACTTGGTACTTGGTTGGATAGAGCTTTGGAGATTGCCTCTTCTGCAGGAGGGAGTTATGAAAAACCTCAAGAAAAGGAACCCGAAGCACATCGTACAGGAGCCTCAGGCACTTGGAGGAATAGCTTCATTAGAGCACCTTTTAATCGTGATGCAGCTGTTCGTAGAGGCATAATTTGGGACACTTTTGAAACCTCAATCACATGGGATCATGGCTTTGAGTTTATTGAGTCTTTAAAAGAAAAGACAAGAAAGGCCATACATGAGATTTCAGGCAGGGAGCCAAATGTCACTTGTCGTTTGACACACACCTATCCAGATGGATGTGCACCTTATTTTTCTTACACTGCTTACGCAACACCTTCGACCATGCTCGATGTCTGGAAGCAGATTAAGACAGCAACCAATGAGATGGTAGTAGCAGAAGGAGGCACAATAACACACCATCATGCTGTGGGTAGAGACCACAGAGTTAAAGGCTATGATGTACAGATACCATCAGGTTTTAAAGACATGTTAACTGCTGCAAAATCAAGTGTAGATCCGAGATCAATTATGAACCCTGGAGTTCTCATTGACTCAGGAAAAGGAAAAATTGGCCACTGGATGGAGAATTAAATAAACATGAATTCAATTAAATACATTCTTCTTTTGCTTTGGTTAATCTGTGTTATCAACCTATTTGTGCCGATTTCACAACTGATCAACTATCTATTTATATTCTTGGTTGTTTCACATTTATTGGAATGCATGTTTTTTTACAAGAAAATTATCAAATCCAAAAAAAACATAATGAAGAACTTCTTATTGGTTATGGTATTTGGATATTTACATATACAGAAATTGGATTAGGTGAAAAATCTGATCTCACAAATCATGGGGTCAAACCCAAATCCTTATCTAGAAGGCAACTATAGACCTGTTAAAGAAGTTCTTACTGCAACAAAGCTAGATGTAATCGGTTCTGTTCCCAGGGATCTTTTTGGCACTTACCTCCGTAATGGGCCAAATCCTAAACTAAAAGCGAGTCCAAAGAAATACCACTGGTTCATGGGGGATGGAATGGTGCATGGTGTGAGATTGGAGGAGGGCAATGCACTGTGGTACAGAAATAATTATGTTGTAGGAGAAGAATTTGGGCCAAATACACATGTTATTGAGCATGCAGGAAAAATTTATGCCTGTGTAGAAGCCG
>DTSX01000038.1 GCA_012965065.1 Gammaproteobacteria bacterium
ACTGCCATCTCTTCGCCTCGATAACAGTGATTTTGAATGAGTATTTCCCCTTTCAAGACGCCCGATAGGGTTTCCATTGCAAGATCACGTTTTGGGGTCTTCTTGGATTCTTCTGCTTTCTTCATGTAATCCTGGGCATCAATCCATGCTTGACGATATCCAGCAACATTAGCCATCTGAGTTGATGGTTCTTGGTTTCTGTTCCCGTAAACCCGTTTAGGATTTTCTCCACAAGCCATTTTTAGGGTGTATGGAGCCCCTGGAAATTTCATTCCCTGGACAGTGACACTTCTGACGTTCTTTAGCGTCACCCCCCGGCCACCAATCAAATTTGCCGAACCAGGTAAGACATGAAACGTCGTTATACCCCCTTTTAGTGCAAGAGTGAATTGAGGATCATGTGTCCAAACAGAATGCTCCGCCCAAACATGGGGAGTAACTGGGCTGGTGGCTTCATTGCCATCTGAGTTTGAGCGCAGTCCAGGTGCTGGATAAACACCCATATGGGAGTGGATATCTATAATCCCTGGGGTTATCCATTTACCTTTTACGTCAATAACCTTGGCATCAGTATCCAACGGTATTTCACCAATGGCGGTAATTTTATTGTTTTCCATAAGAATGGAAGCATTGTCCAGTTCATCTCCTGACCCTGTTAGTACCCTGGCATTGCGAATCAAAATTGTTTCACTGGTGTCTGGCTTATAGGTAGACAGGTATGCTTGATTTTGCGGTTCAAGTTCTGAATCCGTTTTAGAACAATTTATTATGAGGATACACAGACAAGAAACTATCAACAGATATGGAAACTTTTTGTTTATTTTCATTATTTTAAATCTAATCCCTTTCGACTACAGTTGGCTTTTTGTAAACCATTACCGTTATAGTTTCTTTGAGGTAAAACAAATATGCAACAAGAAAAGTGACAAAAAAACCGCTACCGGTATCTTAATGCACGCATTGACTAAAGAAAACTTCGCAATCTTTCGAAACCCATCCTTGATTTCCTGATAATTCATATGAATTGATGAAACATTTTCATTACAATGTGGTGGTGCTTAAAAATCACAAAATCACCACAAAAATCGCTGCAATACTACTTTGCATCACTTTGTGTCCCTTAAACTCGTTGGTTTTAGCTTCTGATTTCGACATTACCCAACAACGGGTTATTGAATCAACCAATCAACCAGATCAGTGGCTTGTCCATGGCAGAACCTATGCAGAACAACGTTATAGTCCGCTGAATCAGATCAACACAGAAACAGTAAAAAACCTAGGTATAGCTTGGGTTTTTGAAACAGACACCAATCGTGGTCATGAGGCTACCCCCATTGTAGTTGATGACATCATGTTTAGTACGAGCGCTTGGAGTATTGTCTATGCAAATGATGCAAAAACCGGTGAAATGATATGGAAATTCGATCCCAAGGTCCCTAAAGAAAAAGCTTATTTTGTTTGCTGTGATGTCGTTAATCGTGGAGTTGCCGTTTGGCAAGGGAAAGTCTTCCTTGGAACTATCGATGGCAGATTGATCGCACTGGATGCAAAAACTGGTGAAATGATATGGGAAAAAATGACAGTCAATCCCTCACAAGCCTATAGCATTACTGGGGCCCCTAGGGTTGTAAAAAATAAGGTAGTCATTGGTAATGGTGGAGCAGAATATGGCGTCAGGGGGTATGTCAGTGCCTACGATGCCGATACTGGTGATTTGGTATGGCGATTTTATACAGTCCCTGGCAATCCAGAAGATGACCTGGAAGAAGGGGAAAATGAGAAAAATGAATCGATAATGAAATTCGCAGCCAGTACATGGGGTGGCAGCAATTGGTTAGAGGTTGGAGGCGGTGGTACCGTTTGGGACTCGATGGCTTACGATCCAGAACTTGATTTATTGTTCATTGGCACTGGCAATGGAGGTCCCTGGGAACAATCGAGAAGAAGTCCAGATGGAGGAGATAATCTGTTTTTATCATCCATCATTGCGCTCAAACCAGATACTGGGGAGTACGTTTGGCACTATCAAACAACACCGGGTGATAAATGGGACTATACGGCAACACAGCATATGATCCTTGCGGAACTTGAAATTGATGGGAGACTAAGAAAAGTCATTATGCAGGCTCCAAAAAACGGTTTCTTTTACGTAATTGATCGTACAAACGGTAAACTCATTTCTGCTGAAAATTACGTGAAAGTTACCTGGGCATCGCACGTAGATCCTGATAGCGGAAGACCGGTTAAAATAGAATCGGGTAATTATGAAGAAGAACTAAAACTCATTTTTCCTGGGCCATTGGGAGGTCATAATTGGCACCCGATGTCTTACAATCCCAATACTGGATTGGTATACATTCCAGTTCTGGAAATGTATTTTGCCTATAGCAAGGATGAGGCATTTACCTTTGATGAGAGGCTCTGGAACACAGGGGTTGATTCAAAGACAACTATCCCTCCAAAAAATATCCTGCAACTGGCAACTCTCATAAAAAGCGTCAGAGGCAGGCTCAGTGCTTGGGACCCGGTGGAACAAAAAGAGGTTTGGAGAAATTATCACACTTTGCCTTGGAATGGAGGTACATTGACAACCGCTGGAAACTTAGTTTTTCAGGGAAATTCCGACGGTGAATTTGTCGCTTTTCAAGCCGACACTGGGAAACGTATTTGGAGCACCGATTTGAAATCAGGGATCATCGCCCCTCCAATAACTTATAATATCGATGGCGAACAATACGTTTCGGTGCTTGTTGGTTGGGGCGGTATGTTTGCATTGTACGCTGGGATGCCAGCAAAATATTCAGGCGGTCCTGTCAATGGCAAGATTGTCACCTTTGCATTGGGCTCTGATCTCAGTATTGCAGATG
>DTSX01000039.1 GCA_012965065.1 Gammaproteobacteria bacterium
GCATAGCCTTTAAATTCACCACTTTGCATGACAGCATTGGTACGCAAATCTTCTGCAAGTTCTACATAATTCACAGTCGTAAATATTGTTTTAATTTGGTATGTTTCTGAAGTATTTATACGTTTTAGTCTTGAAGATGTGGTGTTTGATGGTAGGGAGCCCTGAAGGAGTCTCGTTTTTTCTGTGTAAGCTTTACTGTCACTAATTACGAAATACTTAAATCCATTTTCCAAGGCAACTTCGGCTGACCTGAGTAAGGTCAGATCCTTGATTTTTTCTTTTCGATTTACCGGATCACTGTGCCATTTATTGCCATCATAACCTATTGTAAATCTGTTAGCTGTGGGTTCAATTTGTTCATCCCAGTATCCACTAGAATCATTTAGTGGTTGGTAACCCGTTGCACAGGAAACAAGAAAAATAGGGAGACATATAACAACAATTGCTTTAAACCAGTCCATGGAGAGTCCTCTTCTTAACTTTGGGTTTTTATAATAACAAATAAATATTGCATGTATTAAACAATGCTTGTTTGTGTCTAATTAAATGGCAAGATAGTCTTAATTCATGGATAAATCATAATCAATAAATGCAAATGTTTTTACAGATTCTATCGATACTGATTCCAGTACTCTTTGCCATTACACTTCATGAAGTAGGACATGGCTGGGCAGCAAAGCAATTTGGAGACAGGACAGCTGAAATTCAAGGTCGTTTGACATTGAATCCAATTGCACACATGGACCCTATAGGGACTGTTTTATTACCGGGTCTTTTGCTTTACCTAGGAGGATTGGTTTTTGGCTGGGCAAAACCTGTACCTATCAATCCAATGAATCTTGGTAATCCTAAACGTGATATGTTTTTTGTGGCTATCGCCGGACCAGCTGCGAACCTTTTAATGACTTGTTTTTGGTCGATCTTTTTCACAGTTAGTGTTTATCTGTTCGGAGAGCAACATTATTTGCACCCTTATATAATTTTGATGGCACAAACGGGTGTTTTTATTAATCTTGTGTTGATGGTGTTTAATTTATTGCCCATTCCGCCTCTGGATGGTGGCAGGGTCCTCCGAAGCGTGGTGAACGAAAAAATTGGCCGCACCATTGATCTAATCGAGCCCTATGGATTTTTTATCGTGGTGGGACTACTTTTTCTTGGTGCTTTACAGCCCATTTTTAAAATTGTTCAGTCCATAGCAACCATTTTTATTTGATTTGGAAACATTTAGAAGTTATTTTCTTGCGTGGTATTCTTAATTTTAAGGAATTTTTATGGGACCTCTAAAAGGCTTACAAATAATTGAAATGGCAGGAATTGGGCCAGCCCCTTTCTGCGGTATGGTTCTTTCTGATCTGGGAGCAAATGTGATCAGGGTAGACCGTGTGACTTCTGCTGGCTCAGTCTCAAGACAAGAAGCCAACAACAGAGGCAAGAAATCAATTGCTATTGACTTAAAAGCAACTAAAGGAATTGAAGTTGTCTTAAAACTTGTTGCTAAATCCGATGCTCTTTTTGAGGGCTTTAGACCCGGGGTAATGGAAAAATTGGGTTTGGGACCGGATATCTGTTTGCAAAAGAATAAAAAAATCGTTTATGGCAGGATGACCGGTTGGGGACAAGAAGGACCGTTGGCTTATGCCGCAGGGCACGATATTAATTATATTTCTCTCTCAGGAGTATTATCAACAATTGGCAGGCCTGGGTCTCCTCCCGTTCCACCATTAAACTTGATAGGAGACTTTGGCGGAGGGGGTATGTTGCTCGCATTGGGACTGGTGTCTGCTTTATTGGAGACTAAAAGCTCAGGAAAGGGACAAGTTGTAGATGCTTCAATGGTAGACGGCTCTGCACTCTTAATGACCATGATTTACAACATGAGAGGAATGGGATTATGGAAAGATTCTCTAGGCAGTAATTTTCTTGATGGCGGTGCACATTTTTACGACACCTATGAATGCAAAGACTCAAAATTTATTTCTATAGCATCCATTGAGCCAAAATTTTATCAATTGCTGCGAGAAATTACTCCATTGAAGGATCCAATTTTCGATAATCAATTAAAAAGAGAATCTTGGCCAGAGCAGAAAAAAGCCCTGAAAGAAATTTTTCTGCAGAAAACACAACAAGAATGGTGTGAGTTGATGGAAGGCACCGACATATGTTTTGCTCCAGTTTTAAACATGGCAGAGGCACCAGAGCACCCACATAACAAAGCAAGAGATACATTTATAGAATTGGAAGGTATTGTTCAGCCAGCTCCAGCACCAAGATTCTCAAGAACAACTCCTGAAGCACACCCTCCTCCTGCTTATGTTGGTGAACATACGGACGAAGTTCTGACGGACATAGGCATACAGGAATCGGATATTGAGGCGCTAAAATCATCTGGCGAAATAGCTTGACTGTCTTTAATAATTAACTATGAAAAAATTAATTATCTTAAGTTTACTCTTATCAGTTACTGGATATGCTGAAGAGAAAAGACTTTCCCTCTCTATCGATGTTCCTGAATACAAACAAAGCAATAAACACAATTCACTGAATTACAACAGTCGAGTTCGATTTTTAGTCATACACTACACGTCATCCAATTGGCAAAGATCATTGGAGTTGTTAACTTTGCCAGAACATGAAGTCAGTTCTCACTATCTTATTCCTGAATCGTTTGATGAGACATACAATGAACAAGACTTGGTTGTTTATCAATTGGTGAGTGAAAATGATCGGGCATGGCATGCCGGTAAGAGTCAATGGGAGGATCGAGAAAATATTAACGATCAGTCTATTGGTATTGAATTGGTCAACAACAGTGCATGTTATTATCAAGATGACAATGAAACACT
>DTSX01000040.1 GCA_012965065.1 Gammaproteobacteria bacterium
TCATCCTCTCCTTCCTTCTTCTTTCTTCTCCTGTGATTGGAGAGGAAACTGGTGTCTTATACTATTGGGAGAGGTCTTCTGGTGATGTGTGGAAAACTTTTGGAGATGATAACACCCATCCAAAATATGTGGGGGAAATTAAAAATGATAAACCTAATGGATTAGGTATTTTATACAATGGTTCTCCAAATTATGATGGAACGTTTGATTTTTACATATGGAAAGGTATTAAATTTGTTGGTTCATGGAAAAATGGGAAACCCCACGGCAAAAATGCAATTGGTATTACTTCAGCAGGTGGTAAAATCAGGGACAAACTGGTGACGGTCAAAGCTGAAAAACCGAAACCGCTGTATCCCCGAATGAAAGCTGCAACGCCGATTGCGAGCACTGCATATAGTAACATTGCCGGACTGAGGCCTAACAATTCCTGCCATTCTATTTGCATTTAAAAATCTACTATTGTGAGGTTCCCTGTGATTCGGACTTCCGTACTTCCTCGACCAGCCAGGTTTTGAATAAACGCACCAAAGGTTTTCGCAGAGCTTTTTCAGGATAGACCAGATAGTAAAAACCGCCACCTGTAATTGAAAGTTTAAACGGCCGAATCAGCCGTCCGGAATCCAAATACTCTTGCACGATTCCCACCGCACAAAGCGCAATTCCATGTCCATCCAGTGTGGAGTGTATGAGTACACTGGAGTCCCGGATTACCGTACGCCGCTTGTACTTTTTCTCTGGAATACCGGCCTCTTCCAACCATTCCTGCCAAGTCTCAAAATCCGGATCATCCAGCAGTGGGTAGTGAATAAGATCTTCCGGAGTTCGCAGAGGATGCGATTTATTTAATAATTCCGGACTGCATACCGGCGTAAATTCGACGACCATTAACTTCTCGTAAAGCAGTCCCGACCAATCTCCTTTTCCCCACACAACTGCCATGTCAGTTTCATCAGCAGTAAAATCAGGATCATTGTTCGAAATTTTCAGATGGAGATTGACTTCAGGATATTGCTGGTAAAACGCGCCTAAACGATGCACAAGCCAATTGGCGGAAAAAGAGGAACCTACTCCGACAACCAATGTATCTTCCGTGTCGTAATTGCGAATATTTTCCAGGCTGGCCGAAATACCCTGTAATCCGCTGACCACAGAAGGTAATAATTTTTGCCCTTCTTTAGTCAAAAAAACTTTACGTTTCTGACGTAGAAACAGCTTTACTCCCAGATGGTCTTCCAGGGCTTTGATCTGGTGACTGACTGCCGCCTGAGTAACAAACAACTCCCTGGCGGCATTAGTAAAACTTAAATGACGGGCAACAGACTCGAAGGTATGCAGAAAATTCAGTGATGGAAGTCCATTAAAGTTATTCATAAACAAAACTAATCCATGGTATGAAAAAAGATCAATTGTGAAAATATCATATATCTTGTAAAACATTTATACAACTGTATCAAGAGAAAAACTAAATTATTATGATTTAAAAACATTATATTTTTTTTGATAACAACAGATAATTCTATTAGCTTGAGCAATCAGTTTAGTAACATTTCAAATTAGTAAAATTTCATGTTAAATCGCGCATACTATTTTATGCTTGTGGCCAGTCTTTTCTGGTCGCTAAATCCTGTTGCAGGTAAAATGGCACTTGAGGAAATAGCAGCTCCACAGCTTGCGTTTTCGAGAGTTCTTGTTGCTGCAATTACACTTTTTGTCTTATCTTATTTCAGAGTTAAGAGTTTTAGACCAAGAGAGATTGGCTGGAGACCTTTTGTTTTGGGATTAATAGAACCGGGGCTTACTTCCCTGCTTTTTGTAACTTCTCTCACATTACTTAGTGCTTCCAACACAGTCATAGTAATGGCATTGATGCCATTCTCTCAATCAATCATGGGAAGAATTGTTTTCAAGGAAGAATTTCAGCTTTCAGTTTGGATAGGGGGTGTTTTAGCCATTATAGGAATTGCAGTATTTTTTACTGGAGAAGAGCTTAAAGGTACAGAAAGTCTTTGGGGAAATATGTTATTACTTACAGTATTTTGTCTGATGATAGTGAGCCAACTGCTGACACGTAAAATTATGAAATCTGATATTCCTGCGATTCAAGTCACCGCGAGTCAGATGATTTCTGCGACGATTATCATCTTTGCATATTTACTGTTATTCGGTAATCTGGATCTACCTGTACAGATTACTTCTGAAACTAAGATTGCTTTAATCTATCTGGTTTTTTCTATGTCAATTCCGTTCTTTTTATACAATCTGGCAATGCGCCAGATTCCGGTTGGAATGGCAAGTCTATTTCTTGTACTGATCATTCCTTTTGGCTTTTTCCACGCTTCAGTATTTCTGGGCGAAGAAATCACCTGGGCAAAATCATTCGGTGCAGTACTGGTAATGATAGGTGTTGCGTTACCTCATTTGTTACAGACAGGCAGGAAACGATTAGTTGTAAAATTGCAATCTAAGTAGTAAAACAATCAATGATTAATGCAATAAAAAAAGCAGCAATCATTGGCGGAGGGGTAATCGGCGGAGGATGGGCCGCACGTTTTCAGGAACCATCCTTACCTCTTCGGACAATGGAACCACATGGACTTCTAGAACATCTGGAACATCAAAGTATCTCGGTGGAGTCACCTACAAAGAATAACCTTCATGTTCTCCTGTGTCATTTCCCTCCTAAGATTCAGCAGGAAAATCCAAGAGTGTAGAGCCTCCCTAGACCTTCTTTCCCGTTACCATTTCTTTAAATCTTGCCTTATTAGATTTCTTCGTTAGAATTGAGTCATTCCGTTTCAC
>DTSX01000041.1:0-26315 GCA_012965065.1 Gammaproteobacteria bacterium
AGTGCCTGGATGGTCATTAGCCTGGTTTTGACTTCTTCAACATCCGGTTGTTCATCACTGACAGGAAACATATCCGCCAGACCCGGCCAAAGTCTTTTTTTGGCGCCTTCCGGATAATCGTAAAAACCCTTGCCATATTTTTTTCCCAATCGATCCTGTTCAACCAATTTTGCAGAGACCTTCCATCCAGAAGCCGGCTTGTATGCATCTCCCATGTCTTCCACCGTTTGCAGATGAATTTTGTATCCGAGTTCAATGGATGTTTCGTCCTGTACTGCCAATGGCCCAACCGGATAGCCGGCCTGGCGTGCAGCATTTTCAATCAGCGCCGGTGACACGCCTTCCATCAACATTGTATTGGCTTCATTGCAGGCGGTGCTGAACACTCTTGAAGTAAAGAACCCTCGACTGTCGTTGACGACAATCGGGGTTTTTCGGATTTGCTGGACGTAATCCAGTGCGACGGCAAGCGCCTGATCCGAGGTTTCTTTGCCGAGAATGATCTCCACCAGGGGCATTCTCTCCACCGGAGAGAAAAAATGCATGCCGATGAAACCTTCAGGCCGTGACGAAGATTCAGCAAGCCCGGTGATCGGCAGCGTTGAGGTGTTGGATGCAAAAACGGTTTCCTCGGGTATCACCGCTTCGGTTTTCTGGGTCACGTCCGCCTTGATCTCCCTGTCTTCAAAGACCGCTTCAATAATCAGATCGCATGATGCCAGATCGTTGAAATCGGTGGTAACGGTTATCCTGTCGAGGACTTCTGCAGCTGCCTCGGTGGTCATCTTGCCTTTCTTTACTCTTTTTTCGAGGAATTTTTCCGTGTACTGCTTGCCTCTGGCAGCGAGTTCCTCGGTTGAATCGATGAGTACCACGTTCATGCCAGACCGGGCACTGACCAAAGCAATACCGGATCCCATCATCCCAGCCCCGAGCATGCCCAAGGTGGTGACTTTTGTCTTCGCAAATCCTTCCGGGCGGGCACGTAGTTTGTCTGCCGATTTCTTGTTGACAAACAAGGTTCGAATCATGTTGCCCGCGACTGGTCCTGCCAGGAGTTCGGCAAAGTAGTTGGTTTCAATGCGCAGCCCTGTATCAATCGGCACCTGGCATCCTTCGTAAACGCAGGAGACAATTGAGATCGGTGCAGGGTAGTTGTGGTTTGTATTTTTCGCCACCAACGCGTTGGCGATCAAAAACGTTTGGATGGTGCCAATGCGGTTGGCATCCAAGCCGCCGGGAATTTTAAACCCTTTTTTGTCCCAGGGCTGAACCGGATCGCCTTTGTCCTTGATCCAGGCTTTGGCTGTGTCAATCAATTCTTCCTGAGAAGCCAATGCATCAACAATGCCCATTGCCTTGGCCTGGGCGGGTTTGATATGCCTGCCTTGGGTCATCAGTTCCAGGGCCGCCTGGCACCCAATCATTCTCGGCAAGCGCTGGGTACCACCGGCTCCGGGCAACAGGCCGACCTGTACTTCAGGCAGTCCGAGCACGGCATCCGGCCTATCGGCTGCCACCCGGTAATGGCAAGCGAGAGCAAGCTCCAGCCCACCACCAAGCGCGGTGCCATTGATGGCGGCTGCAAAAGGTTTGCCGCAAATCTCCATTTCCCGGTACAAGGTTTTAATGCTGTCCGGTCCACCAATGATTTTGGCCAATTCCGCGGCCCCCAATCCCGCCATTAAGGGCGACATCGATTTGAGGTCGGCTCCGGCCATAAAATCATTTTTTGCAGAGGTTACAACAGCGCCGATAATTGCCTCGTCGCTGACAACTTTCTCGACACACTCCCGAAGATCCTGTTGCAACTCGAGGGTAATGACATTCATCGGTTTGCCTTGGACATCAAGGCTGAGGACGGCAATGCCATCATTGCCTACATTCATAGTTACTGCTTTACTCATGGTGAATTGCCTTATTTAATTATAGGAGGTCTAAACGCGTTCGACGATGGTTGCGGTGCCCATCCCGCCGCCAATACACAAATTGACCAGGCCGATGTTGAGATCACGTCGCTCCAATTCATCAACCAAAGTTCCAAGTACCATCGCCCCGGTTGCTCCCAAGGGATGCCCCATGGCAATAGCCCCGCCGTTAACGTTGATTTGCTCGTGGGGAATATCCAGTTCCTGCATGAATCTGAGGACCACAGCAGCGAAAGCTTCATTCAATTCAAACAGATCAATGTCGTCTTTCGTCATGCCGCATCGCTTGAGCACTTTTTTTGCCGAGGGGCCGGGGCCGGTGAGCATGATGGTAGGCTCGGTTCCTGTAGACGCAAACCCTACAATTTTTGCCTTGGGCTGTAAACCCAGTGCATCACCCACTTCCTTGGAACCCACGAGTACTGCGGCAGCTCCGTCAACGATGACACTGGAGTTGCCGGCGTGGTGAACGTGTTCGATGCGTTCAATTTCCGGGTAGCGCTGGATGGCAATGGAATCAAAACCAAAATTCGCACCCATCTGGGCAAAAGAAGGTTTTAGTTTGGCGAGATCCTCCATCGTCGTGCCCATGCGGATTGCCTCGTCATGATCCAACAGGGTTTCGCCCAATTGGTCTTTTACCGGGACAATGGAGTTGTCAAAATAACCGCTGTCCCGTGCGTGGGAGGCCCGTTTCTGGCTTTCCACGGCATAAGCATCCACGTCTTCCCTGTTAAAACCGTGTTTCGTGGCAACCAGATCCGCACTGATGCCCTGGGGGATGAAATACGAATCATAAGCCACCTGGGGGTCGACTGCCATGGCCCCGCCGACAGAACTCATGGGGATTCTCGACATCGATTCGAGGCCGCCGCCAATGCACATGTCTGACATCCCGGCCATCACCTGGGCAGAAGCTGAATTGACTGCTTCCAGCCCTGAGGCGCAAAAACGATTCAATTGCTTGCCCGGTACAGTCTGGTCATAGCCTGCATTTATCGCCCCGATCCTGGCAGGGTTTGAGCCTTGTTCGCCCTGGGTGTGAACAACCCCTAGAACGATGTCGTCGACACGGCTGGTATCGAGATCATTTCTATCCTTGATTGCCTCAAGTACCTGGGTCACCAGCTCCACTGGGGTGACTTCGTGCAAGGATCCGTTGGGTTTGCCGCGTCCTCTTGGTGTTCTCACGTGGTCGTAAATAAATGCGTCGGTCATATTGCACCTGCTTGGTTGGTAATTTTATTATGGTGATATTACTAGAATTGACTTTTAAACGAAATGAAATGGGCCATATTCTTCCCCGACAAACACAGCATTCACTGCAACAGTAACTGGATTTTCGGGTACAATTCACTTTCCATAAATTAAATGCGAGGCAAAAATGGACATCGAAAACAAGGCAATCATTATCACTGGCGCAGCCAGAGGCTTGGGTGCCGCAATGGCAAAACGCCTGGCCACACACAAATGCAAATTGGGTCTCATAGACTTAGAGCAAGAGAGCATGAATGATACCAAGGAGGCCTGTGAGGCTGTGGGAGCCAAGGTTATGACTTATGCTGCAGATGTTACCCGTGAAGAAGATGTGGTCTCTACATACAGGCAGATTGTTGCCGATCTTGGTCCGTTGTATGGAGCGATTAACAATGCCGGGATTACCCGCGACGCACTTCTGGTCAAATTCAAGGACGGGAAATTTGAGAAAAAAATGTCCCTTGAAGATTGGCAGGCAGTCATCAATGTCAATTTGACTGGGGTATTTCTCTCTGGCAGAGAAGCCGCTCAGCTGATGATAGAATCCGGCACCAAGGGGGTTATTATCAACATTTCCAGTATCGCCAGGCATGGCAATTTTGGGCAAACCAATTACTCAGCAACCAAGGCAGGTGTTCAGGCAATGGCTGTGGTCTGGGCTAAAGAGCTGTCGCGTTATGGCATCCGGGTGAATGCGATAGCACCTGGGTTTATCAACACGGAAATGGTTGCCGCGATGCCTGATAAGGTGAAAGAGAACATTGCAGCGACGATTCCTTTGAAGCGCATAGGTGAACCCGATGAAGTTGCCGAAGCAGCAGAGTTTATTTTTCAAAATGATTACTTTTCTGGACGATGCATCGACCTCGATGGTGCATCAAGGATGTAGTCAATCTTTGCACTAAATTGAGGTTTCCATGGCTAATGTTGTCATAACAGGAAGTACCAAAGGCCTTGGCAAGGGGCTTGCCGATGCCTTTGCCCGACTGGGACACAACGTTGTTATTACCAGCAGACGGCAGGCAGACATTGCAACTGTCACCCAGGAAATTAATAAGAAATCGGAAGGCCAAATCATCGGTCAAGTCTGTGATATTTCTGATAAAAAACAAGTTGAAGCCCTGTGGGATTTGGCAAAAACTGAATTTGGCTCTGTTGATTATTGGATCAATAATGCCGGGTATGCCTCAGGCCAGAGTCCAATCCACAAGATCCCGGAAAATCTCATACACAGCATGATTGACACCAATTCACTGGGAACCCTTTTCTGCTCACAAGTTGCGATAACCGGCTTCAGAAAACAAGGTTCCGGTCGCTTGTATAACGTGCTTGGGGGAAGCTTTGATGGCAAACGAATCATCAAAGGTATGGGTGTCTACAGTTCAACCAAGGCAAGCATCAATGTCCTGACAAAATACCTGGTTGCCGAAAATAAAAATACCAACATCATTGTCGGCAGCATCAGCCCTGGAATCCTGATCACTGAAAATTGGCTTAACGAACAGAAACGGCTATCCCCTGAGGCCTGGAAAAAGATCAGACCCACGATCAACATGATTGCTGATCAGGTTGAAACTGCCACACCTTGGATCGTTGATCAGATGATCGAGAATACAAAAAGTGGGAAACGCATCGCATGGCTCACACCCTGGAAAATCATCAGCAGAGTTATCCAAGCAAAATTGTTTGGCAAAAAAAGAGACCTGTTCTCGAGACACGGTTTATAAATCACGGTGTCCGTCACTATCTTCCACAACCCACGTTGCAGCAAGTCAAGAAGCAGTCTTGCAATACTGAACGAGCAAGGCTTGGAACCGGAAATAAGACTCTATCTTGACAATCCACCGACAGCAGGCGAATTGAAATCCATACTGGCGATGTTAAACATCCCTGCCAGAAACCTGTTAAGACGGGGAGAGTCGGAGTACAAATTGCTGAACCTGGCCGACCCAGATGTCTCAGAAATAGACATTATTAAAGCGATGACAGAGTACCCAAGGTTAATTGAGCGACCCATCGTGATCAAGGACGGCAAAGCTGTGATTGGTCGCCCACCTGAAAAAATATTAAGCCTTTTCTAGATGGGTGCGTGATAGATAGCATCACTTGAGCAGCATTTATCTCTCTACTCTTCCGGGGCTATTTCCAAGCGTATCCCATCCATGTCTTCGGTCAGATCAATCTGGCAAGTCAGGCGGGATTGGTCCTCCCTGAACGATTCCAAATCCTCGAGCAATTCAATTTCATCCTCCTCCCTCGGCAGCAGTGAAGAAGCCCATGGTTCCTCGATATAACAGTGGCAGGTGGCACAGGAACACATACCACCGCAGAGAGCCAAAACACCATTGTCCAAGTCTCTCAAGGTTTCCATTATGGGCAGCCCTACTTGGCCTTCTACTTCCAGCTCCTCGCCTTCACTATCGGTAACGTATATCGTGGTCATATCCTTGTCTGGTACACATCTGGCACATATGCTAAATAAAAATACAGAGGGGATTAGAACATAGAATCTGTTGAAATGCCACCGGCGGCAAGAGGGCAAACTACCAACATTATTGAAACAATTGACTAAGCGTTGTCCATTTGATTTTGTCGTTTCGGTATTGTTACAGCAACCACGGCTCCCGTCTCTTCATGATTCTCAATGGCAATGGTGCCCTGATGCGCCTCAACTATTTGTTTGCAAAGATAAAGTCCGAGACCAAAACCACCACTTTGCCGGCTTCTGGATTGACCGGGTCTGTAAAACGGTTCGGTAACTTTGGTCAAGTCTTCTTTGCTTAAACCAGGGCCAAAATCCCTGATCTTAATTTCGTAGGTGTGCTCCATTTGCTCGACCCTGATTTGGATGGGTTCACCTTCAGCGGGGTTGTAGCGGATCGCGTTTTCCAAAATGTTTTTAATCATGACCTCAAACAAGGTTTTATCTGCCTCAACCTGTGCTGCACGGTCCAATGGAATGAACGCTATATTTGACTTGGACAGAAAACCACTTTTTTGAATCATCTGACCGATCATCTCACTGAGCTCAAAGAGCTCAAGCTTTAATTTCTTGTGCCCATAGTTTATTGCCTCGCTGTCCAACAAATTGGCAATGATTGTTTCCATGGCATTGATTTCATTCAATAAATCTTCTTTAATTTTCGAATCTTCCAACAACTCCACTTCCAGCCTGGCGCGTGTCAGCGGCGATCTCAACTCATGGCTGACCCCCAAGTTCAATCGTTGTTTTGCTGCCAGCATTTCTTGGACATTGACAGCCAACTGGTTGATTTTCTCAGCCAGGGAACCCAGTTCATCTTTCTGTTTTACGTCGATCCGGTATTCCAAATGTCCCTGACCAATCTGATTGGCTCCTTCTTCGATCAATTTGATGGGCCTGAAAATTCTTTGGACCAGTGCATAACAAATCAAAAGAATCAGCAGTGTGATGGCAATAATTGCTTCAACGATGTAGGTTCGCTGGACCGCTACTGACATTTTTGGGGTCACCAAAAAAATAGTGTAGTCACCATACGGGATTTTGGCATAGGTTCTATTTTTGTATCGGGCAGCCTCCACTCCCTCACGCGAAGGCGCTCTTCCTTCGGCAATATCAGCCTTGATTTTAGCCACGTTCAAAGTGCTCAATTCAAAGTTAATCGCATCGGTGATAATAAATTGAGGCGAAGAGGTCCAGTCCAAATCTGTGCCCACTATTTTCATGTCAAAGGGCATTTGACCGACAACCTCTTCTGCTTTGCCTGTGTTGGGTGGGTATTGGATGTCCTCCAACATGTAATCGTAGTAACTGGTTTGGTAGTAACCGATCGTTTCTCTCAGTTCGTCTGCACCAATCAAATACCGTATGCCAACCGTGAGCCCGTAGAGGTAGGCTACCGCGGTTACGAAAAAAACCAGGGTTACTTTTACAGACAGCGACTGGAAGGGTTTTTTCATGCTTCCAACGTCGGTTTGTTCCCGGGTAGAAACATGTAACCTTTACCCCATATAGTTTTTATAAATTTTGGTTCTTTGGGATTGGCTTCTATCTTGTGTCGCAATCTGCTGATCAAAATGTCGATTGATCGAGAAAAGATCTTGGCTTCAATGCCCCTGAGGTGTTTGAGAATGTCATCTCGTGAAAACAATGTGCTTGGGCTTGCGAGCAGCAACTCCAGCAACTCAAACTCCATGTTGGTCAGACTCAATATTTGTCCATCCATGCTGATCTCTCTGCGGATCGCGTTAACCGCAAATACGTCTTGTCGGTAATGAGCCTCACCCTGATCGGTGACTCGTCTGAAGAGGCTGTGAATTCGAGCAACCAATTCTCTCGGTTCGAACGGTTTGGCGATATAGTCATCTGCACCCATGTCCAAGCCTTTGATCCGGTCAAATGATTCGCCTCTGGCACTGAGCATAATGATGGGGATTTTATGCTTCTTTCTGATGCCTGAGCATACCTCGAATCCATCCATCTTTGGCATCATTACATCCAAGATAACCAAGTCCGGCTGATGCTCTGCAATCAGGTCAAGGGCGCGGGTTGGTTCCGTTGTGGAATTTAGCTCGATCTCAAATTTTGTTAAGTAATTGCCCAGTAAATTGGCCAATTTGGCATCGTCATCAATGAGTAGGGCTTTGAGCATAGCAATTTAAGACCGGTCCCATCTGTTGGCAACGGACTTTATTTGATCCACCCCAATCCGTAAATCCAGCATCCGGCTTGCTTCTTCCTCGCCAAAAACTTCCACAGGTAAAATGTTCATGGGATCGTATCTGTAGCCCAATTCTCTAACTTTCAAGTCGTATTCTTGTTGCGCTGCACGTTCAGACAAGGGCACCGTCTCTGCTTCATCCAACCATTGAAACCAACGGTTGATAAACGTTTCTAAATAGCGTGCACAATGGTCTATGTTTTCATCGTTCAGTTCTGCGTGTGAGCTCACGCAAACTGGTGACATTAAAGACCTCAGATAGGTGCCGTGGCTGACAAAGCGTGTCCAATTCGGTTGTGCCCGAAATTCCAGGAAATCTTTGTTGACTGGTTCGTAGTATTTCATTAAATAATCAGGGTTTGTCCTCAGATCCATCCGAGGTGTGTATTCTGCATAAAAATAGAGAAAAGGAATGGTGCCGAAGATCACCGCTAAATGTGGCACCCTGGTTTCCTGACCAAGGAAAACGGTTGCATTGATGTCCAGGATACTTCTTTGACGGTTGCCAAGCCATGAATGCACCAGCCAATCAACTTCTTCCCCGCTGTAGGCGGTAAAGGAGCCTTCCAATTGTCCATGCTTTGGGTGTTCCTCAGAAACAAAGTAATCTCTGCCTGCACAAGAAGGGTGTTTTTCCACAGAAAAACGCTCTTTCACTCGCTCGATGATGCCCGTTTGAATACCCCAGCAACGCTCCCACGCATGGCTCACATCGACGTTTGGATTTTCACTGAGAAATTCCATTATGGTTTTGGTTTCTTTATTCTGGCTCACTTCTATTTCTCCTTGTCTAATAGAACCAACAGTATTCCATCAACAAACCGATAGATCTAGTCTATTGGTGACTATATAATCGTTTTGTCAACTTACCTAAGAAATACGACCCAAAATAATGCCATCACTGACCATAAATGATCATGAAATGTATTACGAAATTCATGGACATGGTGATCCAGTTGTTTGCATGGGTGGTTGGGGCACATACTGTCACGGCAAGGAAACATTACTGGCACGAGGACTGACCGACGAGTACCAAGTGCTGGTCTTTGATTACAGAGGCATAGGAGATTCAAGTGATAACTTGAATGTTGAGCCGACCATGGCTATGCACGCCAATGATCTTATCGCTTTGCTTGATCATTTACAGTGGCAGAATGTACACATGATAGGCCTTATTGGCATGGGCTGTTGTGTAGCACAGGAACTCGCCATCCACAGACCTGATCTTGTTAGAAGCATGGTCAATATGGGTGCTTGGGCCTATTGCGATTCATACCTTTGTGACCAATTGAAACTTTTTAGGGACGTACATCGCGATTCAGGTTTTTTTGCCTTTCAGAAATTTGTCAGCATGTACTCGTTCCTTCCAGAGTACTACAGAAAAAATCGTGATCGGTTACTTGGACCTGATGGGGGATGGAAGGAATTGAATAACAATTATCCAACCCATGAAAGACTAGTTGAAGCTTGCCTTAATCATGATGTCCGGGGCAGACTTGAACAAATCAAGGCGCCCTGTTTAATTATCCATGCTGCAAAAGATCTGGTGACAGGCCCAAGAACGACCCTTCTGCTGGAACAACAACTGCCCAACGCCCAAGGTGTAATGATGGAGGAAGTGGCACATGTCGTTGCTGGGAGAGAGCAAAAAATAGCATTCTGCAAAATACTTTTCAGTTTTTTACACCAACATTAATACAGATTAAATACTCTTTAAACACCAGCAACCAGTTACCAAAAACCAGTGAACAAGGTCTTGAAGACGGATGGATGGAAGGTCATTCGATTCTGGGAGGAAGAGATCAATACCAATCTAGACCAATGCATTGCCGTAATCAAAAAACACCTCGAGAACTGAGAAGGCAGTTGCTTGGGAGATAAGGAATGTTTTGGTTGTATAAGACCAACAAAATATTCATAATGATGGCCCGTTAAGCCCAATTGCATCAGAACCGGGAAAATGGAATATCAAATATGCGTCGTGGATCGAAAATAGAACTAAAAAATGGGCATCTCATAGTCCCCAACAACCCAACAATACCCTTCATCGAAGGCGATGGCACTGGACCCGATATTTGGCGATCCGCAGTCAGGGTTTTGGACGCTGCAGTAGAGAAAGCTTACCAAGGTGAACGAAAGATCCAGTGGCTTGAAGTCTACGCCGGCCAGAAAGCTTTTGATCAATTCAACAATTGGCTTCCAGACGAAACCATACAAACTTGCCGAGAATTCCTGGTCTCAATCAAAGGACCACTGACAACGCCAATCGGTGGAGGGATAAGGTCGTTGAATGTTGCGTTGCGGCAAGCACTCGATCTTTACGTATGCCTTAGACCGGTAAGATGGTTCGAAGGGGTTCCATCGCCTGTCCGCAAGCCAGAAAATGTGGACATGGTTATTTTCAGAGAAAATACCGAAGATATTTACGCTGGCATAGAATTTGAACAGGGCAGTGATTCGAACAAAAAATTTCTGCAATTATTTAAGGAATCTTTCCCTGATGATTTCCGCAAAATCAGGTTTCCAGAGTCATCTGGAATCGGCATTAAACCTATCTCACGAGAGGGATCAGAAAGACTGTTGCGTTCCGCATTCGACTACGCCATAAAAAATCACCGTAAAAGCGTTACCTTGGTGCACAAAGGCAACATTATGAAATTTACCGAAGGTGCTTTTAGGGCCTGGGGTTACGCATTGGCAGAAAGGGAGTATGGAAATCATGTCTATACCTGGGATCAATGGGAGCAGACCAAAGTTAAACGGGGAGAAGAAGCTGCAAATCAGGAACAAAGGGATGCAATCGACAACGGCGCCATCCTCGTTAAAGACGCCATCGCTGACATAACGCTGCAACAGGTTCTTACCAGACCCGCTGAATTTGATGTGATTGCAACAATGAATCTGAATGGAGATTACCTCTCCGATGCTTTGGCTGCCCAAATTGGCGGCATTGGCATTGCACCAGGTGGCAACATCAACAACATTACAGGCCATGCCATTTTTGAAGCCACCCATGGCACAGCACCAAAATATGCGAATCAAGACAAAGTGAACCCGGGCTCTGTCATTCTCTCTGGAGAAATGATGCTGAGATACCTTGATTGGGTTGAAGCTGCCGATTTAATAGTAAAAGCCATGGACGAATCCATTCGTCAAAAAACCGTCACCTATGATTTTGCCAGACTCATGGAAAATGTTTCACCGGTAAAATGCAGTGAATTTGGAGACGCCTTAATTAAGAATATGTAAGCCGTTACAGGCTGATGACGGCCTGCCCCTTGGCCAGAGCCAAAGGTCCGCTTCGAGCGATTGCTATCACCTCTGTCGCCTTTTCTACGGCTTTCAAAAAATCATTGTTGGAGTCGTAATCAGACATAATCTCAAGAATGATAAAACCGTCTACTTCGCTTATAATTTTGCCTTCTTGTTCATCAACGAATGCCAGCAGCGCATCTCTTTTTCGATCTTCGAGCCTGATTTTGATCATCATTAACTCACGTTCCACGTGATCGAGCAAAGTTATGTCCAGAACTTCAACAACGTCGATTAATTTATAGAGTTGTTTGGCGATTTGTTCGATCACAGCATCCTCACCTTCAGTTACCAGGGTTAATCTGGATACCATAGGGTCCTGAGTGGGTGCTACACTCAGAGATTCAATGTTGTAACCCCGGGTTGAAAACATGGAGGCAACGCGTGACAGCGCACCGGTCTCGTTCTGAAGCAATATTGCAATGGTGTGTCTCATTGTTCCTATTCTATATGTTTTATAAAAGACTGAACATACTACTCCGACGATTGAAAGTTTTGCAATTTGTTACTTAAAATAGATGGTTTATAGTATTGTAGTCGGCTGCGTTACTTTAAAGGAAACGGTGAAGACAGATAAAATGGCAACACCTACAAAAATAGAGGGTTCGGCGATGATTGTCCGTGTTCTTGCTGAACAGGGAGTCAAGATCATTTTTGGCTACAGTGGTGGGGCAATTCTGCCAACCTACGATGCGGTTTTCAGATACAACTCGGAAAACCAAATAAACGGAAAAGACCCAATGCCGCTGATTGTTCCAGCCAATGAACAAGGAGCTGGATTTATGGCCGCGGGCTACGCCAGAGCAACCGGTAAACCGGGGGTGGTGTTGGTAACTTCCGGACCGGGGGCAACAAACACAGTCACCCCCGTCAGGGATGCCATGGCCGACTCGATTCCCCTGGTTGTTATTTGTGGCCAGGTAGCTCGGGATTCCATTGGCACGGATGCCTTTCAGGAAGCACCAATCACCAGTGTCATGGGCTCTGTTGCCAAGCATGTCTTTCTGGTAACTGAATCAGAAAAACTGGAAGCCACAGTCCGAGCTGCCTTTGAAATTGCTGCATCTGGAAGGCCAGGCCCGGTGGTGGTTGATGTACCAAAAGACATCCAAAATTCAATGGTCATCCCCGACCAGGATTCAAGATTAAACATAGCAGCCTACCGGGGAAGACTGAGCCAAATTCAAGGAAGAGAATTGAATGATGCTGAATGCAAAAAATTCTTTAATTATTTGGGCCAATCGGAACGTCCATTGCTCTATGTTGGGGGTGGAGTCATAGCTGGAGAAGCATCGGAATCCTTACGGGGGTTTGCAGAAAAATTCCAAATACCGATTGCGACAACACTCATGGGCATTGGGGCAATTGGCACTCAATCGGTCTTGTCATTGAAGATGCTCGGCATGCATGGAACCGCCTATGCAAATTACGCTGTTGAGGATTGTGATTTCGTCATCGCAGTGGGTGCAAGATTCGATGACCGAGTGGCTGCGCTGCCCAAAAAGTTTGCTCCGAAGGCGAAAGCAGTAGCCCATTTTGATATTGATCCATCAGAGATAGGCAAAGTTAAAAACGTCGATTGGTTTCACATTGGAATTCTCAACAAAGCCATAGCCAAACTTTCAGATTATTCTGATCAAAATAATCTTGCCTTCAACTTTTCAAGTTGGTTAGACGAAACACAAGAACTGAAAATAAAACATGCTCTAAGTTACGACAGGGAATCAAATCTTATCCAACCCCAGATGGTCTTGGAGGAAATCAACAAATTAACCAAAGGTAAGGCAATTGTCTCCACGGGTGTAGGCCAACATCAAATGTGGGCTGCTCAATACTTTGACTTCAATCAACCAAGACAATGGCTGACTTCCGGCAGCATGGGCACAATGGGATTTGGGTTGCCTGCGGCCATAGGCGCTCAATTTGCAAAGCCTGAATCAATGGTCATCGATGTTGATGGGGATGGCAGCATCCGAATGAATCTGGGAGAACTGGAAACCGTTACGGCTTATGACTTGCCGGTGAAAATTCTCCTGCTCAACAATGCCGGAGATGGAATGGTGAAACAATGGCAAAAACTCTACTATGGGGCAAGATTTTCTGGAAGTGACAAAACCCTCCGCCAAAAAGATTTTGTCATGTGTGCCAAGTCTGACGGTTTTCAGTACGCAGAACAGTTAACGGAAAAGAAAGACGTTGTAAAGACGATAAAACAGTTCATTGAGTTTCCCAAGGCTGCTTTCCTGGAAGTGGTGATTGATCCGGATGCCATGGTTTACCCGATGGTTGGGCCTGGAATGGCTTACGATCAAATGGTCACCGGGGAATTCATAAGCAGTCGAGATACCGACCAAGAGATCGATGAAATTGATCCAAATGCAATGTTTTAACTTGGCGGTTGTTCACCCATGGCATCTATGCCGTAGGTTTCCCCAGATTGGGTGTAGAGAACTTTTTTCCTAAAAAATCTGAGCATTCCCATGTGGCCCATTCTGGATGCACCGATTCCAGAGTATTTAAACCAATTTTTTTCACCATCAAAAACATAGGTTGTTACCCCGCAATCTTGAATACTAACTGCGCCGGCATCCAACTGCCTGGCAATCCTCTCGCCTTCAACTCTGTCTCCAGCCAAAACTCCTGCTGACAAACCGTATCGGGTATTATTCGCCAACTGAATGGCCTCATTGACATCCGTATACGTCATGATTGGAATAATCGGGCCAAACGTTTCATCGGTCATCACCAACATCGAGTGGTCGACATTTTTCAGGACTGTTGGCAGTATCCATTTCCCCCCACCGTGCTGTTCAATCACACCACCGCACAGAATCTCTGCCCCTTTCTCCTCAGCATCTCGCAGGTGCGCCTGAATAATATCAGCCTGCTTATCAAAAATAAGAGGCCCGATGTGGCCTTCGTGTATGTTGGGGTAGTTGATTTCAACTTGCTCTGACAATTGAACCAACTCCGAGGTAAATGCTTCAGCAATGGCGGAATGAATATAGACCCTTTCTATGGATTGACAGGCTTGACCTGTGGCTTGCACAGATGCCCTCAAGACAATTTTAGCGCTGTCTTTTGGATCTGCATTTTCAGTAATGATAACCGGGTCTTTGCCTCCGAGTTCAGCATAGATGGGAATGAAATTTTTAGCACCACTCTGATAAACAATTTTCCCGGTTTTAACACTGCCTGTAAAACACAGGGCATCGACATGCTTGATTAAATCTTGTCCGGTTTGGCCATCCCCTTGAATAAATCTGCAAACCGCGTTTAACGCCGGCACCTGCTCGAGAGTTTTTTGCAAAGGTTCTATAAACCTCGGGGTAATTTCGCTTGGTTTGACGACGACCGCTGATCCGGCCATTAAAGCAGGTATCAAATCAATCAAGGTGATGAGAAAAGGAAAATTCCAGGGACCAATAACACCCACTACTTCAAAGGGTACCAGCTGTTGCTTGTAGGTAACGGTTGGGGCAGATGACTGCCTGGCAATTTGCTCTGCGAACACTTCCTCGCCAATTTGCAACCAGTCTTGGATCATTGTTGACAATCCTGCAAGTTCAATGGTGGCTATAAAATACCGCCCGGTATCTGTAATTAGTGCTTGCAGAAGTTCTTTATTGGACGCAACAGCATCAGCCCAGTCTGACAGTACACCTGCTCGTTGTTGTACAGACATATCAGCCCAACCTAGCTGCCCCTCTCTCAGGTCAGCGACAATGGATGCAATTTGGGTCTCGCTGGTGACCTCAAAGGAGTAATCCATCTCACCTGTTCTCGGGTTCCTGGCCTGTAAGGTCCTGTTTGTTTGATTTGAACTATTCACTGATTGAGCCCGATCCTTTTAGCAATCTTTTAAAAAACCAAGACTACGATTAAAACAGGCTTTCATCAATAACTATTTTATGAGTCTCTGATGCTCGGAAACATCGATGTTACCCCCACTAAAGACAACCACTACGCTTTTTCCGCTGGGAGTAAAGCGACCCTTAAGAATCAGAGCCAATCCCACGGCTCCACTGGGCTCGAGAATGATGCCCAATTCGTGATAAGCATATTTCATTGCCGCAATGACATCGTTATCATCAACGGTGAAGATTTCATTGATTTGTTGTTGATTGATTGGAAACGTCAGTTCACCAGGGGTTTCTACCATCAGAGCATCACAAATCGATGTATTCTTGATATCAATTTTTTGTCTGCTGCCCGCAGAGATCGATTTTTGTGTGTCGTTAAAAAACTCAGGTTCTACCCCATAAATCCGGCTTTTGGGTGCGAGGTTTTTCAACGCTATACCGGATCCTGCTATCAGCCCCCCACCACCAATGGGACAGATGTAATCAGCAATGGATAAGTCCATCAAGGCCATCTGTTGCACTGCCTCAATGGCAACAGTGCTCTGTCCAGCAATAATATCTACGTGATTGTAAGGTGGGACCAAGAAGGCATTGTTCTTGTTTGCGTGTTCAGTGGCAATTTGCTCTCGATCCTCTTCATAGCGGTCGTAGGTAATAATGTTTGCCCCAAAATTCCTGGTGCCGTTAATCTTTGCCTTCGGTGCATCGCTTGGCATGACTATGGTGGTGGACAAACCCAAAAGAGAGCCTGCCATTGCAACCCCCTGTGCGTGATTGCCAGACGAATAAGCAACAACATCCTGGGGGCCATGGTCCATTAAATGCTGATGCATGCAGTAGTAAGCCCCCCTAATTTTAAAAGACCCTGTGTGTTGCTCAGACTCGGCTTTAAAAAAAACATCAACACCCAAAGATTGATTCAGTTTGTTTGAAGAGAGCAACGGCGTCTCTCTAACAATGCCTCTTAGAACTGTGTTTGCATCAAGGATTTTTTCTAAAGCAATCAAGTTAATTGTTGTATAAAATTTAGACTACAATTTCAATTAATTAATGAGTTAAATGATATGGAAACCTACGTTGTAACAATATATGCACAATTTGAACACGCAAATGAAGTGGCCGATTATTATACAGGCCTACAACCCCTCTACGAAGCGGCAGAGGGTTTTATCGGCAGAAAAGTTTATCGCGCCAAAACGGGAGCTATGGTAAAAGCGGTTATGGCTACCTACTCCAAAGAGGAACTTTCCGGAAATCCTGAAGAAGCTCACGCCCAAGGAGAACACTTTGTAATGATTGAAGAATGGGAATCAATTCAACATCGGATCAATTTTGGCAGAGGTTTAAGCAAGGAACATCACATGAAAGTCATACCATTTATACTTCCTGAACATTCGCATGAATTTTACTCCGAGCTATAAGTAATTTCTCAAAGGACCGCCCAGGGAAGACCTCAAGAAATCATATTGTCTATTTTCTTCGCGCAGATAAAATCATTCTCAGACAAGCCACCGATCGAGTGTGTTGAATACTTCACTCGACAAGAGCCATACTTCACAACAAGATCGGGATGATGGTCTTCTGCCTCTGCTATCCAAGCAACTGCATTCACAAAGGAAATAGTTTTAGCGTAGTTGGAAAACTTGAACTCCCTCTCAATATACGCCGCATCATCAGAAATATTCCAAGCAGGGTCAATAGCTTGAGATATTTGTTTGGCTGCTGCCATATCCAACGGCTCCACCCCGCCCTCGCACGGCACGCAATGTTTCTTGTCAAGGTCATCAATGGTCATTCTTTTTTCTCCTGATCTTGCAGTTTATAAATGAGGCAATGCGACAAATG
Organism: Gammaproteobacteria bacterium; assembly: GCA_012965065.1. Lineage (GTDB taxonomy): Bacteria > Pseudomonadota > Gammaproteobacteria > Steroidobacterales > UBA11654 > DTSX01. The sequence continues at coordinate 16,906 of DTSX01000041.1, forward strand.
TCCCGCCATTTTGCTCGGATAGTTTTCTCATGAGATGGGCAAATTTAGCTCCATTTGCGGTTCCTATTTGTGTTGGAAACCCAATCCCGTGAATACGCACCAATCTATTTCCAAACCGGTCTGCTTTGTTAATCCTGGCAACGTATCTGCAAACCGCTTCGACGGAACCTCTGGGGAAATCGTCGCCAAAAACATAGATACTGATTTGCTTATCGCGGTCATAAAAGGTGTTGATTGCCTCCGTGATCCCCTCAACAGGACTGGAATCACTGTAGGGATTCCAATATTGCAGCCGGCTGGTGATGTTTTTCCTGATCGATGGGGAATCTGGTATCCATCTGCCAGCATAACTAGAAAACATATATTCCCCTTCATCATTGAGCACTTGAATGCCTTTCAATTTTGGGTAAACAGCTAGGGTTTCGGTTATTTTCTGAATCACAAGATTCCAGGGGCCCTGGTACATGCTGCCAGAAGTATCAATCACAAAAATAATGTATTCGCTATCTACCGGTATCCCGCCAACAGTGGTTTCATCTTCTGGCCTGTAATCTTTGAGCAATCTTCTCATTATTTCAGTCATGGACTGTTTTGCAGAAAGCAATCCATTCATTTCAGCCGTTTTTTCATCGGCCAGTGCTTTTGAGGCTGTAAATTCGCCTTGCAACTCTGAGAGATCGCCAGTCAGCCGGTTTTTTTGCTCATCATTTTCCGACAGCTGTTCCCTTACCTCGGTCAATGTTTGGTTAAGAACAGTTGACTCACCCCGGATAAGGTTCAACTCTTGTTCGAGTGTAACTATAAGTTTTTGGAGTTCCTCTTGACTTTTTTGGATGGTGACCGGCTCGTATATCTTGGTGATAACAAGCAAAAGAATAACAGCACCAAAACCACAACATACCACATCAAGAAATGAGAGGTTAAAGGTCTCCATGTCCCGTCGCTTTCTCATTATGGCCAATCCCGAGATGGTGCCATAAAACTGCCTTTTGACCGAATTGCAAGTCTCCAAAATGCCTCTGCCGCAAACGGATCGCCATCCATCGGAAACAACAGGACATTGACAGGTATAGGTGGTAATTCACGCAGTGCCTGAGCAAAATATTTTGCCCGTTGTTCCGGTTTCACCATGGTTTCCCGTGAAGGTATTCGTCTTCCTTGTGTGGGCAGACCGTCGGTGAGTAAAAAAATATTATCGGGTGCAGGGTCCAGCTGTTGGATGGCTTCAAATGCATTAATTAAGCTGGTTCCTTTTTGGGGAACACTGCCTCGCAAATTGTTGACAGCTGTTCGGATTGTAGAACCATCAGTGACTTCAAGCCAGGTGCCGTCGGTTTCTTCAACAACACTTTGGGCTGTTTCATTAAAGGTATAAATTTGAAATTTTGTCCCTTCTGTCAATCGAGTCGCCAGCCAGTCAACACTGTTAACGGTGTGTCTCCACTTCGGAGCCTTGACTTTCTGTTCATCCTTCATATTTCTATAACGAATGACATTGACGTAGGTTCGTCCGAGCATGCTGGATGAAGCATCGACCAGTATCAGGACATGGCTGCCACCCAGTCTCAGTTCAGTTACATACTGTCTATTACCTTCGCCAACGTATTCTCTGAGTAATTTTCCCGGTTCTGTTTTTGCCAATTCGGACTGTGCCGTCATCCTTTTGTTGGCTGCCTCCAGTTGTTGCACGTCCGATTGGAGTTGTTCAATGCTACCGGTTGCTGCCAAAGTTTGATTCTTATGTTCGGCAACCTCTTCAATCAGTTTCTCTATGGTCTCAAGAAGGAGTTGCACGTTCCCCTTGATGACCACGTCTTCCTGTTCGGTCTTGTCAATTTCATTTTTGATCCTGACCATTCTTTTTTGTTTATCAAAAATTTCTTCCTCTAAGAATTCTGTTTCGTTTTGCAAGGTTTCGCTGGCTTGCAGACTTCTGACTTTCACTTGGGCGTTGATGATCATAAAGAACAAAATGACCGCCCCGAAGCCGCAGCAAATAACATCAAGAAAAGACAAATTAAAAACGTTGAACTGTCGTCTCCGTCTAGCCACGAGAATCCCCACTTATGAACATTCGTTGTTCAGAAAATTGTTTGACTGGAAGCATGATAATTTTTACGAAATAAGTCATGGAATCGGTTGAAAACATGCAAATAAAACTCGACCCTACTCTCCCTTAAGGTGAGTAATTAGATTCTGGTCACAGTAATTTTCAGTCTCAAAAATCTGTCTCTCCTGCAACAGTTGCAATTGATGTACTAAAAACATGATCACAATGCTGATCAGTAGGGCGATGAATGTTGAATTAAAGGCAATACCTAGATTTTGGGTAACCCCGCTGATGTCGCCATCGGCAGCGCGATGGGCCAGAGACAATGCAGCCCCGATACCCCGAACTGTGCCGATAAACCCAATTGAGGGAATCGCCCAAGCAATGTAACGGATCATGGAAAGCTCTGACTCCAGCCGGTCTGCTTCTGATTCAACCATTGTGTGTGCGGAAGTCGCTGCATCTTGCACCTTTCCAGTTGTTGCAAAACGATTCAAAGCGTTGATCAAGATCCTTGGTAGCAACAGGCTCTGTTTGCTTTCAGCTAGATTGTCCAATTGCCGCAAATACCCCGAGGTGTCTTCTGGGGTGATTCTCATACCCTGCTGCAGGGGAATAAGATCTTCTTGCAGCAGTTTCCTTTCATTGACTGCCATTCGTGCTTTCAGGGTCATGATTGCAAATGCCCACAACATCAAGATAAAGCAGGCTTCTTGTTCAAAATCCTTAATGATCACGTACAAAGATCGCTCCGGGACATAGTTGATGTCCTCAGCAATCATGGCTTGCTGTTCTTGGATAACAGCCTGTGCCTCTGGGCGAACAACCGAAACAAAAAATGCGTGCACCAAAATGATGGAGAGAAGCAATGCCAATCCTTGATAAATGAATTCCTTTGAAAGATTTTTACTATTCATATTAATTCTCTATAGGTATTTAAATATCCGATGGAAAACTGACGGCTATATCTGCGGAAAGCGATTCTGAAGGAACAAATTCCTCCAGCACCTCATCCTCTTCAAATGCAGCCTGTATTCGAGCCAGCTCCTCCTCAATTTCCTGATCACTGAGGGCAGCAGCATCGATTTGGGATGAATTATTCTCCTGATCTTGCAGCCACAACTCTGAAGGGTCTTGATCTGGGCTTGCAAAACCCGGCATCATCACCAATCCGATGATCATGAGAAATACTGTAAGCAGTGTTAGGCTGAATCTGATAGTCATGGCTTTATTCATCAATGTTACTGGTATCAGTATACCTCGCAATTCTAAATCCGACATCCAACCTACCCAGGGTGCCATAATCACGGTAAGTGAATCGAAGTGAACTGATGCTGGAGTGTCTCCAACTCGACCCACGAATTACTCTAACAGTCCCTTCTCCGGGACCCAGGGGATCCAACTCAACTTGATTGAGATTTGTTGGGTAGACTGCGTAATAATCGTTTACCCACTCAGCCACATTACCGCCTAAATCATAAATGCCCAGTGGACTGGGGTTAAATTTCTCAGCCGGTGAAGTGACCGGATAACCGTCCCAATAATCGGTCAAAACATTTGCGATCAACCCTTCGCCTGACTCGTCTGCATAATTGCCTGACTCTGTTGCAACAGGCATGCTTGCTCCCCATGGATACCTCTGTTTGCCAGCCCCACCATTGAACCTAGCTAGCCACTCCCACTCAGCTTCGGTGAGGAGCCGGTAACCATTGGTAACGGGCTGAATGAGTTGATATTGACCGTTGATTTTTTCATACGCAAGCTCTAAAGATTCCCTGTAACTGAGTTGTTGGCAAAAATCCACAGCATCTTCCCACGTCAGCATAACTGCAGGATGGAGCCCATTTGATAATTCTCTAAAAGTTTCTGCTCCAGAGGTATGCCTGGGCTTGAATTGTCTGAATTCCTTGTTAATAATCTCACGAACTCCGACGTAAAACGGTCGGGTAATCTGGATCAAACGTTCGGTTTCATTGGCACGTCGGCCCTGATCTTTTCTTGGGGCACCCATCACGAAAGTTCCTGGGGAAACCAGCCTCATCAGCAAACCTTGAGTAGTTTTAATGGTTGTTGGCATTGCAGCCAAAACTGCTTCCTCCGGTGTCATCAAGCGTATTTTTAGATTTTGCTCATACCCAGGTGTTGGCTGGATACTTATTTCCTGGGTTACGTATCCTTCTTTTTGGACGCTCAAGGTTTGTGCTTTGGCCAACAATTCTATTGTTGATGGAATTTTTGCAACTTGTTTTCCATCGGCAAGGATGCTTGCACCCTCTGTCCCAGTCACCCTAATGAAACCCTTCAATGGCTTAAGGTTTATTGCGAATTCCAGGAAATCCTTTGCTCCGGATGCTTGCATCTCTTCTCTGGTTTGCAAAACGATTTCTTCAGTTAGGGATTGATAGCCTGGTTTGGAGACTTCCACAACATGCGCCTTGAGTGGCGGTAATTCCACCATCACTGGTGACAAGCCCTGATAGATTGAATTGATATTTACTGCCGCACCGTTTGGATTGGTAGTGACTTTTAATTTACTGTCCAATCTGGATAATTCAATTGAATCCAGAGACTGCGATTGGCTTGCTTTGACAATTAACGATTGTTCAAATGGCTTGTAGCCAGATTTGTTCAGAATCATTGTATGCTCACCTTCTAGAACCTCGAAAGTGTTTGGGCTGATGCCTGAAAGTTCCCCGTCAATCAAGATGTTCGCTCCGGTCGGAGAAGACTGAACTGAAATCTCTGCCCATGCCGGTGTCAGAACAACCTCGATCTCTTGAGTAAGCTCCATGCCTTCGATCTGGATGTCCTGCTCAACAGCGAAGTATCTGTCCGCAGTAATTTTTACGGTGTGTGGACCTGCAGCAATGATAAAACCCCCTGCCAAAGTTGGTTTCACCACATCACCATCCACCGAAACAATCGAATCGATTATAGGCAAAGTGTTAATAATCAATTCACCGGGAAGTTTTTCTAAGTCAAAAGCGACTTCCTGACTTGAATCTTCATCGATGGCAATGGTTGCAGACAATGGATAATAACCCGGATGTGAAACATCCAATTGATAATCGCCCTGTCGCAACAAATAGCGACCCCCTATTTTGAGGTGTGGAAAATAACCGCCAATGATGCTGACTTCCGACTCAAAAGGCTGAAGTTTTATAAGAACTGCATTTGCGGTAAAGAGGTAAAAAAGAAAGTATGCCAAACCCAGGATGAAAGTTGCACTGCTGAACTTGAAAATCTTGCTTCCAAAGATAGTTGATCCGGCAGTTTTTTGCTGAAACTGTGTGGGCTGCAATGAATCCTCATTCGAGGAGACAGTCAATGTCAGTTGATTAACCCCGTCAAGCTCAAAAGAAATTGATTTATCTGCGATATCAATCCGGTCATTGTTACGGATCCAATGGTTGCCTGTGAGCAACCGACCATTGATCAAAACCTCTGGTTTCTCGCTAACAACTTGGATGAAAGGACGCCCATCCAGAAAGTCAAGGAGAACCACAACGCCGATTGATAGTGGCCCCAGAATACGGATATCTGCATTTAGGTCTGTGCCTATCCTAACGGGAAGATCGTCAGACTCAAAAGGTCGGTAATCTTCCCCTTGGCGGATTGAAATCTGACTCATATCGGTTCCTTGCATTCCACTCGAATGACTTGGTTTGTTGCCCTCCCAGATACTTTAAACCTTAATTGAAAATCCCGATAGCCTGATCTTGAACCCGTAGCTATGTAAACCCCTGGCCGTAAGGAAACAACAGTTTGCTTGAATACGCCTAAACTCCCAATTTTATAAATAACCACTTCCGTCATTTCGTCTGAAAATATTGTGACAGGAACCGGGGTTGCAGCGATGGAAAGGATTTGCCTGAGGTCAGCGATTTGTTTTTCCAAAGAGGGTCCTTTGTTAACAATGCTATCGGCTTTCGCCAAAAACTGAACGGCTTGATTGAATAGTTTGTCGTCGTTTAATTTGTCAGCTACGTTGGCAAAGTAAATGAGGTTGTTTTCAAGCTCAATCCTTTGATTCACTCTAATTAGATTCTCCTGAATTTCTGAGATATTTGGATCCAGTTTCAAGATGCTTGTGTACAATTCTTGGGCACTGGCCCACCTTTCGTTGACCTCTGCACTTAATGCTTTGTATTTCAGTGTTTTAATTTTCGCCATACTCTCCCGAAGACCCAATTCCTCAATTGCCTGAGCGACTTGCTCTGATCCGGGCTGTATTGCCGATGCTTGCTCAAAGGCAGTACGAGCCTCATCGAACTTACCTTCCTTGATAAGTTGATAGCCTGATGAGAGAAGTCCCTGGTATTGTTCTGCGTCGAATGCCTTTGTGCTTCTTACCAATCCACTGAGAGCTTCCAGCCACTCAGAATCGATAGCCAATGCATTCGCAAAGGATTGCATAGCTTCTTGCCATTTTCCTTCAGCTTCAAAATTTAGGCCCAGAGTGGTGGACTCCAAAACTTTATCGAGTTTGAAAGCACGTTCCAGCCCTTGCTTGGCTTCTTGGTTGGTACCATCGATAGCAAGAGCAATTTCAAAATTTGCAACGGCCTCGTCTTTGTTTCCATCCAAAATTGCGTTCAGGCCTTGGTTAAGCGCTTCTTCCAAACGAACGGGTACACTGACTTCCATATTGGCCAAAATCTGCATTGCCTCCCGGTACTTTATTGCCGCCAAATCATATTGAGCTGATTGATAGCCATCATCCCCATCTTGCTGCAAAAGAAGAACCTGTGACCACTGATCCCCTCCCCAAAATTGAATGCCATAGAGCTTCAATTCATCAATTTTAATCAATAGTTCTGAAAACAGGGCTTGGGCAATGGGTTTTTGTGCCAACACAGAGCGGTCAATTTGCGTTGTTACGGTGTTGTCTTCTTCAACAGTTGCAACTTTGTCCCGGGTTTCATCGACCATGGATGGAAGGACAAAGACGACAATTATCAAAATTGCCAATAGTATACCCAGCAATGAATAGGCGAGAGTCTTGCTGACTCGAGTTCTATTCCCTTTTTCGAGGTTCAGCTGTTGAATGGTCTTAACCGATGGCTCATCCGGATTGGATTTCAAATCCGGTTTGATTTCTGAGCCGTTTTCAGAGGTCTTGTGATCCATGGAAATTGATTTTAACCCTGCGGGTCAGAATTTTCAGAGATATTAAATCCAGTTTCTTCGGTGTAGATTTGTTTTAACAGTTTCCGCCATTCGAGAAATTTTTCTTTCGCAGTACCTGTCAACCTCAGCGTCTGGCCTTCAATTTCTATAATCAGGGGTTTTGCTTGGGTATCAAACGAAGTTCCTAATTCTTTCAAAGATTCTTTGTGAACTTTGGCTTCGGCTGACATGCCAAAACCACTTTTGATTACTTCAATTCCACCGTAAAGTGCAGCTTGTTTTGCATAACTGCTAGTCTGGCTGTTTCCCTCATAGGCAATAGCACCGAGTATTGCAGCAGCCCCCAAAAGTTGTCTTTTCAAAGCACTTCTTTTTAAGTCCTCATAGGTGAGCATCTCTTCGCGGGACAATTTTCGCCAATTTTCATATGGAACCGAGATATCCTGGTAAAGCTTTGCATAATATTCGTTTAAGGTGTCAACCAATACAAACTCACGCTCTTTGACATTCTGAATGCGACCCATCATTTCATCATTTTCTGATGGCAGACGTTTGGCGCTAAATATATCTTTTTCGTCTTGCATAAGGTAATCGCTGTAAACACCGGGTACCAACTCAGCAGCAAACCTCAAATCACCAATCTCACTGATTCTTCTCAATTCGGGCGACGACAAAGAATTCCTAATTTTCAACAGGTCGTTGGCAATCTTGTTATAGAAACTTTGGTATGGGTCCTGGCTGTAATCCCTTTGTTGGCTGTAAGCGCTTCTTGAAACGGTTGTTTCATAAACTTTGTTCATCCACTCTCTACCAGTGATGTCCCACACTCCAATCCGCACGGCTACTTTGAGCCCGTTTGAAACTTCTATTCTGCCCCAAACAATTAAGTCCATGGCTTCAGATTTCTCAGGCAAAACCCAAACGCCGCCCCAGAAACCTGTGTCTTCTAATGTTGTTTTGAGATGATAGGGAATGTACCTTGCTTCAGCTTTTCTTATTTCAGGGAAAATAAACTCTTGGTCTTCTTCCGGAAGATTCGGATCGAAAATCAAAATACCAACATCCAATAATTGTTCTTCGGTCAATTCAATTTGTGCCCGTTGAATAGGCACATTTTCATATTGAATGGTCTTTGATGATGTACAACTGACTGTTGCCAACAAGAGTAGAGTCAACAAAGAAAAAGCTGGCTTCATATTTAATAGATGCAACATAACTTTGAAATTCTACTTGATCCCCATGTGTTTTCTATACTCATTCCACAGGGCTTCCCGAATTAACGGATCATCTTCCAGTATTGCCGCTTCCCTGATTTGTCTTGCAATAACATCTTCCCCTCGAATGCCTCCTGTACTTTCATCAACAGGCAGTTTATCAATATCATCAGGTATTCTGTCAGCACACTCTTCTTCATCTTTGCAGTCAATCTCATTGACGCCATTTTTTTCAGATGTTGCCTCTTGTTGACCTTGTTCAGACGAACCCATCTCTGCACCATCGGCCATATCCCCAGATTGCATGCCTCCCTCCATGGCTCCAGATTGTACGGCTACCGCATCCGCCGATTCCTGTCCACTCATGCCCCCTGGACCTTCTCCGGAAGAGGCAATGATAATTCTTTCGCCTGCCATCTCTTTGTCAAATACTCCCAGAGACTCATTAAAGATACTGGACGCAGATTGACCCGATGACATTGAACCCATATCTGAGTTCTGTGTTCCTGTTTGGGAAGAGCCAGCTTGAGATGGGTCAGAAGATGCCATCCCTGATGTTGTGCCCGATTGGCTTTGTTCGGATCCGGACCCAGATTGCTCGGCACTGGAGCCGCTTGATTCCTGAGTATTGGAATCACCTGAACCTTGGGCACCATCTGAACCCGAGGATTGCGATTGAGAAGATGGGGAAGATAAGCCACCAGATGAACTCATGGATCCAGACGATTGCGAGGATGAAGATGAAGACGATGAGGACGAGGATGATGAGGGCTGTGGCAACGGAGTTGCAGACTGGTTACCACCACCACCCATTTGTTGCATGGCACAACCGCTAACCATAAACAGGAATAAGCAAATTAAACACAATTTATTTGCTGACATTTTACTAACCTCTAAGTTCACAACATCTCGTCGAATATTCATAATTATAACAACAAATAATGAAGAAATAATGTGCTCAAAACTGAATATCTGCTCGTCACATGCCTCCATAATTTGATACGATCTGACTCTAA
>DTSX01000041.1:26415-36276 GCA_012965065.1 Gammaproteobacteria bacterium
CTCCTTTCCCGGATGCAAAAAACATCATCAACTACGGCATCAATAAATTGAGGTTCCCTGGGCCGGTAATTTCTGGAAGCAAGATCCGGTCCAATTGCACTCTGCTTTCTGTGGAGGAAGTCAAGGGCACTATCGAATTAATAGAACAGTATTCGGTTGAAGTGGAAAATCAAGACAGGCCCGCTTGCGTTGCTGAATGCATTATTCGGTTGTATTTCTAGTCATACGCAAGGTAAATATCCTAGATTTTTTTAGGAGCACCTTTTTCCGATACTTCAACATCATGATGTTTTTTCGCTTCAATTAGTTCTGGCATCAATTTATCGAGTTGTTCTACAGTCCAAAGCTTTTCAGTCGTGAACGACTTTATGACAGCGGGTTGTTGCATGATTCCCAGTATCCCTGCTTGGGAGTGAATTATCTGCGATGTAACAGTATCGGCAGCATCTGAACACAGCCAAGTAACCACCGGGGCTATTTGTTCAGGCCCTTGGGTCCAATCAGTTGCATCATACTTTCCGCCTGCAGCCTCGATGAGATCAAAAGTCATTCTCGTTGCTGCACCCGGAGAGATAGTGTTGACAGTGCATTTATACTTAGCTACTTCCAAAGCAAGTGATCGGGTAAATCCAGCTATGCCTGCTTTAGCAGCACCATAATTCGTTTGCCCAAAACTCCCATAAAGACCGGACACGGATGACATATTTATGATACGACAATTTAACCTGTTGCTGTCCCTGATGTACCTCACAAAAGGACGGCTACAGTTGTAGTGTCCCTTCAAGTGCACATTGATTACCCCATCCCACTCGCTTTCTTCCATGTTGTAGAGAGTTCTATCTCTCAAGATCCCTGCATTATTGACCAGAATATCCATTGCACCGAAAGCCTCTATGCAAGTTTGGAAAATATTATTGCCCCCTTCTACCGTAACTACCGAATCATAATTGGCCACAGCCTCGCTGCCTAACTCTTTGATTTCTTTTACCACCTCATCGGCTACCTTGCTTTCACTGGTGCCATCTCTATCTGCCCCTAAATCATTAACAACTATTTTTGCACCCTGTTTTGCAAAACTTAGACAGATTTCCCTACCAATGCCTCTGCCCGCTCCAGTAACTACTGCAATTTTTCCTTTCAATACACCCATAATCTTTCCCCTAATTAACTGTCAAATTTGTTTCCGCCCATCACAAGCCTGACCAATCGTCAGCTGGGCGATGAAAAAGTGATTCCGGAGCCACAACCAATCACACAGACGTGGCTGAAGAGTTATTCTCTAAGTTCTCTCCTTAAGATTTTACCAACATTGGTTTTTGGCAACTCGTCCATGAACTCAATCTGCTTTGGAACCTTATAGGCAGCTAAGTTTTGTCTGCAGTAATCAATGATCTCTTCTTTTGTGAGCTTCTGCTCTCCCCCGAGAACAACAAATAATTTCACAGCTTCCCCTGTCTTCTCGTCTGTGACCCCTATGCTGGCTGCCTCAACTATGTCAGGGTGCATGCAGACCACATCCTCGATTTCATTCGGATAAACATTAAAGCCAGAAACGATGATCATGTCCTTTTTCCGATCAACAATGGAAAGAAATCCTTCATCATCCATGGTTCCGATATCGCCCGTTTTGAAAAATCCGTCCTCTCCGATGACTTCAGCCGTTGCTTCTTCATTCCGCCAATATCCCTGCATCACCTGAGGTCCTTTAATACAGATTTCACCCGGTTGACCACGTTCAACTTCATTACCGTCATCATCTCGAATTGAGATCTCTGTATTGGGAATGGGCAACCCAACCGTGCCTGTGAATTTCTCCGTGTAGGCCGGTGAAACTGTCACACCGGGTGATGTTTCTGATAAACCGTAACCTTCAAGCAAGACTTTACCGGTCAATTCATACCATCTCTCTGCAGTAGATTTCAGGGTTGCCATGCCCCCGCATCCTGAAAGTTTCATCGAATCGAAATTGACATTTTTTATTTCTGGGTGATTGAGCAGGCTCTCATAAAGAGTGTTGACCCCATTGAAAAAAGTGAAGGGCCATTTTTTCATTTCCTCAATAAATGCTGAAGTGTCTCTGGGATTTGTAATCAGTACATTTAACGCTCCTCTAGAGTATCCAGCAAACACACAAACCACCAAAGAATAAATATGATAAATTGGCAAGGCGTTCATATAAATATCCTGTTGATCTTCCAATATATTTATCAACATACTGTCAAATTGATCTAAGTTTTTAGTCACATTGCCATGCGACAGCATGGCTCCTTTGGAAAATCCTGTTGTCCCGCTTGTGTATTGCAAAAAGGCAATGTCATTGACAGAAATAGGGATCGCTTTAAAGTCTTCTGTTGACCGGGTCAGAGTGTCCTTAAACTTGATGACCCGGGGAAACGTGTAGGGTGGTACCATTTTTTTGAGGTACTTCACCGCGATGTTCATGAAGAGGCCCTTTGGGAATCCTAAAAAATCACCAATTTTTGTGACGATCACGTGTTCGATTTCCAGTTCTGAGAAAACAGCATCCAGAACATGAGCTGAATTCTCGAAAATCATAATTACTTTCGCCCCTGAGTCCTTCAATTGGTGTTTTAGTTCTCTTGAGGTGTAAAGTGGATTAACGTTCACAACGATCAAACCCGCTCTGAGAGCACCGAATATAACAACTGGATACTGCAATAAATTGGGCATCATCAGAGCGATACGATCCCCTTTTTTTAGGCCCAAATCCTTTTGCAAATAAGCGGCAAATTGTTTGGATTTGATTTCAACCTCTTTAGTGGTGATGGATGTGCCAAAATTAGCAAAAGCAGGAGACTCCGGATATTCGGATTCTGCATCATCCAAAAGAGTTACCAACGTTTTCGGGTCAAATTCCAGTTGATCAGGCGTCCCTTCTGGGTAATTTTTCACCCATGGTTTGTCTGTGCTCATATCTCCAACCAAATACAATCAATCACTTATTCTTACATTGTATAAATTTTTTTTCACCCAATAAGTTGCATCAAAAGACCGATATCGCCATCATGATCTCCTTATTGGATAATTAGAATATGGACAAATCAAGATTTCCAAACTTTTATCGCTTGTCTATCAAAGATCGAGTTGAAGCTGTGTATAAACGAGGGTTGATTTCCAAGGAAGATTATCTGGCTCTTAAAAATCAGCAACAACAATTGGACTTGCATAGTGCTGATAAAATGATTGAGAACGTCATTGGAGTCATGGGACTGCCGATAGGCCTTGGTTTGAATTTTTTAATCAATGGAAAAGATTATGTGATCCCGCTGGCTGTTGAAGAGCCTTCCATTGTTGCCGCATTGAGTTCGGCAGCTAAAATTTTCAGGAATTATGGTGGGTTCAAAGCTGAGTCGGGCGATCCAATTCTCATGGGCCAAATTCAAGTGGTCAATATTAATAATTTGGAAAAAGCACGCTCTGAAATTATGTCCAGAAAGGAGGAGATTTTAAATCTTGCCAACAGTTTTCACCCCAGAATGGTCGCCCGAGGTGGGGGTGCGGTTGATTTGAACGTTAAAACCTATCCAATGAGTTCATTTGAACAAGATATGTTAATCATCGATCTCCACGTTGATACAAGGGATGCCATGGGAGCCAATCTAGTCAATGGAATGTGTGAGGGTATCGCCTCATTGATCGAATCGATAACCGAGGGTGAGGTTTTCCTAAGAATCCTATCCAATCTTTCAGATAAAGCCCTGGCTTCCGCGTCTGTGATTATCCCAAAAGATGCGCTTGAAACCGCTGACTACAATGGCGAAAGAGTCAGGGATGGAATTGTAATTGCTTCTGATTTTGCACACGCAGATCCCTACCGTGCTTCCACTCACAACAAGGGTATTATGAATGGGATTGATGCTGTGGCTCTGGCAACTGGGAACGATTGGAGGGCAATTGAAGCTGGAGCTCACGCCTACGCAGCGAGACATGGACGCTACTCAGCTCTGTCTAAATGGTCCATAGATAGCAAGGGAAATTTAGTCGGCAAAATTGAAATGCCCATCAAAGTAGGAACGGTTGGTGGACCTATGGAATCCAATCCAGCAGTGGCATTGAATTTAAGAATACTCAATGTGGAATCGGCGATGGAACTGGCCAGGGTAATGGCTGCTGTCGGCTTGGCTCAGAATTTTTCGGCATTGAAAGCACTTGTAACTGAAGGCATTCAAAAAGGACATATGACGCTGCATGCCAGATCGGTGGTAAAAGCAGCTGGCACGCCAACAAAATTGTTTGATCAAGTTCTTGAAAAATTACTAATCAGTGGCGACATAAAGGTTTGGAAAGCACGGGATATTCTTGAAGACTTGCAGAGAAAAACCAGCAGGAAACCAAGTGGTTTGATTGCCAATAAAAGCTCGTCCAATGAAGCCATTGAGGGAATTGGATTTGGCAAAGTCATACTCCTGGGAGAACACTCAGTGGTCTATGGACGTCACGCCATTGCAGTTCCTGTGCCGCAGACTATCCGGGTCAAAATAGAGGATTGCAAAGAAAGTGTGATGCTGATGATTCCATCTTGGGGAATTGAATACCAGTTGGATAAAGATATTGAACAAAGACAATCGTTTGAAAAACCTGCTGGGGCAATCCTTGAACGACTTAATTTAAGTAACAAAGGTATGCGTATTGAGGTATTTCCAGACATCCCGAGAGGTATGGGTTTGGGAGGATCAGCAGCGATAGCCGTCGCTATCATCAGGGGATTAAGCAACCATTTTAACCTGGGCTTATCCGATGAAGAAGTCAATGGAATGGCGTTCGAATCTGAGAAAATTGCGCACGGCAATCCGAGTGGAATTGACAACACCATGGCAACATTCGGTCAGCCTTTGATCTATAGGACTGGCGAACCTCCATTGGTTGAACGACTGAACATTAACGAAAGCTTTTCACTGGTGGTGGGTTTTTCAAGACACGAGGGAGTCACAGCGAAAACTGTGAGAAATGTGCGAGAAGGTTGGAGAAAAAATACCGCCATGTACGAAAAGATTTTTGATGACATTGACGATTTGGTCTTAAAGTCTGTCACGGCCATTCAAAACAACGACTTTGCTTTGTTAGGGCAAATGATGAATTTTTGTCAAGGTTTGCTGAATGCACTCCAAGTCTCAAATCCTGAACTTGAACGGTTGATTGGTCTGGCTAGAGAGGCCGGTGCATTGGGCGCAAAATTGACCGGAGGAGGAGGAGGAGGTGCAATGGTTGCCTTGGTCAAGAAAGAATCTGAAGTAGCAGAAGCTATCGAGTCAGAAGGCTTTGAAACACTCAGTTTTACTGTTTCAAAACAATGAACCTTGACAATGATATTGCCTCTGATACAGATGAATTGCTGATTTTGGTTGATCGTCAAGACAATGAATTAGGTTTTGCATCTAAAGCTGAATGCCACACCGGCAGTGGATTGTTGCACAGAGCTTTCTCGATATTCATTTTTAACGCTTCCGGCCAAGTTTTACTGCAACAAAGAAGTCAGGACAAAGAATTGTGGAATCTTTACTGGTCCAATAGCTGTTGCAGTCATCCCCGGCAGGGAGAACAGATTGAAAATGCAGCACATCGACGGGTGATGGAAGAACTATCAATTGATTGTGAGTTGCATTACCTCTATAAATTTTTCTATCGAGAACCCTTTGAGCAAAAAGGCAGCGAACACGAATTGTGCTCTGTTTTTGTAGGCCGCCATGACGGGAAAGTTTCAATCAACATAACTGAAATCGCTGACTGGAAATTCATCGATACCAAGGAACTGTCCAGATCCATTGATCAATGTCCTGAAAAATATACTCCATGGCTGCAATCAGAGTGGTCGGAACTGACAAAAAATTACCTAGGTTCGATCAATCAAGCTTTGGGTTTGTCTTTGAATTAGATTAAAACTGATCTTCAGATAAGGCCATCGTCGCAGCTGAACCGGTACGAATGGATTTTCCATAGGCATGAACCTTGGGCAGAATCTGCTCAGCAAAAAACTGGCAGCCTACCAGTTTGGATTCATAGAATTCACGATCCGATGCACCGGATTGGATTTGCTGTACTGCAATCTGGGCCGATCTCGCAGCCTGCCAACCCGCAATCAAGGTACCGAGCATCATCAAGAAGTTGTAACTGACCGCCCCTGCCAAATGCTGATCGTCCTGATAATGATTCATCAAATAATTTAAGGATGAGTTTACGGATTCTATCGATTCGCTCAGCTCATGCTCAATCCGGGCAATGATGCTGTGGTCCGTGTCCAACTCCGATATTGTAAGCTCTATGTCTTGCAATAGAGTTTGCAGGGCTAGTCCTTTGTCTTTGAGAATTTTTCTTCCAACCAAATCATTGGCCTGTATACCGGTAGTGCCTTCATAAATTGTAGTGATTCTTGCATCGCGAAAATGTTGTGCGGCTCCAGTTTCTTCAATATAGCCCATGCCACCGTGGATTTGCAGCCCAATGGAGGTCAGTTCTTGGCATACCTCACTGCACCAACCTTTGACTATGGGTGTCATTAAATCGACTCGATCACCATGGCGTTTTTGATCCTCAGTTGATTCAGATTTGCGAGAGTAATCCAGTTCAGCGGCAGTGGAATAGACCATAGCTCTCATGACCTCGATTTGTGATTTCATAGTCAGCAACATACGTCTGACGTCGGGATGATGGATGATGCTGACTCTCTTGCCGCCATCGTGAGTTGTCCCCTGGATTCTATCTTTTGCGTAAGCAAGCGCTTGCTGATAGGACCTCTCTGCAATTGCTACACTCTCATTGCCTACTCCAATCCGGGCGTCGTTCATCATGGTAAACATACACGCTAAACCTTGGTTAGGTTGGCCGACTAAGTATCCTTCAGCAGCATCGTAATTCATCACACAAGTTGCACAGCCATGAATGCCAAGCTTGTGTTCCAAAGACACTGTTTCCACTCGGTTTCTCTTGCCAAGACTACCATCTGCATTGACAAGGTATTTGGGAACCAAAAACAGTGAGATGCCTTTCACGCCCTCAGGTGCATCTGGAAGTCTTGCCAACACCATATGAATTATATTGTCTGTAAGTTCATGGTCGCCCCATGTGATGAATATTTTTTGTCCGGTGATTTTGTAATGTTGCTCCTCAGGTTCAGCTGTTGTATTCAGCGCCGCTAAGTCAGAGCCTGCCTGAGATTCGGTGAGAACCATAGTTCCTGAGAATTTACCTGAAACCATTTTTGGTAAGTAAAGATTTTTCAACTCATCGTTTGCATGTATTTCCATTGCCCTCATGGCGGCTTGGGACAGTAAAGCTAGATGTGACCAGGAAAAATTTGCAGCCATTATGATTTCATTGACTGGTATGGCGATTGTTGCCGGCAAACCCTGACCACCGAACTCAGGTTTGAATCCCAAACCATTCCAACCACCCTGAATATACTTGTCATAAGCTTCTTGATACCCAGGCGGGACTTCAACGACGCCATTCTTTAACGATACACCATAACGATCTCCATCAACATTGGTGGGTGCGATCACTTCTGACCCTATTTCAGCTGCGCTGGTCAGTACCGATTCGATAAACTCATTATTGATGCCTTCACAATCCTTGAGTTTATTCAAATCATCCAACCCAATTAATTGATCAAGAACAAACATCATGTCTTTCACAGGGGCTTCGTACTGGCTCATATACTTTTCTCTTTAGGCTCTGCCGGTAAACCAAGGCAGTTCTTTTATACACAATATTCACCGCTCATAATACCCGATACTTGGTGTGCAAACCAAAAGAAAAACAGAGCTGAAAAATTTTCTACCTTTGTAACAAGAAAGTGCACTGAGAGTGTTTTTTATCTAGACTAGACATGTTCCAAAAGCCGGAGAGATCAAATCATTCTAAAAGGCAAAGAAAATATTGATTGGTTTATTTTTTTTACCACGGTCTTAATTATATTAAGTCTTTGTATTCCATTAATTGTAGCTCCTGAATTAAGCAGTCTAACCCTTAATAACGCTTACGACTATGTGGCTACCAATTTGGGTCCGGTCTATATGCTCATGGGAATAATTACCCTCCTGTTCTTGTTAATACTGGCTGTCAGTAAATATGGAAATCTAGTCATGGGCAACGAAGATGAGGAACCCGAATATGGTCTATTTGGCTGGTCATCAATGTTATTTTGCAGTGGCATAGGAGCCTCTCTTGTTTTATGGGGAACAACGGAGTGGGTTTATTACTACCTTGATCCACCATTTAATGCCGAGCCTAAATCGATAGAGGCTATAGCGTGGGCTACTTCATATGGACTGTTTCATTGGGGAATTACAGGTTGGGCTTTGTATTGTTTGCCTGCGGTGGCTATGGCTTATGCTTATCATGTTCGTAATTATGGAACTTTAAGAACTAGCACTGCTTGCCAAGCAATCATTGGCGATAAAGCCAAGGGTGTGAGTGGCAGAATTATAGATTTAGTCTATATGGTTGCTCTGTTGGGGGTTTTGGCTGGAGGTCTAGGGTTCACTACGCCGACAATCAGTGCAACCATTACCGAGTTTTTTGGCATAGAAGAAAGCTTGATTATTACGATTTCTGTGTTGTTTATCTGTTTGTTAATTTTTGCCACCAGCGTGCATTTTGGTATTGAACGTGGAATCCAGAAACTAAGTAAATTTTGTGTCTATCTGGCATTTTTTGTATTGCTTTATATTTTAATTTTTGGACCGACAAACTTCATCGTAAAAACTTCTCTCGACAGTTTCATTTTTATGACGAAAAACTTTGTTGACATGAACCTTGGCCCTTCTCCTTTTGGCAAATCAGAATTCAGTAAGGCTTGGACGGTCTTTTATTGGGCCTGGTTTATTGGTTTAGGTCCATTTATAGGTATTTTTGTGGCCAGAATATCGAGAGGCAGGACTTTAAGAACGATGATTTTCGGTGTTCTCGGGTTTGGCACCATGGGGTGTGCACTCTTCTTTATGATCATGGGAAACAATGCACTTTATCTGGAGTTGAATGGCTCAATGCCGATTGTTGAAATTATGAACAGTGAGGGTGCTGCGGTTATGACTTCCAGGAGCGTATCAGCCATGCCCTTGGGCAAGTGGATTTTACCCATTTTAGGCTTATTTAGTTTGATATTCATGGCAACAACCTACGACTCGGGTGCTTATACCCTAGCTTCGGGTGCAACTAAAAAAATGCAATCGGGCGATAATCCGGAAAAATGGCATCGTGTTTTTTGGGCTGTTTTCATCGGTTTAATGCCATTGGGATTATTAATTTTGTCCTCTGGATCAACGGATCCATTAGAAAGGTTGAGGCCATTTCAAACGATTATTTTATTGATTTCACCTCCTTTAATTATCGTATATATTCTCATGGCAATGAGTTTGATCAAAAGTATTCGTGAAGACACAAGCTAAAGAAAATACAATAACCATATGACCGGGGAATTTAAATCTCTAAAACAGGCATTGCAAAGTGAGCCCTTCGTGATCACTGCTGAAATACCCCCACCTGTAAGTGCTGGACCTGCGGAGTTGGAAGCTAAAATTGATCTCCTCAAAGGATCGGTACACGCTATAAATATAACCGACAATGCCGGTGCAATGGCTCATATGTCAAGTCTTGCAGGCTCGGCCATTGTGTTAAACAAAGGCATAGACCCCATTTTTCAAATCACATGCAGAGACAGGAATAGACTGGCCATACAAAGTGACCTTATGGGTGCTTCTGCTCTTGGGGTCAGGAATGTACTGGCACTGGGTGGAGACCCCATCAAAGCGGGCGATCAGCCTGATGCAAAAGCGGTTTTCGATGTAAATGCAAAAACCGTCTTGAACATAATCAATGACATGAATACAAAGGGCCAAACGATGG
>DTSX01000042.1:0-10090 GCA_012965065.1 Gammaproteobacteria bacterium
ATAATCCCACTTTTCTAAACTTTCTGGATAATGCTCTTGTGCGAAGTTTAATAATTTATTTTGCCATTTAGACGTTTGTATCTATGTGTGTTGATTCGTTGGATCTTATCTTGGACGTTTGTATTATTCTTTTAATTCAACTTCACCTTCAAACTTAATCACATTCAAATCAGCACATACTTTTAAAAGCTCTATATAATCTTTGATAGCATCTCTTTTACTCGCTGAGGTAAAACCTTGTTCTGCATCAGTGTGTATCATCGGATGACCTGATAGATGTTTGTCGGCTCCTCGATTCCATGTTTCTTCTAAACCATAAACACTTTCTTCTGCAATGACTATGCAATTGTCAAAAGCCTCATTTGCCCAACCATTAGAGCAGAGCAATAGTGCTGATATGAGGATAAGTTTTTTCATTACTTAACTAGCAATTAGGTGGTCTGCATGATGGTCTGTTAACTCCTTTTGTTTGCTCTCCATGCAGCCTAGCATCATTATCCACATTATCCATCCCTCGCGATTGTGGTCGCAGCGACTGTCGGTGTTGTGCTTGAGGCAATAGCGAATTACAGGTTTTCATTGATTTATTATAGTCAGAATCATTATTAGTAATAATGCTTGCTATAGCTTTACACTCCTCAAAGTTATTTCCTTCGTAGACCACAACTATAACTTCTGCCCAACCATTAAAGCTGAATAATAGTGCTGATATGAGGATTAGTTTTTTCATATCTATTAGATTACACCGATTGTTTCTTATGTTGAAAAGTTTTGTTGAACGTTAGTTGGTATAGACGATACGTTTCTTTGTTCGATTGTTAGGTTATTTCTCCGTCAAAAACTTCGTCAAAACGTTGTGATATTCGGCAATATCTGCGGATTTTCGTAAGGGCTTACCTTCTGAAACCCTTTACCAGTAAGGGTTTCATGGCGGAGAGAGAGGGATTCGAACCCTCGAAGGGCTATTAACCCTTACACGCTTTCCAAGCGTGCGCATTCGACCGCTCTGCCATCTCTCCTATTCCACTAAACTAACCATCCTTTCTAAGGTATGGTTATTTTGGTCTCGGTGTGTTTCTCTAGTTCAACAGTATCAAAGAAGGTTTCTTTCATTCGTTCTTTCGCATAGAGCATCATCTGGTCGTCGAAGTGAACAGAAGTTTCATCTTGCGTAGCACTTCCGTATTGATGGATACTCTTACTTGTAAGCACACCATTCGCATCCCACTCCACTAAAACTACCAAACCGTCCCCTGCTACTGCTCTTAGTTGGCCATTTTCTTGCACTTTACCATAAATTGCCCTGAGTGTATCAGGCCCTCCTTGCACAGGAACCCTTTTGTCTCCCCTGAAGAGTAAATTTCTTTCCGACCACAATGGATCTATTCGTTTAAATGACTTGTTTATATCTTTGACACATTTCTTGAAAACACTCAGTGGCTTGGGTGGATCCTGGTCATTTTGCTCAGCCAACCATTCAGGACCTAAAACACAGGTCCCCAGGGTTGCGGATCGGTTATCAAGATTTGTCTTGAGATCCCATCTTTTTAATACAGCCTGTGCTTCCTGGAGGTCTGTATCTTCAAATATTTCTTTAAAAATAGTTTCAATGTACTTGTACGATCTGGAATCTAATGAATACTGATGATCAAACTTAATATCCAGTAAGGTTTCTTCAGAAACAACATCGTAAGCAGTGAATAACTCAAGGGCTCTGTAGGCTCTATTCGTCATTCTGGTTTGCAGTCCGAGAGTCTTTGAATAGTCTTCCGGATTCAAGTTGCTTTCCTCTGAGGTTACTTTAAAAGGATCTTGGTTGTTGCTCGCTAGCCACCCTGAAGAAGGATTGATGATCAATGGCAATTGCTCCAAGGGCACCAGTTTATTCCAGATGAGAGCAGATTTAGTGCCGTCTACGGGTTGTGTCCAGTCTATTGATTCTTCCCGGACAGGACTGGCAGCATTATGCAAGAAAAGAATATTTTTCTTTCTGTCAGCATAAACTGCATTGAAGGAAACAATTGAGCGTATCCTCATTGCTTCCAGCCACTCTTCCATGCTCGTCGACTTATTCATCCTGTACCATTGCTCAACCTGTCCTATGTCGTTCATCCCTGCAAAACGGACTGCATACACTCCTGATTTAGTTTCAAAAACAAGGCCGTGTGCCGAATACTTTGCTTTTCTTCTTATGGTCCATCTGAAAGGACCGAACAATTTGGTTGGGAGTTTTAAAGTTCTGATGTCAAAATTGACCCAAAGACCATCCAATAAATACTGGTTTTTATTCTTTGGATTGATCTCCAATGTATAAACATCGGTTAAATCTGGTCTATTGACAGTGAATCCCCAACCCAAATCATCATTAAATCCCACAAAGATAAAAGGCGACCCTGGAAACAGCCCTCCCATCATATTCCATCCCTCTTCACTGGTAATATGAGCTTCATACCATGCCAATGAACCTTCCAAAGGTTGATGTGAATTAATGATTAATCGGGTTGAACCATCGTCGGTTTTTGTAGGGCCAACTGCAAATGCATTTGATCCAAGCACTAAATCTGCAGATTGGATAATAGTGTTTTGATTCATAGCAATTCTTTTTGACCCAGGCGCTTCCATGGATTGGAGTTTTTCTATGGCGCTTACCACACCGGAAAAAAAGAGGTTTTGAATAACAAAACCTGAAACAATATCGTACTTTGTGATTGGAAACAGCGCTTGGTAATCTCTGTTTGGATGCAAATCAACCCAATAGTTTAAGCCTGCGACATAGCCTTCAATGACCTCTCTTACTTGACTGCTAAGCTTAGCTTCATAACCTTCTACAACCATCTCCCTGATCTTCAAAGCTTTGATAAGATAGTCTGAGACAACCCCTTTCAGCCCTTGTTTGAGGCCCATTTCGGCCCGATATAGTCTGATATTATCGGTGAGGTTTTTAATATCGTCTTGAGCATGGGCAAAAGCTATTCCGAATGCTGCATCTGCATCTGTTTTACCAAACACATGCGGTACTCCCCAGACGTCTCTGGTGATCGTAGCTTTGTATAACCTATCGTCGATAACTACTGATGCGAATAATAATTCCCCTGCCAAACCAATTTGGAGATAAATAAGCAAAGCTATGGAAAAAAATTTCATCAAATCATTTAGAATTAAGAAGATTTATTTTTTTTATTTTCACACCAATTCTAATAGGATAATCAATTATGATCGATCTTTATTATGCTCCCACTCCGAACGGTTGGAAAATTTCCATCATGCTCGAAGAGACTTCAACTCCTTACAATGTTATTCCTGTTAACTTGGGCAAAGGGGATCAGTTTAAACCTGAGTTCCTGGCCATTAGCCCCAATAATCGCATGCCAGCAATCGTTGATCATAAAGGCCCGGATGGTAAACAAGTCAGTGTTTTTGAATCGGGAGCGATACTGATGTATCTGGGCGAGAAAACCGGTAAATTTTTTCCTCAAACACCTGTGGAAAAATTTCGCGTACTTGAGTGGTTGTTTTGGCAGGTGGGTGGTCTCGGCCCCATGGCAGGTCAAGTAAGTCATTTTGTCAACTACGCGCCAAATTTCCCAGGCGACCACTCTTACGCAACAGAACGCTACAAGAATGAATACGATCGGTTGTTGGGGGTTATGGACACGGTCCTCAAAAATCGTGAATATCTTGCAGGAGATTATTCTATTGCCGACATGGCAGCGTTCCCTTGGGTGCTGATGTACAAACGATTTGGTGTGAATTTGGATGCTTTTGACAACTTACGACGCTGGTTCGATGTCATAAAAAATAGACCCGCTGTAAGAAAAGGTATTGATCTTGGGAAAGAATACATAAATCCCAGTGCTAATCAGTCAAAAGAAAGTCTCAAGATGATGTTTGGACAAACAGCAGATTCGATTAAGAAAGCTGCCGAAGAGAAAAAATAATTAATCTGCAATCCTTGTTCTAACGGAGTGATCTAAAGTAAGTCCGGATTTCTTGCAAAAAGATTTCGGGTTGTTCAAAGGCTGCAAAGTGTCCGCCCTTTTCCAACTCATTGTAATATTTGAGATTGGTGAATCGTTTTCGAATCCATCGTTCTGAAGGACGAACTATTTCTTTTGGGAAAATACTGCATCCAGTCGGGATATCCACTTCATCCTGTGGCGGGTTCTTAAAGCTCTCCCAGTACAAACGTGCTGATGAGGCTGCTGATTTACTTAGCCAATACATCATAACGTTGTCCAATAATTCATCACGGCTGATTGCATTTTCAGGGTGACCGTTACAATCTGTCCACTGATAAAATTTTTCTATAATCCATGCCGCTTGACCACTTGGGGAATCCACCAAGCCGTATCCCACTGTTTGCGGTCTTGTACTTTGTTGTTTGGAATAGCCAGAATCCCAATCCTGATAAAACTTCATTGACATAAGAGATGCCTGTTCAGATGGTGTCAGCTCTGCCATGGTATTTGCATCCGGTATGACAACTGGCATATTTAGGTGTATCGCATCACAGTGCTCTTTATCCTGCAAGCCAATATGGGTGGTCACCATTGCCCCCCAATCACCTCCCTGAGCAAAATAATGATCGTATCCAAGACGAGCCATCAATGCACCCCAGATATCAGCAATCTTTTCTATGCCCCAACCGGTGACTTCGGGCTTTCCTGAAAACCCGTATCCAGGTAATGATGGCACCACAACATGAAATGCATCTTCGGTATTGCCACCATGCGCGGTTGGATCCGCCAAAGGCTCGATGACCTTGTGAAATTCAACAACAGATCCGGGCCAACCGTGGGTTATGATTAAGGGCCGTGCATTCTCGTGTGCCGAAGGCAGGTGAATAAAGTGAATATCCACCCCATCAATTTCTGTGATAAATTGTGGAAATCGGTTGAGCCGTTCTTCGCGAGCACGCCAATCGTACTCGTGTTGCCAATAGTCGCAAAGCTCTTGCATATACCCCAGTGGAATTCCTTGGCTCCAATCTTCAGGGGTTTCTTTGTTTGGCCAACGCGTCATAGACAAGCGTTTTTTCAAATCATCCAAGACTGCGTCGGTAACCTCTAGTTGAAACTTTCTAATCTCTGACATTTATAACCTATGCCCTCAAACGTTTATTTTCTGGATCATAAACAGGATCTTTCAATACCGTCGCTCGACAACGCTCACCGAGCAGGTCCACATCCAGTTCGGTACCAGGTGCAGAATTTCCTGGATCTACGTAGCCAAAGCCGAGACTTTTTTGCACGAAATGACCGTAACCTCCCGAGGTGGTTATGCCGATGCACTTGTCAGCAATAAAAATGGGTTCGCCTCCGTGAACATCTGAATCGGTGGCTTCAATCTCGAAATACACCAATTGAAACAAACGTTCCTCTTGTTGTTGGCGGAGGGTTGCTTCCTTACCGACAAAATCGGCTTTGTCCAATTTAATAAAACGCT
Source organism: Gammaproteobacteria bacterium (assembly GCA_012965065.1). Classification (GTDB taxonomy): domain Bacteria; phylum Pseudomonadota; class Gammaproteobacteria; order Steroidobacterales; family UBA11654; genus DTSX01. Next base: position 5,446 of record DTSX01000042.1, read on the forward strand.
CCATATCAGCATCAATCATTGTCACTTCATTGGTCAACTCGGCACCCCAACCTCGGTAAGCTTTTTCCATTCTCAGACTGTCCACGGCATAAAGACCAAAGTTTGTGATACCAAATTCTTCTCCTGCTTGCCACAGGGCATCGAAGATTGTTTCCATATGTTCCATTGGTGGATGCAACTCCCAGCCCAACTCGCCGACATAGTTGACTCGGAGTGCCCGAGTAGACAATCCAGCTACTTGCGTCTCTTTTCCGCTCAACCATCGGAACGAAGCGTTGTCCAATTTTTCTTCTGTGACTTTAGCCAACACCTCCCGTGATCTTGGGCCTGCAAGAATCAGTACGCCCCGATCATTGGTAATATTGACGATATCAACGTCTTCTTCAGCAGTCCTCGCCTGGGTGAGATAATCCAAATCTCGAAGTTCCGCCCCGGCAGCGGAAAGTACATAGAATTGATTGTCAGCCAAGCGAGTGATGGTCATTTCCGCGCCGATTCTGCCTGCATCAGAGAGAACATGTGCAAGCACCATGCCACCTTGTTTTGCTGGCATTGTATTGGCACATATACGGTTTAAATAGGATTCTGCATCGGAACCGGTAACGTCGTACTTGGCAAAACCCGTTAAATCCAGAATACCGACACGCTCACGCACAGCGAAACACTCAGCGCGCACCACATCAAACACGTTGTTGTGTCGACGGCTGTAATTTTCCTCACGACCATCCAATGAAAACCACTTGGGCCGCTCCCACCCGAAGGTCTCTGTGAAGACACAACCTCTGTCTTTAAGTTTTTTGTACAAGGGGCTCTTTCGTCGAGACCGTCCAGCCGGCAATTCCTCACCTGGCATTGGGGTAAAATAGGTCCTCTGGTAATCTTGGAAACCTTTGGCGTTCATATAACTCTTATCGGCATAATCGCCATAGCGTCGTGAATCAAAACCAGTCATGTTGATCTCGGAGTCTCCGTACAGCATCCATTGGGTAAGGTATTTTCCACAACCGGCAGCCTGAGCAATACCAAACGATGCACCACAACAATTCCAGAAGTTCTTCAACCCAGTAACCGGTCCCAACAAGGGTGCGCCATCTGACGAATGCGGGATGGCCCCACACACCACACGTTTAATACCTGCATCCTCAAACAACGGCATGCGTTCCATGGCGTGCTCGAGCCAAGGCATCAACCGTGGTAGGTCGTCTGAGAAAAGCTCGCTGTCGGATTCCCAAGGAGGTAAACCACTCGGTGCCCAAGCTTCCGTCATATTGGCTTGTTCATAAATGCCAATCAGACCCGATTTTTGTTCCTGTCGAAGATACGAGGACGCTCTTGGGTCTCGGATAACTTGAATCTCTTGATCACGCTCGGAAAATTCTTCCACAGGCCCGGTTACTATGTAGTGGTGTTGCATGTTTACGATCGGTAAATCCCTGCCAACCATTTGCGCAACCCGTCGGGCATAGCAGCCTGCTGCATTGACAACCGTTTCAGCAATGATGTTGCCTTTTTCTGTAACCACTTGCCACTCGCCCGAAGGCATGGCTTTGATGTCAGTAACACGATTGTGTCGTTGGATACTGGCACCCATTTTAGTCGCCCCAAGTGCCATTGCGTTGGTGAGCCCTGCCGGATCTGCATGCCCGTCATCGAGCGTCCATGCGCCTGCAAGCACACCGTCTGTATTTATGAAAGGGTTGATCTGTTTGATTTTTTCAGCATCAATAATTTCCATGTGGAACCCAACATTGTCAGCGATACCTTTCATGTAATGAAACCAATCAATATCTTCATGTGTTAAAGCTAAACGAATACCGCCGGAGGCATGCCAACTGACATACTGGCCCGTCAGTTCCTCCAACCGTGAATACAGCCAGTTGCCGTAATTGTGAATTTTTGCAAGGTTGTAGTTGCCGACCATACTGGGGCATTGCCCGGCAGCATGCCAAGTGGACCCTGATGTCAGTTCGCCTTTCTCAATCAGGAGAAGGTCATCACAACCTTCTTCTGCCAAATGATACAGCAGTGAAACACCCATAATGCCGCCACCGACAATAACGATCCGTGCCTGGTTATTCACTGTCGCTGTCTGTTTTTTCTATCAAGTGTTTCGACGCCAATTCCCGAAGTGGCTCGGAGATCTTGATGGATTTTCGGGTCTGTAAATCGAAGAGCACACTGGTGCATTCAAGTGTGGCAGCCACCTCATGGCTGCCGAGATCTCTCATCTCGTAAAAAACCGTGATTGACTTGGTGCCGATTTTAGTAAGGCCAGCATGGATCTCAAGAAGATCCCCAGCTGCTACTTCTGCTTGGTAATCAATAACATGTCGAACATCGGCCCAAGCAATCTTGCCATCTGCATCACTGGATCCGGTCCATCCAAAGACTTTGTATAATAAGTGATAAGCTGCGTCGTCAAACATGGCCACATAATGGCGGGTGGTAAGATGGCCTAATACGTCACACATCCACGGGTGTGCCACGCTCTTTTGTACTAGATTCATTGGAAAACCTTCATAAGTATTGTCATTTACGAGAGATCTTTAAGGCCTAAAGTGTCTCTTGCTTCTGCAACCGTCTGGATCGAACATCCCATGAGTTGAATTATATTGCAAGCCCTCTCTACCAATTGAGCATTGGATGCAAATACCCCTTTCTCCAGATAAAGATTGTCCTCAAGCCCTACCCGGACATTGCCTCCGAGTAATACCGCTTGTGCAACCATTGGCATTTCCATCGCACCAACACCAAATCCACCCCAGTTGCAACCCTCTGGTAAAGCATCCACCATGGTCTTGAACGAAGCGGTATTGGCCTCAGCGGCCCAGCGAATACCAAGACACACTTGGAACATAGGCGGACTGTCAAGAAGTCCCTGTGTCAGCATGTGTTTGGCAAATGACAATTGACCCAATTCAAATACCTCGAGTTCCGGTTTAACACCAATTTCCTGCAGCCTTTTGGCTCCCTGTTCCAGCATATTTGGTGTCGAAATGTAGACGTAATTACCTTCCCCATAGTTGAACGAACCGCAATCGAGCGAACAGATTTCCGGCAGGAGTTCCTCAACATGTTTAATCCGTTCCATCATGCCAACGCAGTCCGTAGCCTCACTGAAATTCATCGGTTCATTGTCGGGACCGAGAAAAAGATCACCCCCCATGCCGGTGGTGAGATTAATAATCACATCGACATCACTGCTGCGAATACGCTCCACCACTTCTCGGTAAAGTTCCACCCGTCGACTTGGTTTACCGCTATCAGGCTCTCGAACGTGGATGTGTGCTATTGCAGCCCCAGCTTTGGCAGCTTCAATCGCAGCTGTTGCTATTTCCTCAGGAGTCACTGGAATTGCAGGATGCTTGCCAACCGAGTCACCCGAGCCGGTTACCGCACAACTGACAATAACGTTGCGGTTCATTTGGTGATCTTGGTTTGCCTTACCATTGGAAGTATTCTTGTTTGGGTCATGGATAAAATTATATCAATTTCTCCTCTGCGTAGACAAAAAAAAGGACGGGCCAAAGCCCGTCCTTTATTATCATTCAGCTCAACTTAGAAGTTGTAGGTCAAGCGTGCACCCCAAACTTCTCTTGGGGCCATGTACATGGCGTGAGCACCGGAGGTCAATGGTACATCAAAGCCTCCATTAGCAATTATTTCATCTGTGATATTTCTACCGTAGACCATTGCTTCCCATTTGTCAGCACGAACCCCAGCACGAATGTTGATTCGCTGGCTGGCTTCCTGTGCATCAATTGGGTCAGCGTCACCTGCATAGGTGTAGTCATCGAAGAAACTGACATCGAGACTTAAAAAGAATTGCATGTCTGAACCTATGTTCCTGGTGTAATCAGCAAACACGGCGCCATTGTACTTACCAGGTCCACGTGGCTCACCAGACAAATCCTGGTTTCCAACCGCCATGAAACCGGCTGCATTCCAAATCGCTTTGCAATTACCAATGGCTAAATCTGAACCGTAGTGGCTCTGGTGTATATTCGTATAAGAATAACCTGTGGGAGCGTAGGGATTACCCGTTGGATCCATACCTCTGAAGGTAGCCAATTGTTTTTCAGTACAAGCAGCTGCTGGGAATGAATCAAACTTGGCATCAAGATAAGCGGCGTTAACACCGATTCTAAGATCTGGGGTGGCTTGCCACAACAAATCCATTTCGATTGTGTCCACATCTGAGGAAGCAGCATTGCCGACGACAAAGCCTAAACCGACAAAGGTTGATACTTGTTGGTTGTCGTAATCTGCGTGCGCAGCAGCCCAGTTAAACTGCAATTTACCGTTCGGAAACGTGTGCTTGCCTCCAATTTCATACGATACTGCGGTCTCGTCATCGTATTCAAAACCAATTCCTGGTTCAGTAGGATTTGGAACACGCGCGCCTCCAACTAAACTAAATGTAGGATTCTGGTCATCGGCTGCGTTGTAGCCACCACTTTTATAGCCTTTCGAAAAACTGGCATAAATCATATGATTGTCTGAAAGGTCCTTCTTGATCACCAAGGAAGGCAACCAATGATCGGTATTTCTTTCAGGAACATTGTCAAAGTTATGTGCCCAGGTATCGAAAGTAGCGCCCATAATGCCAGCGAGAAATGCATTGGAACTACAGGTTTGCAAACCG
>DTSX01000042.1:10162-10959 GCA_012965065.1 Gammaproteobacteria bacterium
GCCTTGAAAATACACCGCTCTAGATTCAGTTTTTTGGTTCCAGTAGCCAATTCGGGTGGCATGGGTAAACATCGTTTGATAGAGAGAAGCATTTCCAGGCAGGACTCCAACTGAAACCAAATACGCAGCCGTTGGATTATTAGCAGAATCGTTCTCATACAACATTGGCAGACCCATTGCTGTTAACGTTGCTAAAGGCATTTTCAAGATCGATGTTTGACCTATCATTCCCATGGCCCCGCCAATGGTTCCATCAAGATCAATCAGACGTTCAATGTCTTGTTCCTGGCTGTCCCAATAGGCACCTGCGATCCATGTAAAATCACCGTCCTGTGGGGATGAAATCGAAAATTCTTGACTTGTTTGATCGTAGCTAGACCAGTCGTCTCTTGAGACCAACGCGATGGCTGCAAAATCTGCATCAATGCCATCTACATATTCGTATTCTGCTTGACCTGTGGTTGATTTAAACGTGTACCCATCACCAAAATCGTAGGTGAGATTAATCGATGTGTCTTGAGTTTGGGTATCAGTTCCTTCTGTATTCAACCCCAGACACAACGTAGACCCAGCACACATGTTTTCATCTCGATAACCGATGAATTCACCAGCTGCTACCGCTGCGGGCAAAGCTGGATGAAACAAGTCGGTTAAGAGAAAAGCCAAGCCTGAGGTTGCCGTGGGTGGCATTGCCATTTCCCAATGGCTGATCGCAACAGTGGATCCAGTTCGAACGTGATCGCCATCTGTGTGTTTAAAATCAATCCTTAGATCATCACTTGGTTCCCAGGAGCCAC
>DTSX01000043.1 GCA_012965065.1 Gammaproteobacteria bacterium
TGACGGGCTTCATCATACGCTTGAGTGGCAGCATATAATTTTGCATTGTACGTTGGTGCACAGGAACAGAGTTGGCTAGCAACCAACAGAGCGCCTTGCTCTCCGTGAAGGAACTGGGCCATATTCCACGAGTCGATTTTCTTCTGGAAGTCCAATTGATCTTCATCGGACAATTGAGCATAAGGCGCATAACCGAGTAACTGTTCATGAAAAAAAATATAGTCGTCTATGGTAGCATCCTGCATATTCCAAGGCTCTGACCAGTCAATATCAATCTCTACATTCCATTGCCTTTTTTTAGCCAGTTGATAAAGCCTGTTAATACGATCATCTGCAGCTGTATAGTCCCAGTTGTAAGATCCGATTAAAGGGGTCTGGAATATTTCTCTGATTTCCTCAAAGTCCCCTTTTGACATGTAACTGCCAGATTGGTATTGATGCAATTGTCTCACCTAAATGCTCCTTTTTAATCTTGAGTCAATGATACCAATGTGTTTATTCATGCTTCAATGTTATTCCAACAACTGAAGTGTCTCAAGTTCGATGTAGTCAAGTTCAATAAATACTCCTTTTTCCAAACTTGTTGCAGTGTGTAAGTTGGAGTAAGGTTTAGAAATAGAGGATAAGTTTCGCCACTTATAGGTTGGAAGCTAACAAAATTCAGGAGACAAAAATGACTAGAATCAATCAACGATGGTTGTTGGATAAAAGACCAGAGGGCATGCCAGAGGACAACTGCTGGAAATGGGAGGAAGTGGATGTTCCAGAATTGAAAAATGGAGAAATTCTAATCAAATCCCTTTATCTTTCTATCGACCCCTACATGCGAGGACGCATGAATGATGCCGTGTCTTATACAGGGCCTGTGCAAATTGGCGATGTTATGGTGGGGGAAAGCGTTGGGATTGTGGTCGAGAGTAAATCAGACAACTTTAAATCCGGTGACTACGTCTGTGTCCATGGAGGTTGGCAGAGCTACATCGCTGTTCGAGGCGATGGTCCTGAGCTTTTTCAAGCCGATCCCGATATTGTTCCACTATCCACTTACTTAGGAACTGTTGGCATGCCAGGCAGGACGGCTTACTTTGGTCTAACTAGATTGGGTAAACCCAAAGAGGGAGAAACGGTCGTTGTTTCTGCCGCCTCTGGAGCAGTGGGAACGGTTGTTGGCCAAGTGGCAAAAATTCTTGGGTGCAGAGCCGTAGGCGTTGCCGGAGGAGAGGCGAAGTGCTCTTATGTTACTGATGAGCTTGGACTTGACGCCTGTGTGGACTACAAAGCCGGAAACCTCGAAGAAGACCTCAATAATGCCTGTCCGAATGGAATAGATGTGTATTTCGAGAATGTAGGGGGCGAGGTCACAAGAGCTGTTGCCAAATTGTTAAACCCCGGTAGCAGAGTTCCCATATGTGGTTTTATTTCCAAATACAACTCGCGAGACATCATGAACGAAGAAACCCCTTTCGATGTATTTGGTGCGATGAAGCCAGTGCCGGAACACAGATTTTTTGTGGTGACCGAATGGTTTGATGATTGGGCAAATGCCACCAAAGAGCTCTCAGGCTGGATTAAAGAAGGCAAGATCAAGTACCGGGAAACGGTAACCGTTGGGCTTGAAAATGCTCCTCAGGCTCTGAGAGATGTATTGACGGGTAAGAATTTCGGAAAACAGTTAGTCAAGGTTGCCGACGAATAGCTTTATTTCCTCTTCACTCTGTAATTTAGTTCACAAGTCTCAATCAAGTTTCTTGAGCAGTTGGTCTGATCACAATTTCATTCAAAGCAACCCCCTTTTCTTGTTGCAGAGCAAAGACGATTGTTTCCGCCACCCGTTCAGCCGGTTGCGCAATCTCAGCCATTCCTAGTTTCATCAATCTTTCCAGAATCGAAGTATCCTTAATGGAAAAACCTAGCTCTGTTTTAAAAGCGCCTGGGTAAATACAAGTCACTTGTATTTTTCCAGCTGACTCAGCTCTCAGGCCTTCGCTGATCGCTCGGACTGCAAATTTTGTAGCAGAATAAACCGCACTACCATCAAATACCCGAAGTCCTGCCACCGAGGATATATTAACAATGACTCCATCACCTCTATCCAGCATATGTTGCAAGACAGCATCTATTCCGTAGAGGACTCCTTTTACATTGGTGTCTATCATCTCATCCCATTCATCGGTACGACCAGCATTTAGTAGGGATAGTGGCATAATTCCTGCATTGTTAACCAAGGCGTCAATTTTGTTAAACTTGTCTATTCCCAATTGAGCCAAAGCATGCACTTGATCTTTATTGGTGATATCCATTTCCTTAAAGGCAACGTTCGCATCACCCAGTTCTTGGCTCAAAGCTTCCAATCTATCAACCCTTCTTGCACCCAGGACAACATTAGCACCTTGCTCCACAAGCATTTTTGCAGTGACCATTCCAAAGCCTGAGCTTGCACCTGTTATCATGACGGTCATATTATTTAGATCTCTCATAGTTGTCTTCTCTCTTAAATTATTAAAACGATTCTCTACCAAATATTTTTTTAATTAGGGCTCCATTCCGGAGTTCCCCAAAAAGATTTAATTTTGTCGGCGGTAGTTTCTGATTGTTTGAAATCTTTGATAAATGAAACCCAGCTAAAAAGGGTAATTTTCAATGGATTGAAAGTTTTTACGTTGTTGATTAAACCATAAACTACCGGTTCTATTTCTTCGGCATAGGTTCCAAACATCCGGTCCCAAACGATCAA
>DTSX01000044.1 GCA_012965065.1 Gammaproteobacteria bacterium
GACATTATTATTGTTGGTGTTTCCAGAACAGGAAAAACACCCGTCTCCATTTATCTTGCTCTGATCAATGGTCTTTCGGTTGCAAATTACCCTTTGGTTGATCTAGAACTTGAATCTCAACAATTACCAAACAGTCTAAAACGCTTTAAAAATAAGATTTTTGGCCTAACTATTGCACCAAAACGCTTGCAAGAAATAAGAGAAAAAAGACGACCATCGGGTAAGTATGCCTCGCCGCATCAAGTCCAGGCAGAAATCAGATATAGTGAATCGCTGTTTAATAAATATAGTATTCCATACATAGATACGACCACAATTTCGGTGGAGGAAATAGCCACCTCAATTAGAACTAGACTGTTCAACAATAGGATTTGAGAGACATTAATATGAAAACAAATGCACCATTGTTTGCAGTTAAAGAGAGAAGTGCAGTTAAATCTGAGAACTTAGTTGATAATCTTTATTCCACTTACGAGCAAAATTTTAAAATAATTAATCAAATCCTCTTAAGTCCATTAGAGAGTCAAACAAAATTCAAATTCTCACCAGAACCACACATGCACTTACTGTTAAGTTCTAATCATTATGTTCCTGACATTCACGTGGAGATGAACTTTCTGTCTCCATATACAGTCGATGTAGAGATGTACTATGGAGAGCATGATCTTGAAAATATTAGCTATACCTATAATGTGAAATTTAGACTTTTTTTGGATGCAAAAATCTTAGAAGTGAAAGAGACAGGTTTATGCCGTTCAAGTGGCGGTGAGATTCAAGAATCAGACAAAGAAGCGTCTAAAAAGTCTGGCAATTCAAACTCCGTTCAAAATAAATTAACCAAAAACTTATTGGTTCACGAATGGTTTAATAAACTGATTGTACTTGAATACACTTTCAACAAAATCCAATGAATAGTTCGAATCCAATAACGAATCCAAGTTTTAGAAAACTTTTCACAGCTCAGATTATTGCATTGGTTGGAACAGGACTTTCAACAGTTGGTTTATCTTTGTTGGCTTACAACCTTGCCGGCGAAAATGCCGGTGCTGTTTTAGGCATTGCTTTGGCATGTAAAATGATTGCTTACGTTTTTTTTGCTCCAATAGTAGGGGGTCTGGTCCATCGGTTTGCCAGAAAACCGTTTTTAATCTCTTTGGATGTAATACGGGCATTTCTCGTCCTGTTAATGCCTTTTGTTTCCGAGTTGTGGCATATCTATCTTCTTATATTTCTGTTGAATTTGTTCTCTGCAGGCTTCAAGCCCGTCTTCCAGGCTGTGATTCCTGATATTCTAGAAGACGATGTAATGTATGGAAAAGCGCTTTCTTACTCAAGACTCGCTTATGATCTAGAAAACTTATTAAGCCCAACCTTTGCTGCCTTAGCATTGTTGTTTTTTTCCTACTCTGGTTTGTTTGTGGGGAATTCAGTGGCTTTTGTAATTTCAGCAGCCATTATTGTTGTTACGACCATTCCTATGCCAAAACCAGTGCAAAGGACAGGTAGCATTTGGAATGAAGTCAGTTATGGAATAGTAGCTTATTTCAAAACACCTCGATTGCGATCGCTGTTAATACTTTACTTCGCTGTGGCTTGTGCGAGTGCAATGATTATTGTTAACACAATAATTTACGTGAAAGAATACTTAGGGGGCAGTGACAGTGAATTGGCAATATTTTTTGCAGCTTCCGGCTTTGGGTCCATGTTAGCAGCTCTAAGTTTTCCAAAATTATCAAGTATATTTAATGACAAACTCATTGTTCAATCTGGAGCAATATTTTTAGCTGTGGGGTTGGGTATGATGGCAACAGAGCCCATGTTTTCTTTTGCTCTTTTTTGTTGGTTCATAACTGGAGTAGGGTGGTCACTGGTTCAGACACCATCAGGAAAAATAGTTAATATGTCTGCAGACCCAGCGGATAGATCGTCTTACTTTTCAGCACAATTTGCACTCTCGCATTTGTGTTGGTTAATAACTTATCCGATCACTGGACAGTTGGTTTTGTATTTTGGCTTTGGCTTCACTGCAGCATTTCTGGCCTGCATAGTTTTAACCTGTTTTATTTTTAGCATTTTATTCTGGCCCACCGAAGATGAAAATATTCTTAATCATCAACACAAAACACTGGTCCATTCTCATGCACACGGGCACGATGACCAACACCATATACACCAACATGGTAACGATCTAGATCAAGAATCTCATAATCACGAACACGAACATCACGAGGTTGTCCATAAGCACAAGTTTGTGATCGATTTACACCATCAAGAATGGCCTAAAGGTTAATTAAGGATTGTTAACCTGACTCAATTTCCTTTGATTCAATAAGATTAACCACGGTGTTTAAGACCTCATTTAATAGCGTCTTTGACGCGAAGTCGTTAAAATTATTTTCATTGCTGTAACCCAGTTCTTCCAGTCTTTTGGTTCTTCTATCTTGAGTAACCTTTTTAAATTGGTCCCTTTTTATTTTCCTTTTTTCATAGTTTAAGGACAGTTTGGTTTGTTTGTTTTGCTCAGTGATCTGATCAATGTCTTCTTGAAGAAATAAAAGTGGTAAATTCTCTTTGGATTTTTCAGCAAAATTCTTTTTTAGTTTCTCGATAGATTGATGGAATGATAAATCAGAATCATACTCCAATGACATAATTTGGTCCCATGGGAGCGTGTTCTTTTTTGTATCTTCTCCAACCACTTCTTCGTCAATGAAAGATGGTAATCTAATGTCTGGGATAACCCCTTTGTTTTGAGTCCCCTGGCCAGAGACTCTGTAGAATTTTCCTATTGTCAATGTTAATTGTCCGAATCCTTTTTTTGATTGGAATCTGGAATATCGATCCAAGTGATAGAGATTTTGTACAGTTCCCTTGCCGAATGTTTGTTGGCCAACCACAATGCCACGAGAATAATCTTGGATGGCTCCAGCAAAAATTTCTGACGCTGAAGCACTATATCGGTCAACAATCACCGCTAATGGACCCTCGTACACTGAACCAGATATTGGGTCTTCTACAATTTCAATTTTATTGCGAGTATCTTTCAGTTGGACAACAGGCCCATCGTCAATGAAAAGCCCGGTAAGAGCGGTAGCCTCAGTCAATAGACCACCACTGTTACCCCTAAGGTCGATGACTAAGGCATCAATACCGATTTCTAAAAGGTTATGAACAAGTTTTTTTACATCCTCAGATGTACTTCTGTATTTAGCTTCGCCTTTACTCCTCGCTTGATAATCTTGATAAAAACTTGGAATCGTTACAACACCAATATTGTATGTTTTGTCTCTGATTTCAAGGGTCTCAATAAGACTAGAAGCTGCCTGTTCTTCCAATGCCACTTCGTCTCTTTGAAGGGTTAGTAAATAAGGCGTTTCGTCAGGGTTTGAGTCACTGGGTACAATCTGTAAAGTTACCCTTGTTCCTTTCGGGCCCCTGATTAATTTGACAACTTCATCCAAATCCCACCCTATGAGATCGGTGATGGTTTTATTCTTTTCATCCATGATGCCAATAATTTTATCCATTGGTTTCAATCGGCCATCTCTTGCTGCCGGGCCACCAGGTATGATATTAACGACCTGAACCTGTTCATCAGCTAGGTTCAATCGGGCGCCAATTCCTTGATAGGATAAACTCATTTGAATTTCATACTCTTCTGATTGGGTTGGGTTTAGGTAGTTAGAATGTGGATCCAAGGTGTGGACAAAAGCATTTAAAAAGATGCTAATCACATCTTCTTCGTCAAATAAATTGACTTTCCTAATAAACCGTCTGTATCGTTTTTCCAATACCTCTATTGCTATTTCTTTGGATTGACCGGCAAGAATTAAAGTAAGTAAATCGTTGTGAGTTTTCTTTTGCCAAAGATTTTCCAGTTCTTCAATGTCATCAAACCAGTTTTTTACTTGACGGTTAAAGTCGTAAGAACCATCTGATTCAAAGTTGTGATCCTGGGTGAGGAGGAGGTTTACACAAAACCCAAGTCTCTGTTGTACACGAAGTCTGTAGATTCTAAAAATATCGTAGATTGGCTCAAGATTCCCTTGTTTTAATGCATCATCAATTTTAAAGCGATATCTTTGAAAATATCGAATATCAGATCTAGTAAAATACATTTTTACTGGGTCAAGCTTTTCTAAAAAATTAATCAGTATAAAAGGGGACAATTCATTGGTAATCTTTTTTCTTGAAAAATGAGCTTGTTCTGACAGTGCTGCAACCAATTTAAGCAAATGACTATCAACTGGGTTTTCCGCAAGGATGGCTGGTATATTTTCATCTTCCGTCAACTGACTTTGAATCGGTGTTACGGCTAAAAGAATTGCAATAAGTAATACGCTTTTATAACTCTTATTCATATTTTCCCCAATTAATTAATTGCGTGAAAAAAAATCAAGTATTTGATCTGTAAGTTCTTCACAGGCTGTCTTTTGGGTTCTTGCAAGGATTGGGATAGGTATTACTAGGGCAGGAATTACTGAAGTTCCACTGACGCTTGCACTGACGTTACCAACAGATGATTCTTTACTTAGATCCCATATAGATGCCGAGTAAGAAGAGGTGTCATCCCACCAAGCAAGACCAAAACAGCCCCCACCACCTGGACCTGCTGCACAAGTCAATGCCCCGGAGCTGGAATTGGTTTTGGTCTGACCGCTGATGTTGACGAAGTATTTAACATCAAGCGTTTCTATCCTTTCTCGAACCAGATCCCTAGCAAGAAAACTAGAAAGATCGTCAGTTGTTTGAGGAGCTGTCCTGGGCTCAAACCAAGGATATAGTTGGTTTATGAATTGTTGTGTTGGTATTACGTTAAAAGTTTTTTGTTTTTTGATGAGTGACTTATTAATACATTGAAGGAAATCGGTTTCCGTCTCATTACCTACATGATAACTGTTCGAGGTGATTACCACTGATTCGCCTTCAAGGATTTCAAAAGGTAGGTTGGTTTGTTCCTCAAGTCGAGTTGTCGTACAGCCTGCTATAAGGAAGAATCCAGATAAGAAAAAAATTAAAGTTGAGTGATGAATCATAGGTCGGTACTGATTAATTTTACTAATTTATCGAAATCATCTTCGATTTTAATCGCCAGGTTGACGCCAGTGTCTCTTAAAGCCAAGTCTATAGCCTTTGTTAACGATTCACTTACTCCAAAAGATCCAGTATTCTGTTCCCCATAACCGGTAATATACCAGTTTGATAACAAGGTTTTTTTATTGTCATAAATATCAATTTTGTATTTTAACCAGACAGCGTATTTGTCATTCCTTGATTCTTCTGGGCTAAGAAATTCAAAGGCATCCAATTGAGGTTCCATATAAAGATCAACATTTGAGAGCATTTCACTGTTGTTATTCGGCAGTTCTATCAATCCTGGGAAGAAGCTCTGTAATATCTTTCTAAACAAATTCAGTTGACTGTCAGAAAAGTCTATTTCACAGCACGCAGACGATTTTGAATTGATATTTTCATACTGATAGTTCTGGATATTGTCTTCGTAGATAACGGCAAGATTGAAATTTTCAATTTTTTCTACTAAGGGTTCAGGAACGGTTGTATTGATCACAATTGACTGAGTGCAACTTTGGCACAAAACGACGAGTAGGAGCAGCAATTTATGATTAATGTTCACAACCTAAAGTTTAAATTAATTAAATTTCTATTAAAACATTAAAAAGAGAAGAGAGTGTGAAATTAACTGTGTGATTAATTTGGCAGGATCTCAGGAGCAATCTCTTCTGCGTAGGCTTCCCAAGTCCCCTTCGGATTGGTTTGACCCCAACCTGTTTGGATGTCAAGAATATCTGGATGATCTTTTTCAACTCTTTTCAGAACAGGTGCAGGAATATCATCAATTGTCCCGGTTATTTGGTAACTGTGCATCCTCCCAAATAAACACCCATTAATTTTATTTTGTCCCATTTTCATCCAAGGCCACCATGGAGATGTACGCATGAATCCAGCATGAAAAGGGGAGGAGAGTATTGACCTGTTATTCATTTCACGAACCGGTGTATAAAAAGAAAAGTGCTCTGAAGGGTTGATTCTTTTAGTGGTATGAGCTTTGGGCCATTTATCTTTAGTCACGGGGTTGGTGTATTCGTGTGAATATTCCCAGGTCAATAAATACTGGTCCCCCAGTTTTTGCCAGGGCAATAAAAATGGTACTGTTGCAAGATCTTCCCGTGCATCGGCTTGATTCATCAGTGTGGGTTCATCAAGTGCTGCATTCCCCATAATAAATTTTGGCATTTTAGTTGTCAGATGGCCCCGCATTTTTCTATTAATAAAGGGGAAAACTTCTACCGTTTCATTGGTCCAAGGGTTGTCCCAACTGTCAATAATATGGCCTGTTTTCAAATCCGTAAAATAGCCTGCTTCTGTGCCTCTAATATTAACTGTACCATCATTATTAAGCCGGGATTGCATGTTGCCGAATCCCACATAACCGAATAAAGGAATCAACCGTTTGGTACCAATCCTTGCAAATTGGACACCTTGATAACCTCCGTAGGTTGGTTTGACGTCGTAGGACCCCCATAATTTTCCAAAGGCATATAGATTATCCTCTGGAATACTGAAGTCTAGTCCATTGTCTTTTGTTGTTTGTTGGGCAGTTGTGGGTTGGAAAGACCCAGTAGCACCAAGTGCAATTGAGAGTTGAAAAAGGTTCCTTCTGGAAGTAACTGAATTAAAGAGTGACGTAAACACAAACCGTGTTTTTAATCCGTTACTCTTTCATTGAATGTTTCAATTGCCTCTTGTTCTTGATCAATCTCAGTTGCAGTATCAGGCCAGATTTTTGTGAATTTTGTTCCCTCCATACTGACACCCGCAAGCAGTCCTTTCTGTCCAAAGACAAAGCCCACAATCGGATCTTTAAAAGTATTTGTATCCACGGCGCCTACGGCTCCTCTTGAGAGGAATGCGACTGCACCATCAACACCAACCTCCCATCCAGAGCTGTATAAGAAATTATCCATGGCAGTATCATCAAAGAAAAGAATGATCAAGTCTTTGGATCCTACACCCACTTGGAGACCCACGGATGTGGTGAGCGCTTTGTAATATTGAATTTTTATCCCATCGACAATTAGGGCGCCTTCGCCAAATTCAAATCCAAGTAAAACACCTGCTTTCCACATTCTAGGTATGACTAAAATCCCTCTTGCCGCTTCTAAATAGGTGTCGCCACCTTGAATTTCTGTGGTAAATCTAGTCAGGGAGCTTTCAATGGCAGCATCGATTTCTTTCATAGACTTTGCACTGAGTCCAGTTGAGAGGATTAAAGTCAGGGTTAAAGTCAAGAGCGAGAAGAATTTAGGAGTTATTTTCATATTTTTATCCAAATAAAAATGATGCTGTATGTTAGCTTGTTATTGCTGTTTACTCAAATGGATCTCTCTCCTCATCAATGCCAAGCGGGTCTGTGTGGATAATCAGCTCTGAGTCAGGATACAGTTTAAGGACATTGTCAGTAACCTCATCGGTAATTTCATGAGATTCCAATAAACTCATGTTTGGGTCAAGCTCCAGATGAAACTGAATTATATATTTACGGCCCGTGTCTCTGGTTCGCAAATCGTGGAAACCAAGAACCTTTGGGTGGTCAAGTGCAATTTCTCTAATCCGATCCCGATCATCAGACTGGATTTCCTGGTCAAGTAGTATTTTAAAGGATTTTTTTAACAAGGTGACTGAAGTGTATAAAACTACCCCCGAGATCAACAATCCAACCAGAGCGTCTATAAATACAAATCGGGTCCAACCCGTGATTGCGATTGAAAAGAGTACTGAAAAATTAATAAAAGTATCGGTTAGATAATGATATTGATCCGATTCAATGGCTATTGATTTGCTTTTTTTAACAACATATTTTTGATACATAACCAAAGCAAGGGTCAGGACAATAGACACAAGAATAATCCAAATGGCGGTGCTAGGTTGATTGATTTGACTTGGATTAAGTAATCTTTTAATTGCTTCAAAACAGACGTAAATTCCAGAAATACCAATAAACAAGGATTGTACAAATGCTGCCAGCCCTTCTGATTTACCGTAACCAAACCGGTGTTTTGCATCAGCAGGCAACATTGAGTAACTGATCGCAACAAATACGAAAACTGATGCGAGAAAGTCGATCAAGGAGTCGGCTAAAGATCCCAACAAGGAAACGGAGGTTGTTGTTACCCAACCGTAGTATTTGAGAACGATTAAAGTGGATGCAACCAATAATGATGCGATGGAGGCTGATCTAACCAGAAAGTCTGTATTTTTCTGATTCTTCAAAACCTTTAGTCCATGAAAATATTTTCATAGAGATCTGTTCTCCGGTCTCTAAAAAATCCCCATGATGAACGGTACAGACTGACGGAATCCAGATCAAATTCATGGACGATGATTTCTTGTTGGTCTCTGGAACATTCTTCAACCTTTTGCCCGCATTCATCGGCAATGAATGAAGACCCATAGAAAGTCATTGAGAATTTTTTATTCGTTTCAATCCCTATTCTATTTGAGGCTATTATTGGAATGCTGTTTGCGGCAGCATGGCCTTGCATAACAATTTGCCATGAATCTCTAGAATCAGCTTCTGGGTCGGGTTCTGAACCGATAGCCGTGGGATAAAAAATCATCTCAGCTCCCATAAGAGCCATAATTCTTGCTGCTTCTGGGAACCATTGATCCCAACAAATGCCAACTCCAATTCTGCCAAATTTTGTATCCCAAACTTTGAAACCGGTATTTCCTGGATGGAAATAATATTTTTCTTCATAACCTGGTCCATCAGGTATATGAGATTTTCTGTATAGATCCAAGATGCTTCCATCGGCGTCAATAACAGCCAATGAGTTGTAGTATGTATTGTTGTCTTTTTCAAAAAAACTGACAGGTAAGACGACATCCAATTCTTTGGCAATTGCTGCCATTTTTTCCAAAATTGGGTTGTTTTTGAATGGAAGAGCGAGATTAAAATTTTCTGGATCATTGATGCAGGGAAAGTAAAGGGATGCAAACATTTCTTGAATCAAAATAATATCTGCGCCTTTTTGTTTTGCAGCCTTGATTAATCCAACCGCCTTGTCGATATTTTCATCTGAATTATCAGTGCAAGCCATTTGTGTTGCTGCTACCGTTACGTTTCTCATAATGACTCCTTAGTTAATAGATGGTTGTTGCTGGGTAATGCAGTGGACACATCCTCCACCTTCTACTATGGATAACCCCTCAACAGGAATTACTGTCCTATCTTGGAAGATGTTCTTGATAGTTTCAATTGCTTTTTTATCTCTGGGATCATCAAAGACAGGCATAATGATTGATTGATTTGCCATGTAAAAATTTATATAGGATAAGGGCATTCTTTCATTAAGAAATTTCCGATATGCCGGTTGATGTATTTCAATAATATCAAAGCTCTTCCCGTTGATGTTTTTTGCGTGTTGTAAACGATTTCTATTTTCTTGCAAACGTTCATAATTGGAATCCTCGGAATCAGTTTCTGACAAAGCTAGGATTTGGTTAAATGGAGTAAAACACGCAAGATTATCAACATGTCCCCCAGTATCGTCATATTCTAGTGCTGCAATCAACCATATAAAATTCTCAACACCTAGGTATTTTGAAAGAATGAACTCAGCCTCTTTTTTTGTTAGGCGTGGGTTTCTTTTAGGATCAAGAAGAACATCTTCAGTGACCATTAAAGTACCGTTGCCATCGGTATGAATGGCACCCCCTTCTAAGACTATCGGCGCTTGAAAACATTCCATATTAAGATGTTTTATTAGTTTTGATGCCACTAAAGCGTCGTTTTTATAAGAGAAATCAATATTTTCTCCATAATTGTTGAAAGTCCAATCGACCCCCGCAATTGAAAGACCGTTGGTAACAAAGGTGGGACCTGAGTCACGTGCCCAACTGTCATCAATTCGTATTTCCATGTTTTCAACTTTTTCACCACAAAGTTTTTGGCATTCTTCTACATCGGATTTGTTGGCAATCATCGTTACCGGTTCAAATTCAACAATTGCCCTAGCTGTGTTTGCGTAACCTTGTCTCATTTTGTCAAGGTTTGGATATCTTCTGGGGTCAATACCTGTTGGCCAATGCATCCAGCATCGATCATGACGCTGCCATTCTGCAGGCATATAAAATCCTAAATCCTTCGGGTATTTTTGAATTTTATTTTGCATTGAATTAATTTGATGGTGGAGGCGGCGGGAATCGAACCCGCGTCCGCTAGCTATCCACAGAATGATCTACATGTTTATCCTGATCTTTTATTTTAACCTGATGTAACCGAAAGGAAGGATAGCATCGAGCGATCTCTTATTTTATATTTAATGATTACTTGAAGAGAACGCATAATCACGATCTTGGGTATTTTTCATCAATTAAAACCCCCAAGAGAGTAGGAATTGATGCCAGCTGGATTTAAGCAGCTAGTGCGTAGTTGTCGTTTGCAACTAGTTTTTTACAGAGAGTTTAACGAGAACTCTGTAGCCTCGACATGCACATAAAGTCTCAATACCAACGTCGAAACCTTGTCGCCCCCTTTAAAACAATTATTAAAGACTGGATTATCTCAAGAACCTTGAGAAGATAAAAGTTTTGTTATCTATCGCTTGATTCGATGGATTGTAGAATCCATTCTTTGAACA
>DTSX01000045.1 GCA_012965065.1 Gammaproteobacteria bacterium
TTGGTAATTAAATCCTCAGTCACGCCAACTGCTATTCTAACTTTGTTTTTAGAACTAACACTGGCAAGAATAATCACCCCTGAACCGATGTTTTGTTTCATCTGATCGATGGCCGAACGCATGACAGACATCTCGGAACCCCGATCCAGTTCTTTAATAAGCACAGACAAACCGTTGATTGTTTCTATTTCCGTTTGACTGTTGTCAGAAGGCAGTTGAGCAATTTGGGATTTTAAGTTTCTGATTTCTAGATTCATCTTTCGATTGTTATCCATGAGGATTTGAACTTTTTCCTCTATCCCATCCCTGCCGGTTTGCAAAACATCAGCAAGTTTTTCAACCAAATACTCTGTTTCTTCTGCCCATTTCAACGCTGCATCTCCGGTTATCGCTTCAATCCTTCTCGTACCAGAGGCAATACTTGACTCTGAAACAATTTTAAATAAACCAATCTCATCAGTATTGGTGACATGAGTTCCACCGCACAGCTCGTTAGAAAATGAACCAACATTAAGTACTCGTACTTTCTCTCCATACTTCTCACCAAACAGCCCCACGGCACCTGAGCCTATGGCTTCATCATATTTCATGATACTTGTTTCAACCTCGATATGCTCTTCTATTTTGTTGTTAACGATTGCCTCAACTTCCCTTATTTCTTCGGTATTGACTGCCTGATGATGAGCAAAATCAAAGCGAAGCTTTTGATCCTCTACCAGGGACCCGCGTTGGGTAACATGATTGCCTAAAACACCAATCAAAGCAGCATGCATAAGGTGTGTGGCAGTGTGATTGAAGGTAATTGCCCGGCGCCTAATAGGATTAATGGCTGCATTCACATCCTCATTCATGGAGATGCTGCCTTGAGCCATGGTGCCGAGATGAATGTGTGCATTTCCTGAATGTTGTGTGTCCGTAACTTCAAAAACACCATTACTGGATTGAATGGTGCCGATGTCCCCGACCTGTCCACCGCTTTCTGCATAGAAAGATGTTTTTTCTAGGATAATTTGACCGCTTTCCCCTTCGACTATCTCATCAGTCATCTCGTCTTTTATGATGCCAATTACTTTGGAGCTGTTTTCCAATTGTCCATACCCCAAAAATTCCGTTTGCAACTGATGATCAATCTTCTTTACTTCAGACTGGGAAAATCGCCCCCCAGCCTTGGACCGTTGTTTTTGCCGATCCATGGCTTGGTCAAACCCAAGTTTGTCTATTTCTAGATCGTTTACTTTGGCAATGTCGGCTGTCAGATCAACAGGAAAGCCATAGGTGTCATAGAGCTTGAAAACAAATTCTCCAGAAAGGATCTCCCCAGGATTGGAACTGATCTGTTTTTCCAACAATTTCATTCCCTGAGAAAGAGTCGTTGAAAACCTTTCTTCTTCCATCAATATAATCCGTTTAATGTATTCATTTTTTTGCTCAAGACCCGGATAAGCTTTACCCATTTCTGCAGTCAATGGGTCAACAATTTCATAAAAGAATGGGCTCTCAATGCCAAGGTCATAGCCATGACGCAGTGCTCTTCTGATGATTCTCCTAAGGACATATCCCCGTCCTTCATTTCCAGGGCTAATCCCATCCATGATTAAAAATGCAGCCGCACGAATATGATCTGCGATGACCCTCAAGTGGTTGTTATCGCCCGACAAGCCCGTAGCAGAAGAAATTGATGCGATAAGATTTTTGAACAGATCAATATCATAATTACTATGCACACCCTGCATCACAGCCGCTATTCGCTCAAGGCCCATACCTGTATCAACAGAAGGTTGTGGTAACGGATTTAACTGGCCATCTTCTGTCCGATTGTATTGCATAAAAACCAGGTTCCAAATTTCGACAAATCGATCACCTTCCTCTGATTTTGAACCTGGAGGACCTCCCTCAATGTCTGGACCATGATCAAAAAATATTTCTGTGCATGGACCACATGGTCCTGTTTCTCCCATCGACCAAAAATTAGAAGACTCCCCCATCCTGATCAATCGGTCTGGATTAATTTTAATTTGATCCAACCAGATAGAAGCCGCTTCTTGATCATCTTCATAGACAGTAATCCACAAAAGATTTTGATCAATTTCCAGTTTCTGAACAACAAACTCCCAGGCAAAGTGAATCGCTTCTTCTTTAAAGTAATCACCAAAACTGAAATTCCCTAGCATTTCAAAAAAAGTGTGGTGTCTGGAGGTATAGCCAACATTCTCAAGGTCGTTATGCTTGCCTCCAGCCCTCAGGCATCTTTGAACTGAGACCGCGCGTTTGTATTGCCTTTGCTCACTGCCCAAGAACACGTCTTTAAATTGAACCATCCCAGCATTGGTAAACAATAATGTTTGGTCATTTGCAGGCACCAAAGGTGCGCCAGCAACCCTTTGGTGTTGTTTTGATTCAAAAAAATCTAAAAACAACTCTCTGATTTCATGAGTATTCATTTCTCTATTCATTATTGTCCGTTGACACAAAATGCTTTAACGCTTCTATTACTTGAAAATCTTTAAAGCCTCTGTTGCTTAAAAACCGCATAAATTTTAATTTTTTATCATAATCAACTTGTTTGCCTTTACCCAGTTTTTTCTCAAGCGCATCGCATGCAATCTCTGACCATTCGTTCTCATCGACATTTGCAAGATGGCTGGTGATTAATGCAGCATCTATGCCTCTCTTTTGCAGCTCTGACTCTATTCTTAGTGGACCTTTGCCTTGTTCCTTGCGAGACAAGATGAATATTTCGGTAAACCTTGAATCGCTCAGAAGATTATCGTCAATCAATCGATGCAATTCCGTCACAACTTGCTCTTCATTGAAGTCTTTTTTGAGTAATTTGGATTTTAATTCGAAAAAAGAATGTTCTCTTCTGGCCAATAGGTCCATGGCTTTCATACGGATCAAAGAGCTTTGTGACTGGGGTTCAGTCAAAATGATGTTGTTTTTTAATTTTGGTCGTCTTCAGACTCTTCATCGTGTTCTGCATCCTCAGAATCTGGCAGCATAATTTTTCTGATGTTGTCTCTGAGTTCGTTAGATATTGATTCATTTTCAAGCAGGAAATTCCTGGCATTGTCCTTTCCTTGACCGATTCTTTCACCCTGATAACTGTACCAAGAACCTGATTTTTGTATTAGGCCGTTTTGGACCCCCAGATCGATAATTTCACCTTCGACAGAAATTCCATGGCCATACAGAATTTCAAACTCTGCAAGTTTGAAGGGGGGTGAAACTTTGTTTTTAACCACTTTAACTCTGGTTTGATTGCCCACAATCTCATCGCCTTTTTTGATTGCTCCAATCCTGCGTATATCCAACCTAACGGATGCATAAAACTTCAAGGCACGTCCTCCTGTTGTTGTTTCAGGACTGCCAAACATTATGCCTATTTTCATGCGTATTTGATTAATGAATATCACCATTGTGTTGCTTTTTTGAATGCCTGCAGCTAATTTTCTGAGCGCCTGAGACATCAATCTGGCTTGAAGGCCAACATGTGATTGCCCCATCTCACCTTTTATTTCGGCTCTTGGAGTCAAGGCTGCAACCGAATCGATAACAATGAGATCAATGGCTTTAGAATTCACTAGCATATCGGTAATTTCGAGAGCCTCCTCGCCGCTGTTGGGTTGTGCAAGCCATAATTTTTCGGTATTGACTCCTATTTTTTGAGCATACGAAGGGTCCAATGCATGTTCGGCATCTATGAATGCAGCTGTTCCCCCTGTTTTCTGACACTCGGCAATTACTTGAAGAGTCAATGTGGTTTTTCCTGAAGATTCGGGGCCATATATTTCAACGACCCTGCCTCTGGGTAAGCCGCCTATCCCCAAAGCGCTATCAAGACCTATGGAACCTGTTGATATTGTTTGAATCGAGTGATCTACATTATCGTCACCCAATCTCATTAATGAGCCTTCGCCAAAATTTTGTTTAATCTGCTCGATGGCTGCTTTCAGTGCTTTGTCTTTTTTCTTTTGATTCATACCAACTAATTTCTTGAAATGATTGTGAAAAATTCTTCAATCACAAAAATTATATCCTTTTAGATAATTTAATTCTTGATTGATTTAAGTCTTCCTGACTCTCTTAAAAGTATAGTTAAACCTCCTAAAATTACGATAGATGCTCCCAGCCAAATGTTCACATCGATGGTTTCAGCAAACAAATAATACCCTGCAGCCGCGGCCCAGATTAAACTGGTGTATTCAAAAGAAGCCAATAATGAAGCCTCGGCTTTTTGATAGGCCAAATTAAAGAATATAAAACCCACACCGCCTATAACGCCACACAAAATAAATAAGATCCAGGCTTCCGTTGTTGGAACAACCCAATTGAATGAACTGCCAACTCCGCCTACAAGTGTTGGACCAATGAACATGTAAAAACTTAAGTTATAAGTGGTTTCTTTGTTGGCCAATTTCCTGGAAGTCAATGAAATCAACGCATACGTCACGGCAGCTATAAAAGCATAGATCGTACCCAGATCAACAAAACCTCCAGATGGTTTTAAAATAATGAGAATGCCGATGAAGCCTATCAAAACTGCAGACCATCGCCATTTGCCAACAACTTCTCCTAAAAAAGGACCTGCTAACGCAGTCACGACAATCGGGGCGACAAAGATTATGACCATACAATTCACCAGTGGAATCAGACTTAAGGCAAGAAAAAATGTGCTTGTGGATATGGTCATCAAAGTGGTCCTTAAGATATGCCATCTCCAGTAACGGGTTTTGAAGCTGCTTTTTCCTTTGGCAATATATCCTGCACCGCCAATAATCAAGAGAGAAATGCCGCCCCGTAGAAACATGATTTGTGTGACAGGGTAATTTTTCAGAAGAATTTTTACTGCCACATCCAAACAAACCATTAAAAATACTGCAAACAGCATATAACTGATGCCCGTAAACAAAAGTTTATTATCACGCATAAAACTTTAATCGTTGGTCAGGTTTGAATTTGATCGCAGCCGCCTTTTACTGGCAATTCAATGCCCTCTAAGATTTTGTTAACGTCAGATTGCTCGTTGGACTCAGCTGCTTTCACGATAAGCCTTGGGGATATGTGTGGGGCAAATAAATTAATGAAATTGATCACATAATTTGTCAGTAGCATCCCTCGTCTAAAACCAAACCAAGCAGTACATTGGGGAAAGATTTTTTCACCGCTAATCGCTGCAAAATCTTCGTGGTCGTCACACTCGTAAGCCATTCCAGATATAACACCTATGCCCATACCCATTTTCACATAGGTTTTTATGATGTCTGCATCTCTCGCTGCAAAAACAACATTGGGCTCCAAGTCAGCATTTCTGAAAGTTTCGCTAAATGAAGTTTCTGGAGTGACGCTAAAAGCGTACGTGACCAGGGGTTCTTTTGCCAAGCGGTTGATGGTTAGATTTTTAAAATCTTTTTTTATAGCATGCTCCAGTGGCGCAATGATTGCATTGAACCAATGGTAAGCAGGCAACAATACCAGTTCCTGGGTGAGATCCAGTAAATCCGTTGCTATGGCTATATCGACTTCATTACTCTGGACCATCTCTTTGATCTGCAACGAAGAACCCAATTTCAGTTCCAATTTAACTTTAGGATAATCAAGTTTGAAGGTTTGAATCACCTCCGGTAGAACATATCTAGCCTGTGCATGGGTGGTGGCAATTGTCAATATTCCCGCATCAACAGATGTTATTTGCTCGCCCAGCAAACTGATGTTGTTAACGTTTTGAAATATCTTTCTCGCATACAAAATAACCTCATTGCCAAATGGGGTAATTGCAGTCAGCTTCTTGCCTTTCCTTACAAAAACATGTGCTCCCAATTCCTGCTCAAGCAACTTTATCTGTTTGCTGATTCCTGGTTGGCTTGTGTTTGAATTTTCCGCAGCTAAACTGATGTTCAACTTGTTGTCGACAACTGCGAGAAAGTATTTTAACTGTGTTAAAGTCATGGTCGCTCGTATTGCAATAGGGCAAATAAAAGAAGATTAATTATAACAAATAATTATATATATGATTCTATTATAATTCTAAGATATATTCTCATATATAGAAAATATTCATATATATTTCAATAGTTTAAAAAAAATTTAAACTGCTACTGAGATGTATTTTAATGATCGTATATAAGCGATCGTAATAATAGATTTTATTCTGAATCTCGGCCTGCAACCACTATCGCTTCGTACATGACGCCTTGATCAAATTTTGCAAACCATCTTGCGCCTATTCTTGGATTATTCATTAAAACCAAAGGAAAACACTCGCTTAAAAAGCTTGGGTCTCTTAGGTCAGAATTTATTTCATAACAAAATAATTGACTGCCTTCTTCGCCTTTAACCCACCATTTTCCCTGGTACTCAAGATTAGATTTTAAGCTGCCATTGCGTCCAAAGTACAAATCTAGATCAAATGAATTTTCTTCTTGCATGACAGTGTAGCGAATCGTTGCATTATAAAGATTGGTCCAATAATCCGGTTCAGCATCGGTGTTTGTAATCTGCTGAGCATAGAGAGTAAAACTGGAAATAATGATCAGACAAAAAGCGATTAATTTTGGCACGCTACGAGCAGTCATAATTTTTACATATGAGTTCATTCAATACTGATTAAGTGAAAAAAGTACGTATTGCAGATCCAAAATTTTCCGTGTCAACTAAGAATGAATCATGTCCTTGCACTGATTCCAGTTGAATTAATTTACAATCGATCTTATTTTCTTGAAATGCATTGCAAAGCTCTAGTTGGTAGTCAAAAGGAAAAATAAAATCTTTATCGACTCCAATGATGGTGATTTTATCCAGCTCAAAGCCACTCAGTGCATCAGCCAATGACTCACCGTAAGCTCCAAGATCAAATAAATCAATAGCTCTTGACAAATACAGGTAAGCATTTGGATCAAAGGAACCAACAAAATCATTCGATCGGTTGTGTAGGTATTGTTCAACCTGAAAATCAACTTTAAAAAAACTGTCCCTATTTTCAGATGAAGGCACTAAATCCCTGCCAAAACGCTGGTTCCATTCTGCTGCCGACCGATAGGTTATCATGCCAAGCATTCTTGCCAATTTCATGCCGTTGAGGGGAAGATCATCAACGGTGTATTGCCCTGACTTCCAATCGGGATCAGAAGTAATCATTAGCCTCTGCAAAGACCTTAATGAAATGGAAAACGGTCTGGATGCGCTCGCAGTTGAAATCAACAATAGTTGCTCGCAAATACTTGGGTATTTCAACAACAAACCCATTGCCGTCATTCCACCCATTGAGGGCCCAACAACGGCTTTCAAAGAATCAATTCCCAAGTGTTTCAAAACTTCTTTTGTGGTTGCAGCAATATCCTCTAAGGCCAATTTTGGAAATTCAAGACGATACGGTTCTTCAGTTTTGGGATTGATACTGGCTGGACCTGTAGAGCCAAAACAACTGCCCAAAGAATTGGCACAAATCACAAAATATTGATCCGTATCAATGGGTTTGTTTGGTCCAACAATATCCTCCCACCAGCCAAGCGAAGGATCTGCATCAGCTGAAGCTGCATGTGCGGAAGGCGATAAACCTGTGAAAATTAAAACTCCGTTATCCTTCGAAGCATTCAAGGTACCCCAGGTTTCAAAAGCAATTGTAGGCGAGTGCAGGACACCGCCAAATTTGAGCTCAAATGGGCCCTTTAAATAGCAGTATTGTCTTGCATCATTAACCATAATAATTTTGGATATATTATCCTAGAGTAATTAGGACTATGATCCAATAAATAGTTATATGTTTAGACCCAAAAAATGTAAGTAACGAATAATTATGTTATTAACATATAGACTTGTAAATTGTGACCAATCAGAAATCTGTGAAAAAAATGAACAGTAGATCTTTAGTTGATTGTATTGGCAATACACCTTTAATACGGTTGAATAAAATTTCAGACGCAACGGGGTGTGAAATTTTAGGCAAAGCTGAATTTATGAACCCAGGCGGTTCGGTCAAGGACAGGGCTGCACTGGGCATGGTTCGAGATGCGGAAAGGAACAATGCTTTGCAACCAGGAGGCATAATTGTTGAAGGCACTGCTGGCAACACGGGTATTGGCTTGGCTGTTGTTGGCAATGCGCTTGGGTATTCCACTGTGGTTGTTATGCCCAACAATCAAAGTATTGAAAAAATTATGACACTTAAGGCCTACGGTGTAGATGTTAAATTGGTACCACCCGTTCCGTTCAAAGATCCAAATCACTTTGTCCACCAATCAGAAAGACTTGCTAAGAAGTTAAATGCCAATTCCAAAAATGGTGCCTTCTGGGCCAACCAATTTGACAACATTGCCAACGCTAAATTTCATCAAGACACCACAGGTCCTGAAATTTGGGAACAGACCAAAGGATTGGTTTCTGGATTCGTCTGTTCTGCAGGCACCGGTGGCACACTTGGAGGTGTGGCGCGGGCATTGAAAGGATTCAGTTCAAACATTACCATTGCTGTGGCAGATCCTACAGGCTCGGCTTTGTATGATTATTACACCAACGGCACGTTGAATTTAGAGGGATCCTCTATTACGGAGGGCATTGGCAACAGTCGCATCACAACCAACCTTCAAGGTGCTCCCATTGACATGGCTTTTCAAATTGAAGATCAAGAATCAATTCCCCTTGTGTATCAGATGATCCAGGAAGAAGGACTATGCCTGGGTGGCTCCACCGGAGTAAATGTAGCCGGAGCAATTCGTTTGGCAAAAGAACTGGGACCTGGAAATACCATCGTAACCATACTGTGTGATTCGGGATTGATCTATAAAGCAAGACTTTTTAATAAGAATTTTTTGGCAAAACACAAGATTCAACTCCCAGAATGGCTGGACATGGAGAATTTGTCTTAGAAACAATAGTTATATAGATCTTACAAACTAAACTTTCACAAAGTCTGTGAAAAAGATTACATTTATTCTGCCTATTTTAAAGGGAGTTGATTATGACGATACGAATTGGAGACGAAGCACCAAATTTTACAGCTGAAACCACAGAAGGGGAGATCAATTTTCACCAATGGATTGGCGATGGCTGGGCATTGCTCTTTTCTCATCCAAAAGACTTTACTCCAGTATGCACGACAGAGCTGGGATTCGTCGCGGGCATGCAGCCTGAGTTTACAAAACGAAATTGTAAAATCATTGGTTTGAGCATCGATTCCGTCCAAGACCACTCTGAATGGTTGGGAGATATTGAAGAAACCCAAGGCAATGCTGTCAATTATCCGCTGATTGGAGATACCGATCTTAAGGTGGCGAAACTCTACGACATGATACACCCCAATGCGAGTGGCAAGGCGAGCGAGAGGACAGCCGTTGACAATGCCACAATTCGATCAGTTTTCTTAATAGGACCGGACAAATTGATTAAATTCATCGTTACCTACCCAATGACCACCGGCAGGAATTTCAATGAAGTTCTTAGAGTGCTGGATTCGATACAATTAACTGCCCAACATCAGGTGGCAACTCCGGTTAATTGGCAACAGGGTGAGGATGTAATTATTGTCCCTTCTGTCTCTGATGAGGAAGCAGAAAAAAAATACCCTGAAGGGTGGAGAGCCCCGAAACCATATCTTCGCTTGGTGAAAACACCCAAATAATATCTAAGAACTGGTATACATTCTGTAGTTCACTGCGTATGCAGTCAGTCAAATACATTAATTAAGCCTTCATTCATTCAGCCTTGTAAGATTTTGCTATGTCTTGCAGAAACTGTAATTAATATGATTAGTTGATTCAATGTTATAGGATGTCAATTTGTACCTACAGATATGAAAAAACTTACCAAAACAATTGCAAAACTTTTCTTATTAGTAGTAGCTGCAGTGGTCATTTACCTGGCCTATTTGTATGTCCAAGAACCCATAGTAACCAGTAGATTAGGGGGAGTTCTTATAGGTAAAAAACCCGGAATAACTGAACGAGTTGTCTCCGGTAACGGGTTCGTCCTGAACGATAACCAAGAAGGCCCCACAATCGATATAAATGCTTTGACTCAAGCAATCGACTATTCGGATCAAAATGCATCGCATGCCTTGCTGGTTTTCCACGAAGGTAAAATGCAATTGGAACATTATTTTTCAGGGTATTCAGAGAAAACACTCTCCAGCACAGCCTCCATGCATAAAACCGTGTTGGCCCTGTTAATTGGCATTGCTATTGATCAGGGTTACATCAAAAGCGTTGATGAAAAAGCTTCCACTTACATCAACGAATGGTCTGAAGACAACCGCAATAAAATCACCATCAAACAGATGTTGCAACAATCAAGCGGAATTGGTTACCCGACGTTCTCACCTAATCCATTGGCAGAATGGAATCAGCTTGTGGTGGGAGATCACATAGAAGAAGTGACGCTTGATCAAGTTCCAGAAGAGGAGCCTAACTCTGAATTTGCATACAATGGAGTCAATCCTCAGGCTCTGGGAATCCTTCTTCAGAGAGCAACAGGACGAAGATACTCCACTTACCTTTCTGATAATTTATGGAAACCTCTAGCCGGTGACGATGCATTTGTGATTCTTGATTCAGAAAAAAATAGAATGCCACGCATGTTTTGCTGCTTGGATGCAACCGCAAGAGACTGGCTAAGAATTGGCTTGCTTATTCTTAACAAAGGCAAAATTGGCAACCAG
>DTSX01000046.1 GCA_012965065.1 Gammaproteobacteria bacterium
TTTTCAATATAAGAGTCGTCGGCAACGGAAACAAAGGCATTAAAAACATCTGTGTTTTTGATTTTTGCTGCATTTTCCTTGGCAGCTTCAATTTCTTGGTTAATTTCCATGCCTAATATAGGTGCACAAAGCAGTAAACAAATGAAAGCGGATATTTTCTTGTGCAGCAACAATTTCTTCAAACTCAAGATTTCACTGAAGTTTTGCTCAATCGAACGTGTTTGCTGCCGATGTCTTTGACTGTCGGGGTTCCCAATAAAGCCATACCCCTGGCAACCTCATCTTTCAATAGACTCAGAGCCCTTAAGACGCCAAATTCCCCACCTGCTGCAAGCCCAAACAGATAGGCTCTGCCGATGGAAACAGCATTGGCGCCCAGTGCTAGTGCTTTCAAAACATCAGTACCCCTTCTAATTCCTCCATCCACAATCAGTTCCAAATCATCACCAACTGCATCTCGAATCTCGGCCACACAATCAACAGGTGCAGGCGTCGAATCCAGTTGTCTGCCACCATGATTGGAAATCATGACAGCACTGGCCCCAATGTTTTGAGCTTTGATTGCATCCTCTTTGGTCAACAAACCCTTGATAGCAAAAGGCCCGCCCCATTCTTCAATCAGCCATTGTGCATGATCCCAAGTCACATTTGGTATTAGCTGGGTATTAAAATAATCCATCAAACTAATCACACCTTTGCCTATGACATCCTTTCTTGCCACGACATTGGCAAGCTTAAAATCAGGGTGCATCAATAATTTTGACGTCCAAGTCGGATGTTTCAGAAAATCAATAATGTTGCCATATCGTAATTTTGGAGGCATGGACATACCGTAAAATAGTTCACGTTCTCGATTGCCCGCCGTTGGCACATCAACAGTTAAACAAAGCGCCGCAAAACCAGAATCCTTACTTCGTTGAACAAATTCTCTAGTCAGACCTTCGTCTTTGTGAATATATATTTGGAACATTTTTGGCCCATCAATTGCTGCAGAAATTTCTTCAATACTTGATGTTGCTACAGTAGAAAGTGAATAAAGGGTCCCAAATGAATCTGCTACTCTCGCTACTGCCAATTCTTTTTCATGGTGGAATAATCTATTCATGCCTGTGGGTGACAAAAAGAAAGGCAGATCTAGTTTTTGGCCAAAAATCTCTGTCTCGAGCTTAACTGCTTCCACATCAACCAAGTAGTTAGGCATTAACTCATAGTTATTGAAGGCCTGGGTATTGCGAGCCAATGTAATTTCATCGTCAGCTGCCCCGTCCATATAATGAAACATGGCATCAGGAAGATTCTTTCTGGCTAAAGCTCTTAAATCTCTAATATTGAGACAATTATTAACTTTCTTTTTACTGTAGGGCATTTGCTTAATTAACGGACAGAATGTCTAAATCCCTCAAAAGATTATCTCAATGCAGCCATTTTCTTATATGCCGGTCTTGATTTGCATTTCTCAATCCAATCCTCAGTCCTGGTGAAGTCTTGCATGGTGATTTTTACGATATCATTGAGAGTAAAAATAGAAACTAAATTAAGATCGGCTATGGTAAAAGTTTTTCCTAAAACATAATCGTTCTTGCCAAGGATGCTTTCCAAAACCCCAATTGGTCTGTTGATTGTTTCAATTGCTTTTTTTTCAGCCTGAGGATCTTTTTTTTCTTCTGGCAGTATGATTCTCTGTAAAAACAATTCAACGAAGGGTGGTTCAATTTCAGTCATTGCCCATATGCTCCACTGGATCGCAGCAGATTGTTGATTGGAATCAGTTGGCCAGAGCGTTTGGCTGTAGTTTTTAGCTAAATGCAGATTAATTGCCATAGATTCAAATATCATAAACCCGTTGTCGTCAAGAGCTGGTACTTTAAGATTCGGATTAACTTTACCAAGAATGTTCTCTTTTTCAGTATCACTGACGTCTTTCAAATCAAGATTTTCATAAGCAACGCCAATTTCTTCGAGGCACCACAGAACCCTTGATGCCCTTGATCTTGGGGTGCCATATAGTTTTATAAGGTTCATTTTGGTTTCATTTATAGATTGCAATCATTTCCTCACCTTCGGAATTTCGATAAGCTCTTGCCATGCCATCGGTATTGAATTCCATCGAAATATTGCCGTTCTTATCCAAAACAATAACACCGCCTTCAATATCTATTGCTGTTAATTGACCAATGACTTGTGCCGAAGCTTCTCCAACAGAAAGTTTTAAATACTCCATCCTGGCACATATTTCACGAGCAACATTGTAACGAATAAAATATTCTCCATGGCCTGTGCCTGAAACTCCACAGACATTGTTCTGTGCCCAGGTACCGGCACCAATAATGGGTGAATCACCAATCCTACCTGGGAGTTTATTACTCATGCCACCCGTTGATGTTCCTGCTGCAATATTACCCAACTTATCAATCGCCAGGGCTCCAACCGTGCTGTTCTTTTTGGCTTTTTGTTTTTTCACTCTTTTCAATCTGTTTTCTGAATAAAAGTAGCTTGGATCAACGAGTTCAAGTCTGCCTTGCTCAGCTATTTTCTCAGCACCTGGTCCTGCCATCATCACATGTTCAGTATGTTCCATTATGT
>DTSX01000047.1 GCA_012965065.1 Gammaproteobacteria bacterium
TCACCTCACGCAAATCAGCGATATCTACAGGCCCAAGTTCTCTGAGTGGGGTATCAATATTCATAATTCTATTTTCCCAGGTAAGATTATTTTTTTCATATCTCTATTACGCTATTAATTGGAAGTTACATCAATGGTGATGTTCGTCCTTTAAGTCTTTCTCAATATCTTCATGGTCCCCAACCATGATGTGGCTCCTGCTTTTAGTCACGTATTTTTCCAAGACAGGAATGAGTAAAAGTGGCAGTAATCCACCCAATACGATACCCGCAGTCCTCGCACGCATGGATGGATCTATTAAAGCTGCAACCAAATCTGCGATAACATGGGCCAAGGCAGCACCAATGATGCCAGCTATATATCCTTTGGTTATATTTTTTAACAGTCGATTGATGCTCCAGCCAGTATAGAATCCTAGAATTACAAAACCGACATGCACAAAACCAAAAATAAATCCTGGAAGAAGTATACCGTCTCTAACAAGGCCAAAATTTTCTATAATCTGTTCCAATTGTCCGTCTAAAAGATATGTATAATTATTTTAAATACTATGAATATGCTCAATACCAATCGTTATTTTATCTGTTTTTGTCTATTGATAAGCTTTTTTTTCATTACTGGATTTGACACTCGTGTTGATTATCCAAGATCTAAAACAGTTGACGTCTTTGATACCTATCATGGGCAAGTAGTAACAGATCCATACCGATGGCTTGAAGATTTAGACTCGGAGGAAACTCAGAGCTGGGTTAAAACACAAAACCAATTTACTGACCAGTATCTAAACAATCTCCCTGAAATAGAAGCGATCAAAACAATCCTTGATAAGGCATTGGATCAAGCAACACAGTCTGTCCCTTTTCGAGAGCAATCCAAGTATTTTTATTATTACAACAATGGCGATTGGCAACAAAGCAAGCTCTATTATAAAGAGAACAACCAAGGCAGAGAAAAATTGGTCTTAGATCCAAATCAATTTTCCGAAGATGGGACAGTTGCTTTGAGTGGTGTTAGTGTCAGCTCTGATGCAAAACTGCTGGCCTATGCAATCTCTGATGGGGGCTCAGATTGGAAAACTTGGAAGATTCGAAACCTCGAAACCGGCCTGGATCTGGAAGAGGCAATTCTGTGGTCAAAATTCTCCGGTGCAGAATGGTTAAAAGACAATTCTGGTTTTTATTACTCAGCCTATTCCAAACCTCAAGCTGGGGCAGAATTGGAGGATGTGAATACCAATCAAAAGCTTTACTTACATAAAATTGGCGAACAGCAGTCCAGTGATCAATTAATCTATGCAAGACCTGACAAACCGGATTGGGGCTGGGGACCAACGGTAAGTGAAGATGGCAATTACCTCATACTCCATGTCAGTCAAGGAACCGATGAAAGAAACAGAATTTTCTACCAAAATTTAAATGACAGCAACGACTCCTTCGTCGAACTGATCCCAGAACTTAAAGCCCAATTCCACTTTGTGGGTAATAAGGGAAATGTTTTCTGGTTCTTTACCGACCTCAA
The DNA here is from genome assembly GCA_012965065.1 of Gammaproteobacteria bacterium. GTDB lineage: Bacteria > Pseudomonadota > Gammaproteobacteria > Steroidobacterales > UBA11654 > DTSX01. The sequence continues at coordinate 1,519 of DTSX01000047.1, forward strand.
TGCCCCAATGGGTCGTCTGATTGCAATTGACATTAGCCACCCCAAAGAGGAAAACTGGCAAGAAATTATCCCAGAACAGAACAATGCATTAAGAGAGGTTCACTTAACTTCGGGTTATTTTCTCTGCCACTACTTGAAGGATGTATCCAGCGAAGTGGTGCTTTATCGCATAAACGGAGAACAAATAAAAAAATTGGATTTTCCAAATAATGGGACTATTTCAAACATATCCACCAAACCGGATTCGAGCCAATTGTTCTTCTCTTTTTCCAACTACATCCGACCGCAAGAGATTTTTGAGTATGACCTGTCCATCAAGCAACTCAAAAGTATTTGGTCTCAGTCGGTTCCAGGATTCAATGCAGACGAATTTACAAGTACGCAAGCGTTTTACAAAAGCAAAGATGGAACGTTGATCCCGATGTTCATCTCGCACTTGAATGGTATTAAATTAAACAACGACAATCCCCTGTTGCTTTACGGATATGGAGGCTTTGATATTCCAATTCTGCCTAATTTTAGCACCAAATACTTCAGTTGGATGAAGATGGGGGGCATCGTTGCCGTTGCAAATCTGAGGGGTGGAGGTGAATACGGTGAGAAATGGCATCGTCAAGGAATGCTGCACAACAAACAAAATGTTTTTGACGATTTTGCTGCTGCTGCTGAATACCTCCATCAACAAGGCTATTCACAACCGAGTAAAACTGTAATTGAAGGACGCTCCAATGGCGGTTTATTGGTCGGCGCAAGCCTCCTCCAAAGACCTGAACTGTTTGGGGCCACATTACCCGGGGTTGGGGTTATGGACATGCTAAGGTTTAATAAATTTACTATAGGGTGGGCTTGGGAGAGCGATTATGGATCACCTGAGAATGCAGATGATTTCAAGGTCCTAATAAAATACTCCCCTTACCACAACATTAAAGCGAAAACATGCTATCCACCGACATTGATTACGACCTCAGCAAGAGATGACCGAGTGGTGCCCTCCCACTCCTACAAATTTGCCGCCAGAATGCAAGCTGCACAAAGTTGCCAAAACC
>DTSX01000048.1:0-1813 GCA_012965065.1 Gammaproteobacteria bacterium
ACATAGTATTTAATAATTGCTAGAATGATTGGCCGGTACTTGTTGCCGGCCAATTTTTTTTAAACTAATAAATCAGTGCTTGTTTGTGGACATTAATTTAATCAGTCTGGTTCTTTTGACGCTGCTTTCTGGTTGTATTGCAGGAATCCTGGCTGGACTGTTAGGCGTTGGCGGGGGCATTGTGATTGTTCCCCTACTCTACTACGTTCTGAACTATTTAAATTACGATCAGTCGATTATTATGCATGTTGCGGTGGGCAGCTCTTTGTTAATTATTGTACCTACCAGTATTCGCTCAGCAATCCAGCATAAACATCGAGGTTCTTTTGATCAGAATGTATTTACAAAATGGACCATCCCTTTATTATTGGGAGCAATCGTCGGAGCCGTTCTTGCAGGTTATGCCACCTTTGAAGTATTGACGGGTATCTTTGCATCCATTGCTGCATTGGTTTCGATAGAAATGTTTCTGAATAGGCAAGCAAAGAGATCTAAGGCAGTGCCTTCTAAAACTTTATTTCAAATAGCTCCGATTTTTATCGGCCTGGTCTCAGTGATGATGGGGATTGGGGGAGGCAGCTTGAGTGTACCCGTTATGAATTACTCAGGGATAGAGATGAGAAAGGCAGTTGGAACATCGGCAGCTTTTGGAACCCTTATTGCGATACCCGGTTCCATAGGTTTCATTATTGGGGGGTTGGGGCAGCCACTTTTGCCTCCTTTTTCATTTGGCTATGTTAACTTGATCGCATTTGGTCTTATCGTTCCAGCCACATTACTCACCGTGCCCATTGGTGTTAATTTTGCACACCGTGTTTCTCATAATAAATTGAGAAAATTATTTGCCTTATTTTTAGGTATCACAGCAATTAAAATGTTCACTGACGTGATTTAATGTTGCTGTATTAAAAAGAGATGGCTTGGGATTCTCTGTTTTTCAATTGCTCTTCAATGTCTCTCAGCTGATCCTGCAGTTGGGTGACACGTGCAACTTCTTTTTCAAGAAATTTTTGCCAGTTGTTAACGGCTCTCAAAGATGCAGGTAAAACACATGAAAGTATCTTGTCTTCAATTTCTTTTCCTTTTTTTAGATCTTGTTCTTGTTTTTCAAGAGTTTCAACAAAGTCTGCCTTGGTCATCTCCTCGTTCGCTGCACAGGCATCCAGAGCCAGTTCTTTTCTCCTTTCAGCATCAATTTCAGCAAAACCAAAGGATTCTTTTGAATCTTCATAGGAGGCCACTTCAAATTGACACATGCCTAATGTGATGTATGATTCGTCGTCTCTTTTCAGATCTCCTTTACCGATTGCTGTTGTTGCAGAGTTAACACAACCTTCAAAGTTGGCGATATTAGCCAACGAGCGAGCTAAACGTATGTCCAATTCTCCATCATCTGATAATTTTGCTGCTTCCCGTAAAGCTGCAATAGCCATTTGATCATCTTGAGCCAGAAACCAAGCCTGAGACAACAACCGCCAATTCTTGACCTCGAGATCCACTTGTCCAGCATCTATGCCCTTTTGTAAGATGACTGCTGCCTTGTAAGGAACTTCCATTGAAAGATAGAGTTGTGCCATTTGCACCAGTTCATTGCTTCTCACTAGAAAGCCCTCTTCATAGGCAGTCCGATAGCTTGATATTTGTTTGTCATCAAATTGCAGTTGACCGTAAACTGCAGACAATTGCGTCCAATATTCTTTTTTGGGCCATTCAATCAACAAACGCTCAAGGATAACACGCACGTTCACCATGTCATCAAGTTCAAAGTATGCTGCTCTCAGTAATAGCCACCAATTTTCTTTTGTCGGGCCAA
>DTSX01000048.1:1913-9357 GCA_012965065.1 Gammaproteobacteria bacterium
TTTAAAATATAGAGATCAGGTCTTGGACTTTCTGCATTGGCCAGCAAGTCATCAACCGCTATAATGGCTTTGTCCCATTCTTCCAGTTGAAACCACAATTGAGCGATTGTGTATCTAGCAGAGGAAAGCAGTCCTTCCGGTACTGCTTCTTCTTTGAGGACTTTATTGTAGTAATTGATTGCAGCTCTGTAGTCTTCTTTTAGATAAGCAACGTATGCAAAAAAATAGTTGACTTGTGCTCGTTCGTAATCCGTCAGTCTTCTCAATACCAGGATTTCATTTAAAATTTCGAGGCCTTCTTCCAATTGTTCTGCCTCTATTGCTTCCTGGGCAACTTGAAGTTTTTTGGCTACTTTTTCAGTCATGGCCCCTGTTTTTTTAGTTTTTCGCTTACTTTTGGGGGTGTCTTCATACTCTTCCTGGGCTTGTGCAGTTGAAAAGCCAATAAATCCCTGTTGGTTGAATCCAAAAGTAGTGATTATAAAAACTAAAACCAATACACTTATTCGCATGTCCATTTTACTGATTCTCTAATTCGAAAGTGATTTTATGCATAACACCAGGAACATCAATGGGCTGTCCGTTGATTACCCTTGGTTTGTATTTGAACTTTGCTGCGGCTTTGACCGAAGCGTTGGCAAACAGGCTGCTGGTGCATTCAACAACTTTAGCACCCTTGGTGGTTCCATTTCTGGTAACCGTATATTCCACAATGCAATTTCCTTCAATGCCTCTGGTTAAAGCCCGATTGGGATAAATCGGTGCGACTTTGACAATGGGCAAATACTCGCCTTCTGCAGCGTTAAAACCACCTATACCTCCTACACTCACACCAACCCCGGTATCAACAGCTCCAATGCCGACTGTTTGCACCGATGCATCGATTTCATCCAACTGAGGCGGGCTATCGGGAGGGGGTTGTTCTGGTTCTGGTGGTTTTTTAGGCTTTAAGGTTTTGGTCTCCAAGGATTCATCTTTTTCTATGCGAACAAAATCAACAAAACGTCCTTCGTATTTTGAGGTAATTGCACCTTTACCGGTAGCGATGAGTATTTGCATGAGCCAAAGAATTGCAAACGTCGTAAAGACAGCTGCGAGAGCAGCTAATGCAAGTCTTATTTTTGGATCTTCTGCTTGTTGAAAGGGTTCGGGCATGTTTATAAGTTAGTCTACTTCTGCCGCTATGGAGACGTTGAAAACACCAGCTTGGCGTGCTGAATCCATAACTAGCACCAAGGTTTCGGTAAATGCTTTTTTATCAGCCTGAATAATGACTGATCCCTCTGGATTCTCTGCGTGCATGCGTTCGATATTGGCTCGAACCGCCCTGGGATCAATGCGTCTTCCGCTAATCCAAATTTCATTGCTTGCTCCTATTGCAACTAGAATGTTTGCACTCTCCTTTTTGACAGCAGTGGGGGCATCTGGTCGGTTGACATCTAAACCAGACTCTTTGACAAATGAAGCCGTGACAATAAAGAAAATCAACATGATGAAGACAACATCAAGCATCGGTGTTAAATTGATCTCAGCTTCTTCTTCTTCTACGTATTGGAATAAATTTTTTCTCATTTTTTATTGTCTCCACAGATTATTCTAATCGTCGGTCGTTAAATTGTCTTCAAGATCTTCAACTTCTCTGCTTACTTTCTGGTTTAATACGGTTACCAAAAAAACCCCAGATAACGCTCCAACCATTCCAGCCATGGTAGGGATGGTAGCTTTGGAGACACCGGAAGCCATGGATCGGGCATTTCCTGATCCTGATATTGCCATTACATCAAACACTTCAATCATCCCCGTAACCGTTCCCATCAATCCCAGCAATGGGCAAATAGCAACCATTGTCTTTATGATGAGAAGGTATTGATTGGCAGACATGCTAAATTGAGAAATCAGCTTTTCCCGTATCGCATCTGATTCCCACGATCTTTTTTGTTCTCTATCCGCCCAAGTGGCTTGAATGCTAGATTTAAGAGATTTCAATCCCGTTCGAAAATACGCAAGGCGCTCCAGAATTAACATCCACATGACGAAAATCACAATTGCAATGATGTTCAGGACCGGCCCTCCCAGTTCAAGGAAGTCACGGACTGACAATATAATGTCTTGAATCATCTCAAGCTTCTATTGAGCCATCCTCTGTTACAAAGAACGGCCGGCTTCTTTTTCTGAGTGTTCTGCAATAATGCCGGCACCTTGTTCTTGTATGATTTGAGTAATTCTTTTGCTTCTGCCGCTAACGACGGTATACAAAAGTGTAGTTGGGATAGCTACTGTTAGCCCCAGAACAGTTGTCACCAGAGCTTGTGAAATACCTCCAGCCATTAGTTTTGGATCACCGGTTCCGTACAGGGTAATCGCCTGAAATGTTTTAATCATTCCTGTTACTGTTCCGAGAAGTCCCATCAGTGGCGCCACAACAGATATAACTTTGATTAGCAGAAGTCCTTTATTGAGATCCGGTGCCTCTTTAAAGACAGCTTCTGCCATTTTTAGTTCAAGGGTTTCGGTATCAACGGTTTTATTCTTCTCATACACACTCAGGACCCGGCCGAGAGGATTGTCTTCACTAATCACATCACTTTCAAGTTGAGCAGTAACTTTTCTGTCTGCATTAACCAGTTTGATTAGTCGTTCAAATGAAAGGCCAACACCAAATAAACCGAGTGCGATGACCAGATAACCTACTATTCCACCCTGTTGAATGCGTTCAATCAAATTGGGTCGTGCTACCAGTGAGCTCAAGACCCCACCCAATGTTGGATCTAAACCAAAAACAACTTTCCCTCCGGTTGAATTAAAGAGTTCAGATGTACTGCTGGTGTATCTTCTGCCTTCGGGTTGTCTTGGAATTTCAGAGACGTTACCCGTTGTTGGTTCATAGTTAAGGTATTTGCCATCTGTAACAATATTAAAAGCACCCACTCGAACAACTGTAGTTTGATTTTTGCTGCCTTGTGTATCAATAACATCGGTGGTGAATTTAACAACCTTACCTGTTTCAGTCATCTCTCTTTGTAGTTCGAACCATAATTTTTCAATTTCTTCAATAGAAGGTAGTTTCGAACTGCTGCCGAGTTTCTTTGCTAGATTTTCAAGAAAATCTCCACGGTTTGGAAACTGGACATTGGTTAAGGAAATATCGAAGCGACTCCTGGCATCTCCTGCAACCTGTTGCATTACCCCAAACAATTCTTTTAACGCCCCCAGACGTTCGTTCAGGGTTTCAGTCAACTCGTTGAGTTCTTTTTCATTGTCTTCGAAAACATTTTCAAGTTTTGCACTGCGCTCCTCTTCTTTTACTTTAGTTGCAGTAGATTCACTAAGCAAAACTTCCTGCTGACCTCGTTTTTGCCGAAATTCATTCTCTCTTTTCTGGTTATCCGAGGCGTCTTGTGTCATGCCCTGTTCAACATTTTGCAGTAATTCATCCAGGGTGCTCGCTTTCTGGGCAGCAATTGGAAGTGATACAACAACCAATAGTCCTACAAATATTCTAAAGGTTTTCATTATGCAGCCTCCGGTGAATCAACTGGCAGTATCACTAAATCAGGTGGAACCTGCTTCTTAGCTATTCTTAAGCCTAATTTTATTTGATTGCGCTGACTGCTTGCATCATCCCAGGATTGAGTGCCTTGATTCCATACACCGGATATTTTTCCATCGACTGATTGGTACAGCAATGCAATTCTTCCTATCCTTAAGAAATCTAACTCCAAAATTGCACCGTCAACGTCCAAAGTATGTTTGTAGGTTTCTATGGTACGACCGTAATCGTTTTCTATTTGGTAAGCTTCTGTCACTTTTCTGAATTTCTCAGCAACGGTCACATCTTGTCTTGACATGAGTTCTTTTAGGGCCTCTACTCGGTCGGTTCTTTCTTGATTCAAAAATGGCACATCAAGTGAAATAAATTGTTCCAGCGAGTCAATCATCCGTGTCATGACCGGTACAATTTGCCTGTTGACAATTGCAACGTTGGCAATGGATTGTTCCAAATCAACTTTAACCCTTTCCTGGTTTTCAATTTGCAGTTCCAATAACTTGTTGTAGATTCTTAGGCCATCAATTTCTTTAAGATTGGCTCTATACTGGTCCTCCATGGATCGTGTTTGTGTTACTACTTTATCGACTCTCACCTGTGATTCTTGAGCTATAAGCGTTCTTTCCGTTTGCGTTTCCAGAATTTGACTTAAAACTTGTGCTGGGAGAATCATTGGTATGCTGATTAGCATGAGACTAACACACACAATGGTGGTTGCACCTTGGAATATTCTCATAGAAATTTCCTCTTGTGAATTAAAAGATTGGTTGGGCCTTAACCCCTAAAAAAAATCTGTAATATTATATTGAAAAGATACTCTAAACACAAAATCAAATTCAGTTATTTATTATTGGTATGATCATTATTGCCTGCATGGGGACTACGACAAACCCTCCTATATCTATACTATGTCCGTGTATTTATTTAACTGAGTTTATAATAATAGTTGACAAAAATCTTTGGATCTATGACCATTTCGTACATGAAAACTAAATTTAGAAGGCAGAAGGATCGAATTATTTCCTTGAATGTTATTCTAGGAGCACTACTGCTTCTGGATTTATATGATAATGGGGCTGAAAATTAAATTTCCTAAAGCACAAAAATAATTCAAGCCCCGCCGAATAGCGGGGTTTTTTTTAGTAACAACAGAACAAATAATTTATGAGGTACCAGCAATGCAAATATTTTCTGAACGTGATGTGAATGAAGCTCAACTGCAGTCAAAGAAAATAACCATTTTAGGTTATGGCAGTCAAGGCCGAGCTCATGCCATGAATTTAAAAGACAGTGGTTTAAATGTAGTAGTTGGACTTAGACGTACTGGATCTAGCTGGGATAAGGCCATTGCAGATGGTTTAACGGTTTTAGAGACCCATGAAGCTGTGATCGATTCCGATTTAATATCCTTTTTAGTACCCGATATGGCTCAACCGAAATTGTATGCTGTATTGGAATCAAAGATTAAGAATTCAGCTACCATTCTTTTTGCACACGGTTTCAATATCCATTACCAACAAATTAAACCGCGTGATGACTTGGATGTAATTTTAATTGCTCCAAAATCTCCAGGTGATTTAGTGAGAAGACAATACACCCAGGGCAAAGGTGTCCCTTGTTTGATGGCAATCAACAAGGACCATTCCGGCCAGGCCCAAGCAAACGCATTAGCCTATGCACACGGCATAGGTGGTTCAAGAGCTGGAATTTTAACCACCACGTTTGCTGAGGAAACCGAAACAGATTTATTTGGAGAACAAGCGGTTTTGTGTGGTGGGGTGACCGAATTGATCGTCGCTGGCTTTGATACGCTGGTCGATGCAGGCTATCAACCAGAAGTTGCTTATTTCGAGTGTTTGCATGAATTGAAGTTGATTGTTGATCTGCTCTATGAAGGTGGGATTGAGAAAATGCATAAATTTGTCAGCGAAACGGCAATTTATGGAGATTTATCCAGAGGCCCTAGAATTATCAACTCAGAGACAAGGGATACAATGAAGACCATTCTTGCTGAAATACAAAATACAACATTTGCTGATGAATGGATCGAAGAAAGTAAATCCGGCAAAGAAAACTACAATCGAATGATGCATGATGATCTTAATCATCCGATTGAAAAAGTTGGCAAAGAACTAAGAGAAAGAATGTCTTGGTTAAAAAATTGAACTAGCAAATAGAAAATTATGCAACGCGAATCAAACAGTAAAGTTTTTATATTTGATACTACCCTTAGGGATGGTGAGCAAGCACCAGGCTGTAGCATGTCATTGAGAGAAAAACTCAAGATTGCACATGCATTGAATGAGCTAAATGTCGATGTTATCGAAGCAGGATTTGCAGCTGCTTCTCCTGGAGATTTTGAGTCCTTAAAAACTATTGCATCAGAAATTGATGGAGCAACAATTTGTAGCTTGGCCCGCTGTAATCCACAAGATATCGAGGCGGCGGCGCAAGCAATAGATGCCAACCCCAATAAAAGAATTCATGTATTCGTTGCCACAAGTGACATTCATTTGGAACACAAGTTGGATATGACACAAGATGCGGTCGTAAAAGCAGCTTTTGAAGGTGTAAAGTTGGCAAAAACATTTTGCGATAATGTAGAGTTTTCTCCTGAAGATGCATCCAGGACAGACCGTAATTTCTTGGTCGAAGTAGTCAATGCAACAATTGCAGCAGGAGCGACAACTATTAATATTCCAGATACTGTTGGGTATTCGATTCCTTTTGAATATGGAAACCTATTTAAATACTTAATTGAAAATTGCGAGGGTAGTGAAAATGTTATTTTTAGTGCCCATTGTCACGATGATTTAGGACTATCTGTAGCCAATAGTCTAGCTGCATTAGAATCTGGAGCCCGACAAGTAGAATGCACCATCAATGGTATTGGAGAACGAGCTGGGAATACTTCCTTAGAAGAGATTTGTATGGCGATTAAAACCAGGAAAGAATATTTTGATTTTCACACACAAATTGAAACCAAAAAACTCTATCCTACCAGCAGATTGGTTTCATCAATTACGGGCATGCATATCCCAAGAAATAAAGCTGTGGTTGGTGAAAATGCATTTTCACACGAAGCCGGCATACATCAACATGGGATGCTTCAACATGCTTCTACTTATGAAATCATGAAACCTGAAGATGTTGGGATAGCAAAGTCAAATTTGGTTTTGGGCAAACATAGTGGCAGACATGCCTTCTTAGATAGGGTTACTGAATTAGGATTTAGCCTAAATACTGAAGAGCTCAACGCAGCTTTTGTTGAATTCAAAAAGTTGGCGGATCGGAAAAAAGAGATTTTTGATTCGGATATTGAAGCCATCGTCATCAATTCTGAGTCCGGTATAACTGGCCCTTGGGAGTTAGTAGATTTAGAGATTTCTTCCGGAAAAAGTTGGGGAGCGTCTGCAGACATAAAATTAACACATAATGATGGTAGGATATTAGAAAACTCATCAAATGGTATTGGTCCGATTGAATCAGTTTTTAAAGCTTTGGAAGATTTAACCGGCTACAGTTTGAAACTTACTAATTTTGAAATACATAGTGTAAGTGTTGGCGAAGATGCACAAGGAGAAGTAACAGTGACAGTTCGTTATGATGGTCAAGACTATAGAGGTCACGGAATTAGTACAGATATTATCGAATCTGGTGCTCTAGCTTATTTGGAAGTCATCAATCGCATCGACAGAAAAAAAATTAGTAGAATTAGGTAATTTCCATGGCATTAAAACAAACTAAAAATATATGGTTTAACGATAAGCTTGTACCTTGGGAAGATGCAACTATCCACGTTTTAACCTATGCCTTGCATTATGGAGCAGCTGTTTTTGAAGGCATCAGGGCATACAAAACAGATGATGGCTGTAAGATATTTAGACTCGATGAACA
>DTSX01000048.1:9457-34258 GCA_012965065.1 Gammaproteobacteria bacterium
GCATCAGGGCATACAAAACAGATGATGGCTGTAAGATATTTAGACTCGATGAACACATTAAAAGACTTCTAAATTCCGCAAAAATTTATCGAATGAATGTCCCCTACTCGCATCAAGAACTTAAAAATGCATGCCAAATAATTGTCAGCTCAAATGACTTGAATGAAGGAGCCTATATTAGGCCAATAGCCTTTAGAAGTTATGATGATCTAGGTCTCCATGCACATAATAATGATGCTATTGACGTTGTTGTTGCAGCCTGGGAATGGGGACCTTATCTAGGTAATGCCTCTCTTAATGATGGTGTTGATGCATGCGTTTCATCGTGGAATAAAATTAATCCAAATACAGTTCCTTTTATGGCAAAAGCATCGGGTAATTATCTTTCAGGAACTCTTGTTGCTATGGAGGCTAGACAAAACGGTTACGATGAGGGGATACTTCTGGACTCCAAAGGAATGGTAAGCGAAGGTGCAGGAGAAAATATTTTTATGGTTAAAGATGGCAATCTTTATACCCCTCCTCTTAGTTCTTCAGTTTTAGATGGGATAACCAGAGATGCTGTAATAAAAATAGCAGGATCCTTGAAACTTGGCGTGATTGAAACAGAGATTCCAAGAGAACAGCTATACATCGCTGATGAATTATTTTTTACTGGCACCGCTGTAGAAATTACACCCATTAAGAGTGTGGATAAAATAACAATAGGAACAGGAACAAAAGGACCAGTGACTGCTCAAATTCAAAAAGTTTTTTTTGGTTTATTTGATGGATCTACCGAAGATTCATGGGGATGGTTAGAGCCCGTTGAATAAAAATGCAAACAGCCCCAAAAACACTATTTGATAAGATCTGGGAACAACATGTTGTTGTACCTGAAACCGAAGATACACCAGCAATTTTATATATTGATCTTCATCTGATCCATGAAGTAACCACACCGCAAGCATTTTCTTTATTGAGAGAAAATAACCTAAAGGTAAGAATACCAGAAAAGGTTTTAGCGACCATGGATCATTCAACTCCTACAGTCCCTATAGGGTCGTTAAAAGATCTTGATATTGTCTCTGAACCGGGCCCTGCTCAACAAATCAGAGACATGATTCAAAATTGCAAAGATTTTGATATTGAACTGTATGGTTTTGAAAGCAAGTACAGGGGTATTGTTCATGTAATTGGACCCGAGCTGGGAGCCACTCAACCGGGCAAAACAATCGTTTGTGGCGACAGCCATACAAGTACGCACGGAGCATTTGGAGCGTTGGCATTTGGCATTGGAACCACAGAGGTTGCACATGTACTAGCAACTCAGTGTCTGCTTCAAAGAAAACCCAGAACTCTTGCCGTTAATTTAAACGGAAGACTCAATGAAGGGGTGTCTGCTAAAGATATTATTTTGAAAATCATTGGGCAAATAGGTGTTGATGGTGGAACCGGCCATGTAATTGAATACAGAGGTAACACTGTTGCAAGCCTAACTTTGGAGCAACGAATGACTATTTGTAATATGAGCATTGAAGCAGGGGCACGTGCAGGATTATTTGCTCCTGACGAAGCTACCTATGAATATTTAGATGGAAGACCACGAAGTCCTAAAGGAAAAGAATGGGACCGAGCTCTGGAGGTGTGGAAAGGATGGCAAACTGACACTGACGCTTCATTTGATAAAGAAGTGGATATTGATGTTTCAGCCCTTACCCCCATGATTACCTATGGCACAAACCCAGGAATGGTTATGTCTATCGAATCAACAATACCCGATCATAAAGGCAACCAAAGCCTTAAGAAAGCTCTCGATTATATGCACTTTGAATCGGGCAAGTCTTTGCTCAATCACCCAATTGATGTTGTTTTTATAGGCAGTTGCACCAATTCGAGGTTATCAGACTTACGCGATGCAGCAACAATCTTAAAAGGAAGAAAAGTTGCAAAAAATATGAGAGTTCTAATTGTACCTGGTTCTCAATCAGTTAAAGCTGAGGCTGAAGCAGAAGGTCTTGATAGAATTTTTAGAGAATCTGGGGCCGAGTGGAGAGAATCAGGCTGTTCAATGTGTCTGGGTATGAATGGAGATATCGTGGGTTCAGGTAAATTAGCTGTAAGTACAAGCAACAGGAACTTTGAGGGTAGGCAAGGTTCCGGCTCAAGAACCATTTTAGCAAGCCCAAAAACAGCGGCAGCATCTGCTATAACTGGATCAGTGCAAGATCCAAGGCAATTTGAAACGCAGGTCTAAAGGATGCAAAAAATTAAAAAATTCTCTGCTAGAACAGTTAATCTACCCAATGAGGATATCGATACAGATCAGATCATCCCCGCTCGGTTTTTGACCAGACAGACCACTGATGGAATGGGCGAGTGCCTGTTTGCTGACTGGCGATTTGATAAATCAGGAAGGCCAAAAGAAGACTTCATATTGAACCAACCTGAATCATCTAATGCAGAAATCTTGGTAGCCGGAAATAATTTTGGTTGTGGTTCTTCACGGGAACATGCTGCTTGGTCGTTGCTGGATTATGGATTTAGAGCGATTATTAGTACGTCATTTGCAGATATTTTTCAAAACAATTCACTGAAAAATGGACTAATAACCATAGTTGTTAATTTAGAAACACATAAATGGTTACTGGAACATCCAGCCACTAAATTGATTGTTGATTTAGACAATACTCAAATATGTTTGGAAAATGGAAAAGCTATTTCATTCCCAATAGATTCGTTTGCAAGGTATTGCCTATTGAATGGCGTTGATCAGCTGAGTTATTTACTGAATCATGACTCTGAGATTTCTGCGTACGAAAACAAACAACAATGAAAGCAGACATCACAATTATGTCTGGAGATGGAGTAGGCCCAGAAATTACTCGAGAGGCCGTTAAAGCCCTTCAAGCCATTGGGGCTGTCTTTGATCATGATTTTTCACTAAACGAGGTTTTATTTGGTGGTATAGCAATTGATGAGACTGGAACGCCCTACCCTGAAAAAACACAACAGGCATGTAAAAACTCAGATGCAGTCCTACTTGGTGCTGTCGGCGGGCCCAAGTGGAGCGATCCCAATATGAAAATCAGGCCGGAAAAAGAAGGCCTATTGGAAATGAGGGCTGATTTAGGGATTTATGCAAACATCAGACCAATTAAGACTTACCAAGAATTGATTGATAATTCGCCAATTAAAAATCGTTACCTGGAAAATATAGATATGGTTTTCGTCAGAGAACTTACTGGTGGGATTTATTTTGGCGAAAAGAAAAAAACAGATACATTTGCCAGTGATATTTGTGAATACTCAAAGGTAGAAATCGAAAGAATAACAAGGGTGGCCGCAAATATAGCTCAAGGCAGAAGAAAAAAAATCACATCTGTTGATAAAGCAAACGTTATGGCTACCTCTCAACTCTGGCGAAGTACAACGACTGAATTGATAGAGAAGGAATACAGTGAGCTTGAGCTTGAACACATTTTTATTGACGCAGCAACAATGCATTTGTTGTCCAGACCAGCTGATTTCGACGTCATATTAACAGACAATCTATTTGGTGACATCCTGACCGATGAAGCAGCCATGTTAACTGGCTCCATAGGTATGTTACCTTCTGCTTGTTTGGGTGAAGATAGTTTTGGTGTTTATGAACCCATCCACGGATCAGCGCCTGATATTGCAAATCAAGGCATCGCCAATCCTTGTGGTGCAATATTATCCGTAGCGATGTTATTGCAATACTCGCTTAGTTTGGAAGAAGAAGCACAAGTTATAGAACAATCCGTTGCTGGAGTTATTGAGGAAAGTATATTAACCAAGGATCTAACTGGCAGCGGCTATGTTTCTACTGAGGAAATGGGAACAGCAGTTACGAAAAAGATACTGCAAACTTAGAGGAAACAAATCAAGCAACTCTATATTGAATTAGAGTTGCTTGATAAACGATATAAAGATTATTCTGCAGAGTAAATTTGCTCGCACAATTCATAAGTATCACTAACCACTTTGTCAATTAGCGCTCTTGATTTCTCCCATATCGGTCCCCAAGAAGCACCTGCAAAGTATTCATCAGCAATCTGACCTGATTCTCTAGCGGTAGGCGATATTGCACGCACCATAAGTGTTTGTGTTTCATGAACACCTCCACCAAAAGGACCGAATACGCCCATATTGAAGCTTTCATGTCCGCTGTTGATAATCGCAGTTTCCAGCTCCCTTAATGCTTCAACGTAGGCATTAAGATTTTCCGGTGAAACTTTTACTCTAAGGACTCTTTCCCAACCTGGATCTAATCTAAATGATTTTAAACCTTTCCAAGAAACCCCATATTTTACAGTCCTAAGATTAGCCAGAGCTGAAGGTGCGTCATTTGGATCATAGAGTGTATTTGCATGCATAGCGGATGCTAAGTCTGGATAAGCACTCCAAACAAGCATTTGACCTTCATAATCATTTCCTGAACGAGTTATACAAACCCCTGCTGCCGTAGCACCTACTGCTTTGAAAAGCTCAGGGTTAGCTCTCAAGTAATCAACGTATTTAGCTGTATCATTAGCTTGCACCATAATTGTATTAAAAGCTCCCTCACCAGGACCAGCTATTGTATGATGATCAGCCTTGAGATAGAGCGGCGTAAGTAGTAAACACGCTAAAAGAATAATTTTTTTCATAATTCCTCCTAAGAATAATGTCCCTTAAATATATAGAGTCATTTGTTATAAAACAATAATCATATTTAGACCAGCCTCTTTTTGGAGTAGTTTCAAAAGAATAAGAAAATAGAGATAATAACCAGATGGTTATCTTGTCTCCAGATGAAATTTTAGATTTTAATAAACTTGGATTTATAGTTTTAAGACAATACTACAGTGGCAGTGAGATCTTAAAAATTCTTGATGAAGTAAATCGACTTGAATCATTAATGCCAGAGAAAGGAGGCATGATGAAATATTATGACAATCCTTTTGGGCAGGATTCCAATAATCAATCTATGATATTAATTCGGATTGAAAAATTTATTGAAACAAGTCCTTATTTAGAGTCAATAGTAAACAACCCATCTGTTCACTCATTATTGAAGCAGCTGCTTGGCGAATCAGCAGTTTTATTGAAAGAGAAAATAAACTTCAAACCACCAGGAGCACCTCCAGATTTATTACATCAAGACTCTCAGGCTGGATGGGATGATTATGGAAGTGAATTTGTTTCAGTCTTAATTGCTGTTGAGGACAGCAATAGAAGTAACGCATGCGTCGAGTTTGATAATTCCGGATATTATATAAACGGACTTGCTGGACCGCTTTGGGAGCCACTTACATCAAAGGACATTCCCAATGCTGAAATGAAACCAATTGAGACCAAAGCTGGTGATATTATTCTATTTAATAGTTATGTACCTCACGGTTCTGAGGCGAATACATCAGATAAAAGAAGATGCAATATTTATCTTACCTACAATAAAACTTCCGATGGCGATCATCGTTTGAAATATTTTTCTGAAAAAAGAAAAAATTATCCTCCAAACAATGAAAGGGATCCTAATCAGGAATATTCTTTTAAAGTCTAAGTTAAGTCGCTGGTACCTTAACTAATAAGCTTGTTGGGATTCATAATATTCTTTGGGTCAATGGAGTTTTTAATAGTCCTTAGTAACTCTAATTTTACTGGATCAGAAAAGTGCTCTAATTCGTTTTTTAACTTTGTTCCTATGCCATGTTCGGCACTGAATGAGCCCCCTAATTGAACAGCTACTTCATGAACAATTCTATGGACATTAGCTGTTTCATTTAAGAATGATGTCTTATCCATAGAAGCTGGTTTTCCTTTTGTGAAATGAAGATTGCCATCGCCAACGTGCCCAAAAGCAAACACGGTTGATTTTCCAATGTATTCCTCTAATTCTGCAATGGATTGTTCTATCAACTCAGGTATTTTACTGATGGGGACTGAAATGTCATGATAAATAGCGGAGCCAGTATATTTCTCAGCTTCAGGAATGGCATGTCTTATCCGCCAGAAGTCTTTTCTTTCCTGTATGCTATTGGCAACGATTCCATCCGTTATGACTGCAGTTTCCAATTCCTTTTCGAGAAAAACGACCATTCGCTCGTCATTGTTCTGATCGGTTGTTATATTTCCTACTTCAATAAGGATTTGCCATGGGTATAAAGAACTCAGGGGTATTTTGCAACTTGGTAAATATTTTTCTACCGCCTGAATACAGCTGCTACTCATTAACTCAAATCCGGTTAAATTTTCACCAAAAAACGCTTTCCCTTTTTTCAACAGTTCAAGAGCTTTGAATGGATTTTCAACCGCAACCAAAGCAGAAGAATAACTCGTTGGTTGGGAAAACAATTTCAAACAAACGGAAGTTATAAATCCCAAAGTTCCCTCCGCACCAATAAAGAGTTGTTTTAAGTCATAACCTGTATTGTCTTTTCTGAGGCCTTTTAAGTCGGAAAAAACAGTACCGTCTGGAAGAACTACCTCTAGGCCCATAATTTGTTCTCTGATCATTCCATACTTTAAAACATTTACTCCACCAGCATTGGTTGAAATATTTCCACCAATTTGACAAGATCCTTCTGCACCCATACTTAAAGGAAAAAACAACCCTTTATCCTCAGCTATTGTCTGAATTGTGGATAATATACAGCCCGATTGGACAATCAATGATTGATTATGGGTATCCAATTCGAGGATTTGATTCATTTTTGAACTGTTGATGACAATCTCCAGGCGATCTTTTGTAGAATGAGGAATATTTGCACCACACAAACTGGTATTACCCCCTTGAGGTGTTACCCCAATATTATTGTCAAAGCAGATTTTCATAATTTGTGAGATAGATTGAGTGGAGTTTGGAAGCAGAACAATTGGAGTAAATCCTACATGGATTCCTCTCCAATCTTCAAGGTATGTTTTAATAATCTCAGGGTCGGTAATACAATTCTGCTTGCCTACAATGGACTCAAAGGCTATACATAGGGCTTCTTGTTGCATCTTTTTGATTTATGTATTTTGATCTAGTTTTAATAACGACCATAATGTTATAAACAATGCAGCTATTATTGGTCCTATTACAAATCCAGATAATCCTACCAGACTGACCCCACCCAGTGTGGTTAGTAGAATTAGATAGTCAGGTAATTTGGTTTCTTTGCCTACTAAATACGGCCTCAAGAAATTATCAATTAGACCGATAATAAAAACACCTACTAGTAAGAGTATTAAGGCTTTTAACCACGCACCACTAAAAAATAGTATGCAAGCTGCTGGGAACCAAATTATAGCTGTACCAATACTGGGTAGAATACTAAAAAAAGCCATTAAAACTCCCCAGAGGACAGCTGCCTTAATATCTAATAGTGCGAAGATAACCCCACCGATGATGCCCTGAACAACTCCAACTACAATGGTTCCTTTAACAGTAGCTTTGGTGACGTTTTTAAATTTTTCTATCAAAAACCTCTCTTGGTTGTCCTCTAAAGGAAATGCATTTACACACTTGGTGATGATCTGATCACCATCTTTTAGAAAGAAGAACAATAGATAGATCATTACAAAGGTTAATAACATGAATCTTAATATGTTCTCGCCAATGTTCATGATTAAAGACAGCGCATATTGACTGGTACCTAGAACAATATTGTTTACTTGCCCTATTAACGCATTGGTGTCATAGCCCAATGTGTCGAGTCTTTCTGTTAATGCTGGAAGTAGTTGAGAAATAGAAATTAAGAATTTTTCAAGGTTTATTTCGCCGGTTTCAATTTCTCTAACAATGGTTAAAGTTTCGTCTGCAACAGCTGTCATTATAAAAAAACATGGAGCCAGAACCAGGAGGGAAATTAAAACGATTGTGCATAAACTTGTTAAAGCGGGTTTGTTTATTTTGTTTCCAAGGTACTGGTTAATTGGACTAAATAAGATTGCCAAAACTATTGCCCAGAATATCGGTAGTATAAAATCTATAATTAATGTTGCAAAAAGTAGACTAACTGCGGTTAATAGAATGATGAATGCATTTTTACTTTTCATTTGATGTTTGAGTTTAAATCTTGTTTAAATAATTATAATGGTTTTAATTGCAATTTAGATTGATATTTTATTTTGAACAATCTAGTAGAAAATGTTTTGAGAGAGTTGGAGTTTCAAGCAGGATTAGTGCTTGGAACTTATGGCGTTAATGCAGATCTTAAATCAATACAGAATTTTTTAAATAAGACTTCAATAGACCCGGCATTAAAAGAAGCATCCCATATTATTTTTAGGACACATTTCATCAGGAAAGCCTTAACCAAAGATGATGCTGAAGATGCTTGTTATAACTTAATGATGTTGTGGGATTATTGCTCAAAATCCAGTAACGAGGCATATAATACAATTCTGATAGAGTCTATAGACAAGCTGCTGCAAGTAACTAACAAGAGGACAGAAACAGTTAAAAATAGACACCTTCGGGTTTTAGAATTAAACCAAATGAATTGGTCCATCGATGCCATTGCAGCTGACACGGGGTATTCGAGAAGACAAATATCAAGGGTTATAAACGGCCACACCAAAGATTAAGTAGGGTTTATTTAAGGTGTAAATGGTCGGGACGAGAGGATTTGAACCTCCGACCCCCTGAACCCCATTCAGGTGCGCTACCAAACTGCGCTACGTCCCGTTTTTCTAGTAGATTTTAGTCAAGAATATCTATTAATTCCTGGACTTCTTGTTCAATGTCTTTAAATGCCGATTCTTTGATTTGTTTGGAATTCTCGTCTGCGTTTAATTTCTGTTTTGCACCTAAAATGGTGTATCCATTATCGTAGAGTAATTCTTTGATTTGACGGATTAAAAGAACATCGTGTCTTTGATAATATCGCCTATTGCCTTTGCGTTTGATTGGTCTAAGCTGTGAAAATTCTTGTTCCCAATATCGTAAGACATGCTGCTTTACTTCACACAATCCACTGGTTTCACTGATGGTGAAATAACGTTTACCAGGGATAGAGGGAAGTTGTTGCTCAATCAGACTCATTGGTTAATGTTTTCACTGATTCCTTTAGCTTTTGCCCGGATTTAAAAGTAACAACTCTTCTGGCTGATATTTCAACATCTTCACCGGTTCGAGGGTTGCGCCCTGGTCTAGACGATTTGTCTCTTAATTGGAAGTTACCGAATCCAGAAAGTTTAACCTCATGTCCTTCGGACAGAAGATTTTTAATATCATTAAAGAGCATATCAACCAGTTCTTTTGCTTCTCTTTTATTGAGACCAATTTCATTATTTAAGTTTTCTACGATGTCAGATTTTGTCAGTGTCATTTACTTATTATCTTATTTTTAATTCGAAATTTGAGACGATCTGTCTTTTGATATTTGACATGTATCTGTCAATTTCTTCATCGGTTAGAGTGCGTGATTTTGCTTGAAAAATCAACCCTAAAGCCACACTTTTTCGCCCAGATTCTATATTTTTTCCTTTATAAACATCAAAGATAATTACGTTTTTGAGTATAGGTATTTCCAGCTGTTGAATTGTTTTCAAGATAGCTGATGTTTCTTGATTTTCAGGGATCAGTAAGGAAATATCTCTCCGTGAAGAAGGAAAGTACGGATGGTCCTGATAATTCATTTGGTTAGGCAGTTTTAGGTGCTCTTTATCAATTTCAAATAAGATGGGAGTTTGAACTAAATCTAGCTCCATGATGAGCTCAGGACTAAGTTCCCCAACATGACCAATTGTTATACCGTCCAAGTCAATTTTGGCATTTTTACCTGGGCAAAGCATTGGGTGTGAATCTTTTATGTATGCAACTTGATCATTAATTTCCAAAGACGAGAACAACATCTCAAGATCTCCTTTTACGTCATAAAAATCTATAGGATTTGACTCCAGGCCCCATTGTTCTTTGGTTCTAGAGCCGTAACTGATTCCAGAAATTACATCATTTTCTCTACTTGTTTTATCGTTGTGAGTGAAGATTTTTGCCGATTCAAATAATTTAATATTTTCATGTTGTCTTTGTAAGTTGTACATAAGATTCTGCAATAATCCTGGTAATAGTGAGGTTCGCATAACAGACATTTCAATTGAAAGTGGATTTTTAATATCAATCGTTTTTGAGTCTGTTCCCATCATAATATTCATCGAGGGGCTAATAAAGCTATAGTTGATTACCTCTGAGTAACCACGACTAACCATGACATTGTTGATATGGTTAATTCTTGTTGCTCTTTTCATTGTGTTGAACAATGTAGTTTCTTGTATTTCATTTTTTTCATTAATGTTCTGGTATCCATAGATTCTGGCAAGCTCTTCTATAAGGTCACACTCTTCATTGATGTCATAACGAAAAGAAGGAGGCGTAACCAACCAACCACTATAGCCGTATTCTTGTTCCGCTACCCGCATGTCAAGCTTAGTTAGAATTTCATGAACTTTATAATTTGCTATTGTGATCCCTAAAATTTGATGAATTCTTTTTTTCCGGAGCATGATAGGTTGTTTGAGGGGGATAGATTCATCATCTTGTTTTACGCTAATGGGGCCGTTCTGACCATCAGAGTATTCATTAATTAACTGGGTTGCTCTTTCAATCGCATGTTTTTGAATTAACGGGTCTACACCTCGTTCAAACCGTAAACCTGATTCAGTATGGAGGTTTAACATTCTAGATCGACCCATGATGGTTTTATGATTAAAACATGCGGATTCTAAAACTATATTTTCGGTATCAGCAGAAATACCTGAATGTTGTCCACCCATAATACCTGCTATACCAAGAGCTTTGGAGTTATCGGTTATTAACAAAAAAGTCTTATTAACTTTTTTGACAGTTTCATCCAAGAGGGTAATTTTTTCATTGTTATACCCTCTTCTAACTTTGATTTTGGAGTCTATTTTACTCAAATCATAAGCATGAAGCGGTTGCCCAGTTTCCAGCATGACGTAGTTGGTAATGTCGACAATAATATTATTTGATTTAAATCCGCTACTTTCCAGGCGTTTTATCATCCAATCAGGTGTTTCTCTATTGATGCCAATATTATTGATGATTCTGGTCATGAATACCGGGCAATCATTTGGGGATTCTATATCAATGTTCATTTCACCTTGATGGTGAATTGCTAAGTCGTCGTGTTTATCAGTTTTAATATTAAGATTATTAAGTACTGCCAATTCTCTACAAATTCCCATAACGCTGAAACAATCTGCTCTATTAGGGGTAAGTGATAAGTCCAGAATCTCTTGAGTTGATGAGTCTAAAAAACAACATTCGACACCAGCCATTGTTAACTGATTGACCATTTGATCGTTTGTGGCATCAATTCCACAAAACTCTTTTATCCATTCTGTAGGTATTTGCATCTTGCTAGTTGAATTGACTTATAAAATTTAAGTCATTTTCATAGAATACTCGAATGTCTTTAATGTCATACTTCAACATTACTAACCGTTCAACTCCCATACCAAAGGCATATCCAGTATATATTTCTGAATCAAGATCAAGATTTTCTAAAACTTTGGGATGGACCATTCCACATCCAAGTATTTCCAGCCATTTTCCATCTTCAGACAATATATCAACTTCTGCCGAAGGTTCAGTGAATGGAAAATAAGATGGCCTAAATCTTAGTTCTAGCTCTTTTTCAAAGAAACAATTGATAAATCCATGCAATATACCTTTGAGGTGGCTGAAGTTAATGCCTTGGTCAATAACCAGTCCTTCAACTTGATGAAACATAGGGATGTGGGTTAAGTCGGAATCTCGTCGATACACCTTCCCCGGTGCAATTACTTTAATTGGAACGCCTTCTTTTTCCATACTTCTAATTTGTACTGGTGAAGTGTGTGTTCTGAGCAAAAGATCCGAGCCAACATAAAAAGTATCATGCATGGCTCTTGCAGGATGATTTTCTGGGATATTCAGCGCTGAAAAGTTATAGTATTCATTTTCAATTTCTGGCCCATCTTTTATCATGAACCCAGCACTCAAAAAAATACTTTCTATTTCCATTAATGTGGCAGTAATTGGGTGTATAGATCCTGATAAATATGCCCTACCCGGTAACGTGACATCAATCGAACTGGTTTCAATATTTTTGGCTATGGTTGATTTTTTTAGTTCTGCCTTTTTAAGTTGAAGTTCGTCTTCAACTCGTTTTTTTGTTGTATTAATTTCTTGACCAAATATAGGTTTTTCGATTGGATCCATTGATCCTAATAATTTGAGTTGAGCGGTGATCTTCCCTTTTTTGCCTAAATAATGGACTCTAATGTCATCAAGACCAGCAAGTGTTTTGCTGTCTTTAATCTCATTAAGTGCTGTAATTAGAAGGTCTGATAAAATAACTGTCATTTGAATTCCTCGGTCATATTGAGAAGGAATTTAACAGTCATTATAGCTTTTCTAAAGCAAGTTTTGCTTTGTCTGCGAGTGCCTTAAAAGCTTCGGCATCATTAACAGCTAAGTCAGCTAATATCTTTCGATCAACATCAATTTCTGCTGCCTTTAAACCGTGCATGAGTTTACTATAAGAAATATCAGACAGTCTTGCTGCAGCATTGATTCTTATAATCCAGAGCGATCTAAATTGACCTTTCTTTTTTCGTCTGTCCCGGTATGCGTATTGCCCAGCTTTGATTGCAGCTTGCTTTGCAACCTTAATAAGTTTGCTTCTAGCACCGTACTGTCCTTTGACTTTTTTTAGAACTTTTTTGTGCCTAGCATGAGATGTTACGCCTCGTTTTACTCTTGCCATATTTTTTCCTGATCTTTAACTGTAAGGTAATAGTTTTTTTACATTCTTTAAATCACCGCCAGATATAAGTTTTGGTGATCTAAGATGTCTTTTTCGTTTACTGCTTTTTTTAGTAAGAATATGACTCGTATGCGATGACCCTCTTTTATATTTACCACTCGCAGTTTTCTTAAATCTTTTGGCAGCTCCCCTGTTTGTTTTTAATTTTGGCATATTTATTAGTTCCTTATTGAAACGACTTTTAATTGGGTTTAGGTGCTACCACCATAATTAATTGTCTCCCTTCGAATTCTGCTTCTTGTTCTATTAAAGCGATATCCTTAATGTCTCCGCAAACTCGATTAAGAAGGTTTTCCCCAAGCTCAGTGTGCCTCATCTCTCGACCTCTAAATCTGAGGGAGACTTTTACTTTATCGCCTTGTTCTAAAAAATTGATAATTTTTCCTAATTTAACGTTGTAGTCGCCGTCTTCTATCAGAGGTCTAAACTTAATTTCCTTAACATGAATTATTTTTTGTTTCTTTTTTGATCCTTGGGTTTTCTTTTTTTGTTCAAAAATATACTTGCCATAATCCATTATTCTGCAGACCGGTGGCGTGGTATTTGGAGAGACTTCAACAACGTCCATTTCCTTATTTTTGGCTATTTCCATTGCTTGATCGATCGTTACAATACCTATTTGACTTCCATCTAGATCAATTAATCGAATTTCAGAAGCTTTAATTTGTTCATTTCTTCTGATTCTTTTTTTTACAGCGATAATTTATCTCCTTGATTTATTGCTATTTACTTTTTATCAGTCAGTTCTGTGGTTAAATTCGTGACGAACTGATCAAATTCCATGGTCCCCAAATCATCTCCTTTTTGAGTGCGAACTGATATTTGATCGTGTTTAACCTCTTGATTCCCAACAATAATAAAATACGGTACTTTTTTTAAAGTGTGATCGCGAATTTTAGAGCCTATTGTTTCGTTTCTCAAGTCAATTTTGACTCGAAAGCCAATATTTTTTAATTTTTCATAAATTGTTGCAGCATAGTTGTTTTGAGATTCACTGATTGTCAGGATCGTAATCTGTGTAGGCGCAAGCCAGAGAGGAAATTTTCCCTCAAAATGTTCAATTAGTATTCCGAAGAAACGTTCAATTGAACCCAACAATGTTCGATGAATCATAACAGGATTGTGTTTATGACCATCCGAGCCTATGTATTGCATATCAAAACGTTCTGGAAGATTAAAGTCCAATTGAATTGTTGTGCATTGCCAAAGTCTGCCTATAGCATCTTTAATCTTGATATCAATTTTAGGCCCATAAAACGCCCCACCTGCTTCATCAATCACATACTCCAAACCCTTTGATGACAAGGCTTGTTCCAGTGCCTTTGTAGCTTTGGTCCATATGCTATCCTTGCCAACAAATTTCTCAGGCTTGGTTGCCAAGTGAATTTCATATTGATCAAAGGTAAAGGCGTGCAGGATTTCAATTGTCAAATTCAAAATATTGGTAATTTCTGTTTCAACTTGGTCTTCAGTACAAAAGATATGAGCATCATCCTGAGTAAAGCCCCTTACTCGCATCAGTCCATGAAGGGCTCCAGTCATTTCATGGCGATAAACTGTCCCCAATTCTGCCCATCTAATTGGTAAATCTCGATAGGATCTTAATTGATTTTTGTATATCAATACGTGGAAAGGACAGTTCATCGGTTTCAGACGGTACAGTTTATTTTCATCTTCAATTGGTTTGTACATGGATTCCTGATAATAATCCGTATGGCCTGAAGTTTGCCACAAAGTATCCAAGGCAATGTGTGGTGTATACAACAACTCGTATTCTGCTTCCAAATGTTTTGTGCGCCAGTAATCTTCAATTACCTGTCTAATTTTTGATCCATTGGGATGCCAAAAAACAAGACCACCTCCTGCTTCTCCTTGAATGCTGAATAAATCTAGATCTTTACCAATCCGTCTATGGTCTCTTTTTTTAGCTTGTTTCAATTGTTCTAGATAATGGTTGAGTGATTTCTTATCTGCCCACGCTGTACCATAAATTCTTTGCAGCATCTTGTTTGAAGAATCGCCTCTCCAGTAAGCGCCAGCAACTTTAGTCAATTTAAAAGCATTTAGTAGATTAGTAGAGGGGACATGTGGACCTCGGCATAAATCCAGCCAATCACCTTGTTTGTAGATAGAAAGGTCTTCATCATCAGGAATGTCTTGGATTATTTCGGCTTTGTAATTTTCACTAATGTTTTTAAAGTGCTCAACAGCATCTTTTTTTAGCCAGACTTCTCTTGATATGGGTAAATCTTGTTTAGCAATTTCTTGCATTTTCTTTTCAATTTCCTCCAAATCTTCATCTGTAAATGGATTTTCAATGGCAAAATCGTAATAAAATCCATTTTCAATAACAGGGCCAATTGTTACTTCCGCTTCTGGGTATAGTTCTTTCACTGCATGTGCCATCAAGTGAGCAGTTGAGTGTCTTATTATTTCAAGCCCTTCTTCTGACTCTCTGGTGATAATAGAAATGTTGCTGTCATTGTTTATAAGGTAAGAAAGGTCAAATATTTTTTCTTCTATTTTTCCGGCAACAGCCGACTTAAATAGTCCAGGGCCAATAGATTTGGCCACATCTGCAAATGAAACAGGTTGATCAAATTCTTTAAGAGTTCCATCAGGTAAAGTCAAGTTAGGCATGATTCTTACGGGCTCCTAATTTGACGAAATTTTTTAAGTTCTCTAGTACGTTTAATCTGCCATTCAGAACGATGTTCGGCGGGTTCAACTTCGACGGCTGTAACTTTATACTCTGGGCAATTTGTTGCCCAGTCACTGTTTTCAGTTGTCACCACATTTGCCCCAGTTTCTGGGTTGTGAAAAGTTGTGTAAACAACACCTGGCGGAATATTTTCAGTGATTATCGCTCTCAGCGTTGTTTCTCCCTTTCTGCTTCGAAGTAACACAAGAGTCTCATTGTTTACTCCACGAGTAGAGGCATCAGCTGGATGGATTTCCAGTACATCGTCCTCCCCCCATATAGTGTTTGGTGTTCTCCTTGTTTGAGTCCCAACATTATACTGGGTCAAATTTCTTCCCGTGGTTAGTAATAATGGGTATTTTCGGTTTGCTGCCTCTGTTGTTGGAACGTATTCGGTAAGGATGAATTTGCCCTTTCCTCTAACAAATTCGCCAACGTGCATAATGGGTGTGCCTTCTGGGGCTTCATCATTACAGGGCCATTGAACGCTGCCCAATTTATCCAATTTATCAAATGAAACTCCTTTGAAAGTGGGGGCTAACTCAGAAATTTCATCCATGATCTCAGATGATGAAGAATAGTTCATTTGATACCCCATAGCTTGACCAAGTTCTTGGGTGATTTCCCATTCATGTTTGCCTGAAATTGGTTCCATAACTGGCCGTACTCGATTTATACGACGTTCAGCATTTGTAAAGGTGCCATCTTTTTCGAGGAAAGAAGTAGCTGGGAAAAACACATGGGCGTAGCTTGCAGTCTCAGTTAAAAAAAGATCCTGCACAATAACACATTCCATGGATTTAAATGCTTGTTCAATATGTTGTATATTGGGTTCTGATTGAACAAAGTCCTCACCTTGAATGTAAATACCTTTAAACTTGCCAGCGACTGCTGCATCAAACATATTTAAAGATCTCATCCCGGGTTTATTCTGAATGGTAACATGCCATTTTTTCTCAAAGGCTCCTCTCATTTTGTCATTCTCTATAGGTTGGTAACCGGCGAGTTCATGAGGGAATGAACCCATGTCACAAGAACCTTGGACGTTGTTTTGTCCCCTAAGCGGATTAACTCCGCAACCAACAGAGCCAACATTACCTGTGGCCATGGCCAAATTAGCCATGCCCATAACCATTGTTGACCCCTGGGAATGCTCAGTTACTCCCAGTCCATAATAGATTGCACCATTGCCTCCAGTTGCATACAGCCTTGCTGCTGCTCTTATTTCAGTTGCATTTAAGCCTGTGGCGGTTGCCGCATTCTCCGGCGAATGCATTTCCAATGAAATAAATTCTTTCCAATCGTTGAATGATTCGATATCACACCTTTGATTGATATAATTTTGGTCGATTAATTTTTCGGTAACTGCGACATGACTGAAAGCATTGATTAAGGGTACATTCGATCCTGGCAATAAGGGCAAATGATAGTCAGCTTTAATGTGGGGTGATTCTACGATCTCTGTCCGTCTTGGATCTGCCACGATTAACTTAGCGCCCTGTTTTATTCTCTTTTTAATTTGTGATGCAAATACCGGATGTGCAACAATTGGGTTTGCCCCAATAATCAATATCACATCAGACTCAAGAACACTGTCAAAGTTTTGGGTGCCTGCTGAGGTGCCAAACGTTTGTTTCAACCCATACCCCGTAGGTGAATGACAGACTCTGGCACAAGTATCAACATTGTTGTTGCCAAATGCAGTACGGATCAGTTTTTGAACAATATAAGCTTCTTCGTTGGTGGTTCTCGCAGAAGTGATACCCCCAATGCTTTGAATTCCATGTTCTTTTTGAATCTTAGTTAATTTTGCTGCAGCAAATGTAATAGCTCTATCCCAGCTAACTTGTTCCCACGGGTCTGTTATTTTTTCACGAATCATCGGTTTGATAATTCGGTCAACGTGATTTGTGTAACCCCAAGCAAACCTACCTTTGACACAACTATGGCCATGGTTGGCTTTACCGTCTTTGTGTGGAACCATCCTGACAACTTCACCGTTTTTCAATTCTGCTTTAAAGGAACAGCCAACACCACAATATCCACAAGTGGTTAAAACTGTTTGGTCTGGTATACCCTTTTCTACAATGGTTTTTTCAATTAAGCTCCCAGTAGGACAACTTTGAACACAGGCTCCACAGGATACGCATTCCGATTCTAAAAAATTTTCTGCAATGCCAGGCTTAATCTGAGTGTCATAACTCCTCCCATGAAGTGACAGAGCATAAGTACCTTGAACTTCATTGCATGCCCTGACGCAACGTGAACAAACGATGCATTTTTCTGGATCAAAGTTAAAATATGGATTGGAAGAATCAATTGGTTGGCCCAAATGAGTGTTGTTGGTAACCGTGTTGTAACGGGTTGGTTTGAGCATATTATTGGCCCCAAGTAGGTCCAGATCACTGGCTTGATCTTGGAGTTGACAATCACCATCGGCTGCACATGTATTGCAGTCCAAAGGATGATCAGAAATATACAATTCCATTAAATTCTTTCTCAAGTAAGTCAATTTTTCATTGTTCGTGATTACTTCCATGCCCTCTGTGATAGGCGTTGTACAAGATGATGGGTATCCAAAACCTGTTCTATCTTTGTAGTCAACAATACAGAGTCTGCATGATCCAAAAGATTCTAAACTGTCAGAAGCGCATAGCTTTGGTATGTCAATTCCATAGAGAGAAGCTGCTCTCATGATTGAAGTGCCTTCTGGAACCGAGATATCCATACCATTAATTTTTGCAGATACCGTAATGCTCGATGTAATGGCAGGAGTACCGTGGTCAATTTCTTTCAAAATACTCATTAGTTCATCATCTCATTTGGAAAGTACTTTATTATAGAACGTACTGGATTCGGAGTCATACCACCCATTGCACATAATGAGGTTGTTTCCAATGTTTCACATAATTCTTCGAGAAGTATTCTATCAGCATTGACAGCGGTTTTATTGTATATCTTGTCAATCAATTCTACCCCTCTAACCGAGCCAATTCTGCATGGTGTGCACTTACCACAGGATTCTTTTTGACAAAAATCCATTGCAAATTTAGCTTGCAATGCCATGTTTGTAGAATCATCGAACACAATAACTCCGCCATGGCCTAGTGAGCCCTTGAGGTTGATTAATGTTTCAACTGTCAAGGGCGTGTTGAGTAGATTGGCAGGGAGGTAAATACCTAAAGGACCGCCAATTTGAACCGCATGGACAGGCTTGTCGTTAAAAGTTCCTGCACCAAAGTCGTATATCATTTCATCCAATGTAATCCCGAATGGAATTTCAATTAAGCCACCATGTTTGATATTGCCACAAAGTTGGTAAGGCATTGTGCCGATAGATTTGCCCGATCCATATTGAGAAAAAATCTCTGTGCCAAACGATAAAATTGAACTCAAGGATGCAAGAGTTATAACGTTATTTATCAGAGTAGGTTGATTGAAAAGTCCTTTAATAGCAGGCAGAGGAGGTTTTGATCGAACTAGACCTCGTTTCCCTTCAATGCTTTCCATCATGGCTGTTTCTTCACCACAAACGTAAGATCCTGCTCCGATTCTAAGTTCAATATCAAATGTAAAGTTTGTTCCCAAAATATTTTTACCAAGCAGATTTTTGGTTTTTAGGATTTTAATTGCTTCGGTTAAAAAATACTTTGCCAGTGGGTATTCTGATCGCAGGTAAATATACCCATGATTAGCTCCAACACTGTAAGCTGCAATTGTCATGCCTTCAATCAGTGAGAATGGGTCGCATTCCATGATCAGCCTATCAGAAAACGTTCCACCATCTCCTTCATCGGCATTGCAGGCGATGTATTTTATTGCTGATTCCTGATCAAATACCGTTTGCATTTTGATGGCAGTTGGAAATGCTGCCCCTCCTCTGCCGTTAAGACCCGATTTTTTGATCTCATCTATCGTTTGTTGTTGACCGATTTCAAAGGATTTTTCTAGGCCCTTATACCCATGTGAGTTTCGATATTGATTCAGATCCAATGGATCGTATAACCCTATCCTTGAAAACACCAATCTTGTCTGCCGCTTGATGAAAGCGATATCCTGTATGTTGAAGGGTTGGCTGTTATAAAAATCGTCAAAAAATTCTTCAATCGAGGACAAATGAGATGTCTCTTTATTCAAATAAGAGACCCCTGTTCGATTGCCATCCTTTTCTATCTCTACGAAAGGCTCCAGCCAAAAGGCCCCCCAAGAACCATTTCTGACTATACTTATGTGGTTATACCCTTGGGTTAAGTCCGTAATCTTTTCAGCAATCAAGTCCGAACCGACAGAGCATGCTGATGTTTCTTTGGGGATATAAATTTTTATTTGGTCAGTCATTGTGTGAGATATTTTGCTTTTCAGATAAGTAAGCTAAGATTTTCTCAGAACTAGCCCTTCCAATAACGTCTTCGTTGATCATGACTGAAGGGCTTAGGGCACAATTTCCAAGACAGAAAACCTCTTTCAAGGTTACCGAATGGTCGTTTGACGTTTGTCCTATGTCAAGCTCAAAGTGAGACTTCAGGGTATCCAGTAATGTTCTACACCCCAAACTTTGACATGCTTCCGCCTGACAAACTTTGATGATGTATTGTCCTTCTTTCTCAAGCCTAAAATCATCATAGTATGTAATAACATCAATAACTTCTGCATTCGAAATGTTGAATGATTTTGCCAGTGTTTTAATGCATTCGTTGTCCAGGTGACCCAACTCTTTTTGCACCGCGTGTAAAGCAGGCATCAAGCCACCTTTAACATCAACAAAAGGTTGGATTATCTGCCTAATGTTCAACTTATGAACTGGCAACAACTGACTTATAATCGTTAGCTATCCAGTCTTCAAAACCGCCGTCCATGCTGTAAACATTCAAGAATCCATGGTCGCAGAGGAATGTCGCCGCATCTTGGCTTGAATTTCCTCGATAACAATACACAATAACCGGTTTGGATTTGTCTGTGTTGTCTATGAATTGATGGATATTTTCATTAGAAAGAAGAACAGAATTTTCGAGATGTCCGGCCGAATAACTGTCTGGATCTCTGACGTCAACCACCGTTGTGTCATCAGATATTATTCCTTGTACCTCATCTACAGATATCCTTTTATAATTTCCCATGGCAACTAATGATAACTTTATAAATCATTGCCATTATAATAACTTACCATGAACAAGGCATTAGTTTTCGGAATTAATGATTTATGAATTTCGACGTAACAATTGTTGGTGCAGGACCAGTAGGATTAAGTTTTGCAAGAGCTTTGTCTGATACTTCGCTCAACATTGCAATAATAGACCGCCAAACCAGCAAATCCCTTGCCAATCCACCTGAAGATGGAAGAGAAATCGCGTTGACGCATCTGTCCAAGAAAATATTAACCAGTTTTGGTATTTGGCAAGAAATTGATCAAAATGAAATCTCTCTTATCAAAGAAGCAAAAGTTATTAATGGGGCATCCCCCTATTCTCTTCATTTCAACCATCAGGACACTTCTGAAAACACACTTGGACATTTGATTCCAAATCGTTTAGTTAGAGCTGCTGCTTACAAAGTGGCTAAAGAGAGTAAAGCAATTAAAATTATTACCGGCGTGGGTGTGGATTCATTCAACATTGATGCAAATAAAGCAGAAATCAAGCTCAGCAATAAAGAAATTATCCATTGCAGTCTGATGATCGCTGCAGATGGAAGGTTGTCCGGCTCAAGAAGATCCATGGGCATCCCATCTGAGGTCAAAGATTTTGGCAAAACAGTGATCGTTTGCAAAATGGAACATGAAAAACCCCATAGCAATATCGCTTATGAGTGTTTTCACTATGGTAGAACTCTCGCTGTGTTGCCCATGGTTGGAAATTATTCATCCATAGTCATTACGATTTCATCCGATCAGGCTGATGCTATTATGAAAATGAAAGATCAGACTTTTAATCAGGACATTCAGACCCGTTTTAACTCACGATTGGGAGACATGATGATAGTTGGAAAAAAATATTCTTACCCACTCTTTGCCTCACATGCCAGTCATTTTCATGCCAATCGCTTTGCACTTATTGGCGATGCTTCTGTTGGAATGCATCCAGTCACTGCTCACGGCTTCAATTTAGGTCTCAGGGGATCGAAAACCCTGGCGACAGTTATTGAAGAAGCCTTATCAAATAAACTGGACTTCGCGTCTGTTGAAATTCTAAGTAAATACAATCAAAAACATCAACGTTCTACCAGACCACTGTATTACGGAACCAACCTGCTTGTTGACCTTTACAACAGCGAAAGATTAACAGCAAAAGTACTAAGACGCTTGGCTTTAAGATTTGGCAACAACTTTTGGCCCGTTAAGAAGCTTATAATGGGTCAATTAACCGAAGTCCAATAAATGCCTGACGATATATTGAGTTGACCTAATAATGGATACAGATGTTCCTAAACAAATCACGCCACTTGTGAGACGAATCACTGCAGGAAATCCTGGTATGTTTACTGGACCAGGAACCAATACCTATCTAATCGGGGATGAAGAAGTGACGGTGATTGATCCTGGGCCTGCCTTACATGAACACATAGAGGCCATTATTCAAGCATCTGCTAACATTAAGCAAATCCTGTTAACTCACACACACCCAGACCACTCACCGGGAACAAGATTACTTCAGGATAATATTGGTGTTCCTGTTTTTGCATTGATTACCGAAAGCTCTAAAGATCAAGACATTACATTCACTCCAGAACGGATCCTTATTGACGGGGAAATTATTGCTAATGAATACTACTCAATTGAAGTCATTCATACACCAGGGCATGCATCCAATCATCTTTGTTATCTGCTAAAGGATGAAAAACTATTATTTACGGGTGACCATATCATGGACGGTTCCACAGTGGTTATAGCTTCTCCTGATGGCAGTATGCAAGACTACATTGATTCATTGGCTAAACTAAAAGAATACGATTTAAATAAAATTGCACCAGGGCATGGGGAGCTCATAGAAGAACCTTATGCCGTCGTTGACTGGATTATAAAGCACAGATTCGAACGAGAATCGAAAGTGATTGATGTATTAAAACAGCATAATTCAGGTGATTTAAATACCTTGGTTAAAGATATTTATTCTGATGTCGATGCAATGTTGCATCCCGTTGCCAAATGGTCTTTAGAGTCACACCTTATTAAGCTCATTGATGAAGGGGTTGTAACTAGAAAAAATGATAAATTTTTCTATATAGGGGATCGGTCTGTTTAATTTTTATATAATACAACAACTACTTAATTAACAAATCACGGTATCAAACCTAAGAATGACACAGAATCACTTTAATGTAATTGTAGTAGGAGCCGGCATTTCAGGGATAGGTGCGGGATATTACTTGCAAAAAAAATGCCCTAATAAGTCTTTTGTTATTCTTGAAGGCAGGGATAATATTGGTGGAACTTGGGATCTGTTTCGCTACCCGGGTATCAGATCAGACTCTGATATGAACACTATGGGCTTTCGTTTCAAACCTTGGATGGGCGTAAAATCAATAGCTGATGGACCATCAATTCTAAGTTACTTGCACGAGACCGTTAAAGAAAATGATTTGAATAAGAAAATCCATTTCAACCAATGGGTTAACGAAGCCTCATGGTCTTCTGAAGATGCACAATGGACTGTGCAGGCAGAGAACAAAAAGACTCAAGAACACCAAGATTTTACTTGTGATTTTCTGTTTTTATGTGGTGGTTACTACAATTATGAAGAAGGCTATACGCCTCATTTTGCTGGCAGAGAGAATTTCTTAGGGCAGATTATTCACCCGCAGAAATGGCCTAAAAATCTCGATTACAAAAACAAAAAAGTCGTTGTAATAGGCAGTGGGGCTACCGCTGTAACAATTATTCCAACCATGGCAGAGGAAGCCGCTCATGTAACCATGCTGCAAAGATCGCCTACCTATTTTTTGTCGGCACCGGATGAGGATCCAGTTGGTAATTTTTTAAGAAAATTCATCAGCTCAAAATTAACCTACAAACTGGTCCGTTGGAAAAATATTCGTTTTCAATGGTGGTTTTTTCAAAAATGCAGAAAGTTTCCGAAAAAAGTTAAAGAATTTCTTATTAAGCAAGTAAGAGAAGAGCTTGGTCCAAACTACGATATCGAAACTCATTTTACGCCAAAATATAACCCTTGGGAGCAACGCATGTGCCTCGTTCCAAATGGCGATTTTTTTAATGCAATTAACGCAGGAAAAGCTTCAGTGATCACAGATCATATTGATAGATTTACCAAAAAAGGCATCAAACTTAAATCTGGTGGTGAAGTTGAAGCGGACTTAATAGTGACTGCAACAGGATTAAACTTAGAAGTTTGTAACGGGATAAAACTTGAAGTAGATAACAATGAAGTGGATATTTCCAAAACCATGACCTACAAAGGCATGATGTTTAGTGATGTTCCTAATCTGGTTGCCACTTTTGGCTATACAAACGCATCTTGGACCTTAAGAGCAGATCTCACTTCAGAGTATGTATGTCGGTTGTTAAATTTCATGGATAAAAAAGGTTATGCAAATTGTTGTCCTCGAACTGCAGAGCATGTCGAACCAGATGGTGACTGGTTAGATTTCACATCAGGCTATGTCAAAAGATCGATGCATAAATTTCCAAAACAAGGCTCCAGGGATCCATGGAGAAATACACAGAATTTTCCCAAAGATGTACTTGCTATTAGATGGGGAAACATCGACAACAAAGAACTAAAGTTTACTGCACTAGAAAATTAAACTTCCTCTGCGTCTACTGCATTTTGATTTATTGTTAATCAGGTTAAAAAAGCAAAGAAATTTATATGCAACTTATAGATAAAATTTTACCTTCAGAGGCAAACAATAAATATCTAGGCAATCGAATTGCTTTATTCGGACTGATCTTTACAACGTGTTTAATGACTTGGAGAAGTTGTGTTCATTTGCTTTACCAAGACGCCGGGCTCAATTCAATCGGCAGTTTTATAATCTTTGAAGGTATTCCTGACCCAAATCAGATGATTTATATGTTGGGATCGGTTTGGGGACTGCAACAATTGATTTTTTGTCTTGTAAATATTGTTGTTTTATTTCGTTACCGTAATTTAATCCCTTTAATGTATATACTCTGGCTACTGGAATGGCTCGCCAGACCTCTATTAGTAGGCTTGCTCCACCCGCTTGATGAACAATACTTTACAGGCACCACTCCAGGGATAGTCGTCGTTCCCTTTGCGATTGGTTTTTTGACCTTAATGTTGATCCTTTCTTTGAAAAGCTCAAAGCACTAACTCAATTGTG
>DTSX01000049.1 GCA_012965065.1 Gammaproteobacteria bacterium
ATTGTTTATAAATTTAGGTTAAGTTAGTGTGTGCTTGCCGTTGCCTCCTTTAATTATTGTTTTTGGTGTTTTGGTTGCCTCTTTGAATGTATTGACTTCACTCCCTCGGATCACTAATGCAGCAAACTCAGGAGGGAGATGTGACATCAGATAAATACGAAAGCAGTTTGCCTGTTCTTCATCCCTACATGCATGAAGATATGACCCCTGGACGAGAGTTTGCTTTAGTATTTGCCGTAGGACTTCAATTTCCATCTCTGAGATTTGTGGATCAGGAAACAATGCTTGCCTAGCTGCCAGCCTACTATCTTCCAGTAGTTCTGATTGTAAATTATCAAATTCGATAGTTTGTTCTTTAGGAAAATCTGCAAGAACATTTTGATCAATGCTAATACTTTCTAAAAATTTGCTTTTGTACATAGTATGATTTAAAAAAACACCGTAGAGCAGTGTCCTAAAAATCCTAAAAAAGCATATTATCTTAGTTTTTAGGATTTTTAGGAGTGATCCCCTAGGGGATTTAGTTATTTCTTACTTTTGGATTTATTTTAAATCGTCTTGAAAGTGGACGGCCCCGTTTTATTTTCGGTGGTTCAATTTCTAAGATTCGATTTGTGCCAGATAACAGATCCATTACCTCAAGAATTGCTTTTTCATCTTTCAACCCTTTCCATCTTTTTTGCTTTACATCACTTACCGAAAACACATCATCGAATTTGCCAAGACGTGAGTTGAATAAATGTGTAGCTTCGATAGTATTCAAATATTCCATGTTGTAAAATGCTTCTGCATGCTTTCGTAGAATATCCCAAATATCTATTGCTCGATTAAGTGAGTCACTATCAATTGTTTTGGGGATTTCATTTATATTATTGGCAACAGCACATTTCACTGCATGGAAAGAGAGTGCTAGTCCTGAGACAAGTCTTTCTGATTTTGAAAGATGAGCAATAAGACCATCCGATAGATTTTCATCAGTAAGCACTTCCTCCTTTAGGAATTTCCTCCAAGTAATAAAACTGGTTTGTGCATGATCATCAAAAACAATCCATGGAGCAGGACTGTATTCTGTCTCAGTAGCCCCAATATCTGTTGGGGTTAATGCATCCAATTTTTCAAACAGAGTTTGTGTACGATATAAAAGGTCAGAGTCTATACCTCTGAACCCCTTTTGATACTCCTCATCAAAATCATTATAATTGACCTGTTTAGGACAAACCCACATGAATCGTTGGAGGAGTCCGTCATCTTTATATTGTTGTTCCATTTCACGTAACAAACGACGAACCTTGCTTTTTTGAATCGTTCCACATACAGAGACGGCTAATAATTCAGCTAGGTCAGTCCCCCTTGAAATGGTGTTATGATCGTAAGAATGGGCTACGGTCATTGCTTCAATAAAAAATTGTCGATCCCCATCTTTCCCGTCCCTTGTCAGATCAGCAAAAAAACCACTTAACTCATCTCTTTTGATCATTAGCCCTCTTTCATTACCATGAGACAACATCTCAAGAATTTTTTCTCGGGTTCCAGTAGTAATGCTGATAACCTTTGGGTATGTTTTTTCAGGCTCTTGAAGTTCCTTAATTTGTGATTCTACGGCTTGTATTTTTTTTTCTTCTTCACCTTTCTCTTGAAGTTTCTCGAGTCTTTTCAATAATCCTGATTTCTTTTTACTAAAGATGGCAGTTTCAATATTGTTTATTGCAAGTATTTCATCATTCTTTTTTTTGTAACTTTTTTGCAAACGAGTTAAAGGGCCGATCCCAGCTTTAAATACTCCACTTTTATTTTCTGACACATTCATTACAAGTCCTGCAGACCGGACAGGGAACTCATGCCATGTCAATTTTCTAGAATCAGGACGAATACAAAACCTTGTCCCTGTAACAGCACCGATTGACGAGAGGAGAAAGGCAGCTACTGCTTCGGGTGATGCCTCATTTTCTAGTGCAGTAACTCTTGCATATTCTGCTAATGGTTCAGGCAAAATAGAAGGGGAAAGTGATGGAGGAGGAGGAGGTGCTTTCGGTAACGGTAATGGTTCAGGCCAACCCTCCACTTTTAACAGTTTTTTTTGCCTCTCCTCTAGTCCGTTATCTGCTAAGGAAACATTCGGGGTTAATGGATAATTACATTCTCGTTTCATTTCCCACCCTGTATCTATAGCTGCTCTAAATATTGCCCTCTCATCAATACCAGAAGATGGACTGAAGCTAGCCCATTTTGAAGCACATTCATTATTATCTTTAAAGGTGCTTGCAGTACTGCTCCACTCTAGCCAAATGTTGAAAGCACCAGATCCATTCCAGCCCTTCAATGCATGACCGTACTTTATCCAATCTTCATATTTTTCTGCACTGAGAACCTGCAATGCACTCTGTAAACGGTCAGCAGTTTCTCCTTCAGTTTGTAGAGAAAAACATTGATCCTGAAATTCGTCAGCATCAAATAATAAGTTACCTTCTGGCAATTTAAATGGAA
>DTSX01000050.1 GCA_012965065.1 Gammaproteobacteria bacterium
TAGGAACCGGACAACTCTCGACTACTTTATAAAAATCTTCACAGTAATAAGTTTTAACTATTCTTGAACCAATTTCTGCGGCAATTCTACAAGCTAAACCTAAATATCTTGAGTCTCTAGCCATCTCTCTTCCAACTGCGGTTATAGCTAGAACAGGCATACCATATTTTTCTGCTTCATTAATTAATCGCCCTAAGTTAGATATGGTTCTATCTTCGTTTTCAGCCCCTACAAATATTGACATTCCAATTCCAGATACATTTAATCTGATGGCTTCTTCTAATGAGACAACAATATCTTCATTGGAAAGTTCTCCCAAAATACTCGGACCACCTGAAACCCTGAGACAAATTGAAGATTGGATATTTTTTTCTACACAATTTCTTAGCATGCCTCTAGTTATAAAAAGGCAATCAGCTAAGTTAGATAATGGAGCTAAAGTTTTCCTGAGATCTTCCAGGCCAGTAGTTGGTCCCTGAAAATATCCATGATCTACTGCAAGCATTACAGTTTTTCCTGATTCGGGTTTAAAAATTTTTGAAAGTCTATTTTCTATTCCAAAACTCATGATAAATTTGCTCCATAATTTTTTTTAACAATCCATTTTGACCATTTTATCGCATAAAATATTAACCTCAAAGACATCTTCATTCTTGTCATATGAGCCAAAAAGGTTTATTTTAGCCTGATAGAATACAATGTATACAGTTAATGATGATGAAAAGCGATTTATCTCTCGGTTCTATTGATATAGTTACCACCCCAAACAATTTGGAGAGGCCGTTCCAAGCTATTGATAATCCAAAAATTTTGCTCATGCGTCCACCTCAGCTTTTCTATTTCGGAGTATGGCCTAAAGGACCTAGACTTGGCCTTCCAATTGGCCTGTTGTCAATAGCTACCTTCCTTAAAAACAAAGGCATTGATGTTGAGATTTACGATTGTTTTGTGGAAGGCGATACTTTCGACGGAGATAAATTCAATCCCAACAACTCAATATTCTCCGGTAATCTAGTAAAGCAATGGATCCGAAATTTTGAAGACGGTGGAGTTGCACCTAACGACATTAAAAACAAAAAAGAGATGCTGCATTTCGGTGCGAGCTGGAGTCAGCTCAAAAAAGACCTTAGACGCCTTCAACCTGATATTGTTGGTCTTACCAACTTATTCCGTGAAAACACCAATGAGACGATTGAAGCTGCAGAGTTGATCCGTGAAGTTCTTCCTGACGCTGTGATTGTTGTTGGAGGACCGAATGCGTCAGCTTTACCAGAATATATACTGGATGAATCACCAGCAGTCGACATCATCGGATTGGGAGATGGCGAGCGTGTCATGCTCGAGATTGTGGAATGGGTACAAGGTAAGCGAGCATTGTCGACTATTGAGGACACTATGTATCGTGATAATAAAAAAAATGTCCGGACACCTAAACGCGAGTTACTCATTGATCTCGATGAGCTTGGCCATATCGACTACAACCTTTTGAAGCTGGAACGTTATTTCACTTACGAGCGTAACGGCATTATGGCACGTAACAAACTCTCTTACGATGGAGCTGAGCGGTCGGTATCCTTGGTGACCTCTCGTGGCTGTCCTTACAAATGCTCCTTCTGCTCAATCCATATCCATGCTGGACGGAAATACCGTCGCTACTCAGTTGGACATGTCCTCGATCACCTAGAAAATCTAATCAAGAATCATGGGGTACGCCACGTCCATTTTGAAGATGATAACCTCACCCTAGACAGAAAGCGTTTCATGGAACTTATGCATGGGATCATAGATCGTAAATTGAAATTTACTTGGGATACGCCAAACGGGACGTTTGCTAACGCACTTGACGAAGAAATGATGGTGCTAATTAAAAAAACCGGCTGTACATATCTTATTGTTGCCCCCGAATCTGGTGACCAGTGGGTTATTGACAACGTTATTGGAAAACAACCATTAACGCTTGAATATGTGACAAATGTCTTCAGGCTTGCTAAAAAGATTGGCATCGACATGCAGGCCTTTTACATTATCGGATTTCCAAGGGAAACCTTGAAACAAATCAATACAACACTCAAATTTGCCATGGATGCATTAAAGAAATACGATGTCCTGCCGCATATGGCTATGGCTCGCGCTGACCCAGGCACTGATCTTTTTGCTGAAGCTCAGATGAACGGTCATTTAGTTACGGACGTGTCAGTTAGTAACACCGGCGGGGTGCATTCTGATATGTTCACACGCCATTTGATTAAAAACAAAGAATTTGACCCTGAAAGTCTTGCGAAAATTAATGAATCTTTTCACCGAAAAGCCATTAAAATTTCCAGTTTCAAAACTCTGAAACACCTTCTTAGTAAGCCTTCAATTGCCCTATCGAGCATTGTTTATTTCTTTAAAGGCTTCCGGAGATCTGAAACAATACGGGACAATATCATTAAGCTATTTTTCTGCAGATTATTCTATCTCAACTCC
>DTSX01000051.1 GCA_012965065.1 Gammaproteobacteria bacterium
CTGTAATTTTCCATTCATGCAATGCAAGAAAAGCAAAATAATCAGATAGACACTTACTGGCAAGCCAACATCCGATTGGTTTTAGGTTTATTGTCTATTTGGTTTCTGGTTTCCTTTGGGTGTGGCATCTTATTTGTCGATTTTCTTGATCAGTTCAAATTTTTTGGCTTCAATCTTGGTTTTTGGTTTGCTCAACAAGGGAGCATTTATGTTTTTGTGATCCTCATTTTTGTCTACATCCATCGCATCAAGAAACTGGAGCAGATATTTAATAAAGACGAATTCACAGAGGAATAGGCATTGACGGTAAAGTTATTAACTTATTTCTTTGTTGGCATTAGCTTCGCTGTCTATATTGGTATCGCTATCTGGTCTCGAGCGGGTTCAACCAGTGAGTTCTATGTTGCAGGCAAGGGCGTTCATCCCATAGCCAATGGTATGGCAACTGCAGCCGATTGGATGTCTGCAGCTTCATTTATTTCAATGGCCGGGTTGATTGCATTTTTGGGCCGTGACGGATCTGTTTATTTAATGGGTTGGACAGGCGGTTATGTCTTGTTGGCATTGCTTCTGGCTCCTTATCTAAGAAAATTTGGGCAATTTACAGTCCCTGATTTTATCGGTTCTCGCTATTACTCATCTGCTGCAAGGATCGTGGCAGTTATTTGCCTGATTATTGTTTCATTTACCTACATTGCTGGCCAAATGCGAGGCGTGGGCATTGTTTTTTCCCGTTTTTTGGAAGTCGACATCAATTCCGGCGTTTTAATTGGCATGGTGATTGTGTTTATTTATGCAGTCCTGGGAGGGATGAAAGGCATCACCTATACCCAAGTGGCGCAATATTGCGTTTTGATATTTGCCTATTTGGTTCCAGCCATATTTATTTCAATCATGATGACTGGGAACCCTGTACCTCAATTTGGTTTTGGCGATCAATTGCTGGAAAGCCCTGTTTATTTGTTGGAAAAACTGGATGGATTGATGGTGCAACTTGGATTTGATGCTTACACCTCGGGTTCAAAATCCACCATAGATGTGTTTTGCATTACTGCTGCTTTGATGCTGGGAACCGCAGGTCTACCCCATGTGATTGTTCGGTTTTTTACTGTTCCCAGTGTCAGTGATGCGAGAAAATCAGCGGGGTATGCTTTAATTTTTATTGCTATCTTGTACACCACAGCACCAGCAGTGGCATCTTTTGCCAGATTAAATCTGTTCGAAACCACTCACAACGTCAGTTATGTTGAGGCAC
This sequence comes from Gammaproteobacteria bacterium, assembly GCA_012965065.1. Taxonomy (GTDB): domain Bacteria; phylum Pseudomonadota; class Gammaproteobacteria; order Steroidobacterales; family UBA11654; genus DTSX01. Next base: position 1,256 of record DTSX01000051.1, read on the forward strand.
CGACTTGGTTTAAAAACTGGGAAAATATCGGTCTGATTGCTTGGATGGACAAAAACAACGATGGCAAGATCCAGTATGCAAAAGGCAACGCATTGCAACCAACGAAGCCCCTGTATACCGATCAACGAGGGATCAATGGCGAAAGAAATCTCAGCAATCTAGCCCACCCAAACAATGCCAACGAAGTCTACATAGACAGAGACATTATGGTGCTTGCTACTCCAGAAATTGCTAAATTACCTGCTTGGATCATTGCTTTGGTAGCCGCAGGAGCTTTGGCAGCCGCTTTGTCTACAGCGGCAGGATTGCTCTTAGTAATCTCTACTGCGGTTGCACATGATCTGATCAAAAAAACTTTTGCTCGTCAAATCTCGGAGAAAAAAGAGCTCCTGTACGCACGGATTTCAGTTCTGGTTGCGGTAATAATTGCAGGACTATTTGGAATTTATCCACCTGCGTTTGTTGCCCAAGTTGTCGCCTTCGCATTTGGTTTGGCAGCCGCAACCCTCTTTCCTGCAATTTTAATGGGTATCTTTTCCAAGACAATGAATAGAGAAGGGGCTGTTACCGGAATGTTGGCAGGTTTAAGTTTTACCCTTATCTACATCATTTACTTTAAATTTATTCATCCTGAACTGAATTTTGCAGAACATTGGTTGTGGGGTATATCGCCTGAGGGCATTGGATTTATCGGCATGATAGTAAATTTGGTCACAAGTTCCCTAGTTTCCTTGATGACTTCTCGACCCCCAGAGTATATCGGTGTGATGATCGATAACATCAGGAGACCTTAATCCGATGAACCTGTTCGTCATGCTTGGTTACATTGTTGCAATTAACTGGTTTTGTCTGACCGTAGTCTGGTTGGTAAGTGTGAAAATTAAAGACGCTAGCATCATTGACATCTACTGGGGTATTGGATTTATTGTCATGGCGTGGGCATGCCTGCTCATTAATCTCGTGCATAATCCAACTTCTGTCTCCATTAGTCAGTGGCTCATTAATTTCATGGTAACCATCTGGGGCTTTCGTTTGTCATTGCATCTTGCTATCCGAAATTTGGGTAAAGGCGAAGATTACCGATATGTGGCCATGAGAAAAAGATCAGTACTCGATTTTAGGATTTTTAGCTATTTCAGAATTTTTATGTTTCAGGGTTTGTTGCAAATTATTGTCATAACTCCCATCTTAGCGATGCATTATTACCCCCAAGAATTGGGGTTTGGTTTTTTCAATTATCTGGGTTTAGCACTCTGGGGTATTGGTTTTGCTTATGAAATCATTGCAGACGTCCAATTGGTTAATTTCCGCTCCAACCCAATCAATCAAAACGCGGTCCTGAATTCAGGCCTATGGAGCTATTCACGACACCCAAATTATTTTGGTGACGCGTTGCAATGGTGGGCATTTTTCATCTTTTCACTACAAACTGGACACTATTGGGGGATCATTGGCCCCATTCTCATGATGTTCATTTTTTTGCGATTAACAATTAAACTTTTGGAGTTTCCGCAAACAAAAAAACGCCCAGACTACGAAGAGTATGTTAATACCACAAATGTTTTTTTCCCCGGGCCGAAAAAAAATCAATAGCCGGCTGCTTGACCGTCTTTTCTACTTTCTGAGGCTCCGTAGTAGACTCCATTTTTTTTCATAATGGCTTGGTAGCCACCAAAGGAACCTTTCTCATATTTCAAGGTGTGGCCCATCTCCACCAGTTCTTTTCGGATATTTTCATCAAAAGCAGACTCCAAGCTGACTGTTCCACCGTTCTTCATTTGACTGCCAGAAGGCTGGCTGGAACCAGAATGAACTATTCTTGGGGCATCTCCAGCTTCTTGCAGATTCATACCAAAGTCTATGATGTTAATTAAAACTTGTGCTTGGGCTTGTGGTTGAGTCGCTCCACCCATGACACCAAAACTGATGAAAGGTTCGCCATTTATGGTTACAAAAGCTGGAATAATGGTATGGAATGATCGTTTCCCTCCTGCCACGACGTTCAGGTGATTGGGGTCAAGACTGAATAGCGTTCCTCTGTTTTGGAGCATAAAACCCAAATCTGGAGGGGTCATTCCAGATCCCATTCCAGAGTAATTGCTTTGAATCAATGAGACCATATTTCCATCTTCATCGGCTGTGGTTAGGTAAACAGTATCCCCATGTTGGGGCAGACCCGATGCATCGACTAGAGCTGCTTTTGTTGGATTTATTTCTTCGCGCCTTTTTGCCGCATAATCCTTCGAGAGTAAAGTTGCAATAGGCAGTTCTGCAAATCGAGGATCGGAGTAAAATTTTGCTCTGTCGGCAAAGGCTAATTTTTTTGCTTCAATAAAGAGATGGATATATTCCGAAGAAAAAAGGCCAAGTTCTGCAAGATTGAAGCTCTCCAAAATATTCAATATTTGCAGAGTAGCTAAGCCTTGAGTATTCGGAGGCAACTCCCAAACATCATAGCCCCGATAATTAGTTGAAATGGGTTCAACCCATTCAGGTCGGTAGTTTGCCAAATCACTGTAACTTAAAAAGCCGCCTTGTTCTTGAATGAAATCGGCTGTAATTTTTGCAATATTCCCAGTATAAAATTGATCCAATCCTTTTTCAGATAATATTTCCAACGTTCTTCCCAAAGCGGGGTTTTTAAAAATCTCCCCAGTTTTTGGTACATCACCATTTGCCATCCATACTGCTTTAAAATTTGGGTAATCCTGAAAGCGTTGCTTGTTCAATTCAAAATAATAGGCAATTGTTTCAGTTACAGGGAAACCATATTTTGCATATTCAATGGTCGGTCTGAATATTTTTTTTATGGGCAGCTTTCCAAACTTGTTATGCAATTCTGACCAACCAGCCACAGCACCGGGAACAGTAACTGGCAATGGGCCAAATTCAGGGTATTCTGAAAGATTGTTATTTTGGAAGTATTCCAGACTCAGTTTTTTGGGCGCAGGACCGCTGGCATTAAGCCCATAAAGTTTCCTAGTTTTGGCATCCCAGACAATAGCAAAGAGATCACCACCAATACCATTTCCTGTAGGTTCCATCAGTCCCAATGCGGCATTGACAGCAATTGCCGCATCCACCGCAGAACCGCCTTGTTTTAAAATCTCCAAGCCAATCTGAGTTGCCAATGGATGGCTGGATGCCACCATGCCATGGGCTGCTATTACCTCGGAACGACTGGTAAAATTCTCTCCAGTAACACGATCAAATCCATGGGAGCTCATACTGATTAATCCTAGAAAAAAAAGAAGCACATAATTGTAGTATTTTTGGAGGATATTATGCATTGTCAGGATTACTCTTGTAAACGCTTAAACCAGTTTGCTTTATCTTTTGGAACGTACTGTTGTAGCTGTTCTATGGCCTCTGCAATTGAGTTAACAAATATCAGCTCGTTGGCGGTCGATCGGGGTAGAAACCCTTCTGCAACTGAGTGTTCAACAAACTGTGATAATAAAGTGTAGTAATCATCCAAGTTCAGAAGGATGATTGGTTTGGATTGGAGTCCAAGTTGATTCCAGGTCAGTGATTCAAAAAACTCTTCCCAGGTGCCGACTCCACCAGGCAAGCAAACAACGGCATCGGATCGTTCTGCCATTTCTTTTTTACGATCGTGCATGGTTTCAACTATCACCAACTCACTAAGCCCCTTATGACCGACCTCAATATTGTTCAGCTGTTCCGTGATTATTCCAGTGATGTGCCCCCCTGCATCAAGTGCAGAATCGGCTAAAATTCCCATCAATCCATTACTGCCTCCACCAAAAACTATTTTGTAGCCGTGATCGATAATTGAAGCGGCAAGATCCTTTGCTGTTTCAGTATAAATTTTTCGGTTGCCAACACTGGATCCTGCAAATATACAGATTGTTTCCATTAACAAGCTCCTTTGTCCTTTTTACTCATATCAGAAATAGAGGCACTAGATAGATGCCAGCAAGTGAAACTATAACTATGGCAATAATATTAATGGCTATTCCGGCTCTCATCATTTGAGGTACTTTGATTAATTCAGAGCCAAAAACAATTGCATTGGGTGGAGTTGCCACTGGCAACATAAATGCACAACTTGCAGCAATAGCTATTGAAGCTGTTAACAGCAGTGGATTAAATCCAAACTGAGTTGCAATGACTGCAACAATGGGAAGAAATGTTGCAGTGGTGGCTAAATTTGACGTTAACTCAGTTAGAAAAATAATGAGAGTGGTAAATATCACAACCAGGAAGACAATACTTAGTCCTACTGGCATAAGATTCCCAATCCATGCAGCTAATCCTGTATTTTGTGCTGCAGCAGCAAGGGTCAGTCCACCTCCAAACAAAAGTAAAATCCCCCACGGAACCCCTTTTTCAGCATCTTTCCACTGAAGAAGATTGTGCTCTTGGTCACCGCCACTTGGGGTTAGAAATAGGGTTAGACCACAAAGCATGGCTATACCTGGATCCGTTAACCCCTCCATACCAGGAATATTGTTGATGGGGCTTCTAAAAACCCAGAGAAGGGCAGTTATGAGAAAAATGATAAACACTCTTTTTTCCGGAGTTTTGGTCTTACCTATACTTTCCCTCATTGTCTGAATGGCTTCTTGAGTTTCAGCAGAGGTTTCAAAATTCACAGGAAAACTGATTCTGGTTAATGTGAACCAAGTCAATGGGAGTAATATCAGACTTACCGGCAGCCCGACCTTCATCCAGTCTAAAAATGAAATGGAAACACCATATTGTTCTTCCATAAATCCATTCAGTGCCATGTTGGGCGCAGTACCGATCAAAGTCGCAATCCCCCCTATATTTGCTGCGTACGCAATACCCAGTAAAAGGGCAACTTGAAAGTTTATTTTGTCAATCTCACTGAGATCATGCATCGATTCCTTGACCACTGTAATGATAGCTAAACCGATAGGCAGCAACATGATTGTTGTGGAGGTATTCATTATCCACATACTCAGTAAGCAAGAGCTCAACATGAAACCGCCGATAATAGATCTGCCCTTAGTCCCTGTATATTTCAAAACAGTTAAAGCAATACGTTTATGCAGATTGCATTTCTGGATGGCTATGGATAAGAAAAATCCTCCTAAAAAAAGAAAAACATTTTTGTTTGCGTAGGGGGCAGCTGTTGACTCAATTGAAGAGACTCCCAGTAAGGGAAAAAACACCAAGGGTATCAGAGCTGTAATTGCTATTGGAACCGCTTCAGTTGCCCACCAAATTCCCATCCAAACGAAAATTGCAGCAGCTCTGTGCGCCTCAATTGATAAGGTTTCAGGATTGGGTAGAAACAAAACCACTAAGGCTCCAAGTATGCCCAAAAAAAAGCCTATATTTTTATTTCTACCTTTGATCTTACGTGACCTCATCTTTTGCGATTCGAATTATCTCTTGTACAAAGTTAAGCTATCGAGATTTAATTTTACTCATTTTTTTTGGTAATACCCCAAGTAAGTCTCCCAAGCTATTCTTTGTAATTTTTCTCTTACTCCTTTTTCTATACCGAATTTGTAGGTATTGCCAACAGGCGATGCTTGAAAAATAGAGGCATAGATTGTGGCAGCGGCTAAATAGGTTCCCTCTCTACTTGGATGCTTGTCATCTGCGTATAAATCTATTTCGGGGTGTGATTGCATTGATCTTGAGAATGCAAGTCCAGCTGGAATAATTAGAAGCTTGTTCTCATTTCCAGCAACGGTGTATTCCTGCGCAATAGCCTCGATCATTGATGGTTGGCTTTTATAAGCCCAGGTCATCATCAGGACAGGTTCAATGTTGTGATTTCTCAGTGTTAGTGCATGTTGCTTCACGTATTTGTGAAAGTCTGAGGAGAGTTCAGGGTGAATGGGACACTGGCTGCAGTCTTGCATAATTGCAATGTCATAACTGCGGTCTTTGAAAGGCTCAATTTTATTTTGACTGTTAAACTTAAAGGCCCCAGCATTTGGGTTGTTTACATAAGACTCCACATCATGCCAACTCAGTGCTGAGCCGTTAATGTAAAACGTTCTTGCCTTGATGTTTATGGTGTTGTTGTTTATTGAATTGTGTATCCCCAATAGAGGTTTATGCATGCTGTTGTTGTAGTACATAAAGCTATTACCAATCAGGAGAAAGGATTTGGGATCGTCCGAGAAGGGCATTCTTACAATTGGCTCCTCATGTGCATAAGCAGCGTTAACGGCGAAAATGGCAAGTAATATTTGCAGAAGTATGTTTTTCATAACCACATTATATTCAAAAGAAAAGAGGTAATTTTAAGGGAAAGGTTTTGCTAATTACAGCTGCTTTTTGGTACGGTAAGGATCATAAAGGATCATAAGATCTAACTTTGGAGGAAAAGTTATGAAAATTGTTATACCAAATCTGACAATCAAACTAGCTTCGGTTGCACTTATTTTTACTTATTCATCTATTCATGCACAGGAAGATATAGCAGATTCTGGGCAGGAAGTTGAAGAAATCACCGTAACAGGCAGTCAAATCAAAGGCGCCAAAATTACCGGTTCTTTGCCGGTTTCAGTTCTGGATTTTACAGACATCGATACTCTTGGAGTGGATGGTGGAGACGAACTGCTTGATAACGTGGTTGAAAATGGCATGAACCTGTTTAATGAAACGGAGAATGCCTCCGGTGGAGTGAACTCGGCCAGAGGAGATATGGGTGCCTACAACCTGAGAAACATGGGTACGGGCAACACCCTAACGTTATTAAACGGCAGACGATTGGTTAACTCACCGGGATATCAGACTGAATTAATTGGTGGAGATTATGTTCCAGCAATGACAGTGAACTCCAACTTGATTCCTATCTATGGTCTTGAAAGGATGGAAATTCTAAGAGACGGTGCGTCAGCTATTTACGGCGCAGACGCGGTGGCGGGAGTTGTTAACAACGTTATGCAATCAGACTATGAGGGGTTTCTCTTTAGAGTCAAACAAAATTCCTACGATCACTTTGATGCCAATGATACAACCGTTAGCATCAAATTCGGTAAAAACCTCAATGGCGGTAGAACCAATATCAGCGTCTTCGCTGATTACTACAACAGAGAAAGAATCATGGCTTCTGAAGATGCAAGATGGGGTGATTCAGACCACAGGAAATGGACCACTTGCGACTTGCCTGAAGGCGTAGAAGACATGGGCCGTTGTTTAGCTGATGGCAATCCTTGGGCAGGGAGTACCAGTTTTAGAAACCTCAGCACCAACTCTTTGTACGGTCAATTTGATATGGTCTCAAGCAGTGAACATGGAAGCAGTCATCCGTACAACCATGTATTTACCGACTCCAATGGTGAATTCGAGGTCTTTCCTCTGGGCGACGCACGCTGCAGCAATCGCTCAAGCCAGGGTGGTGAAGTATTTGATACCGGTTACGGCACATGTATCGCACAAGACGGCAATGGCGTTGAGCGTTTCAACCTTTGGGGGGACACGGACTACAGATCAGCACTGGAAAGATACAATGTTTTTGTCTTTATCAACCACGAAATGGATAACGGGCTTGAAACATTTACCGAGATTGGAATTTACGGTTCGGATTCAAATTTAACCCGACATCCTTCTTATGCTTTTTCTTCTTCAAAACACAGAGTGGGTCCTGATAATTATTGGCTTAATCAAATGACCCTTGATGATGGCACAGCACTTTTTGCTGGACATGAGTTGTGGATTGACAACTACCGTTATGCAGAACTATACCGCAAGATAGATGTTAAGAAGACAACCTACAGAATTTTACAAGGAATCAGAGGTTCAAATGAAGACTGGGATTGGGAAGCCGCTTTTTTGAATTCTAGAGCGACTGCTGATGATTGGACTCACAACAGGTTGTCAAACAACCTGATCAAAGAATCTCTTTGGGATCCTACCCCGGCTGCTTACAATCCTTTCAAAGCTGGAGACCCTGAAGGTCTTGAACGATCTGTTGTTTCTGCATACAGATTTGGGACCAGCGAACTCACAATGCTTGATTTTAAAACCTCAAACAATGAAATCGCGCAGCTGCCTGCAGGTCCTCTAGGTCTGTTAATAGGTTTTGAGTACAGGTATGAAAAGGTTATGGACGACAGAGACCCTAGACTCGATGGAACCATCGCTTACACGGATTACGAAGGCGATACCTATCCATTAGTATCGGATGTTCTGAACTCGAGCCCGACAGGAGATGTTGGCGGTTCTCACCGTGTAAAATCTTTCTTTACCGAGTTGCAAATACCTCTAGCACCAACTGCCAATGCGCAATTGGCTCTGCGGTATGAAGATTCCACTAGCGTGGATAGTGCTCTGGTTGGAAAGTTTGCCGTTGGTTGGGATGTAAATGACATATTTAAGTTCAGAGCCTCAATCTCAACTGCTTACAGGGCTCCAAATATTATTCAAGTCAACGAAAAAATAGTTGTACGAACTGGAACCAGGAATGACTATAGCTTCTATCGATTACAGCAAGCGAATGGGATATCCACATCCAGCTCAAATTTGGATTCCCGTTATTCTATGCAGAGACAAGCAACGGGAGCTGAGAATCTTAAGTCTGAAGAGTCCGACAATACCTCCGTTGGATTCGTTCTTACCCCTGTTGATGGTCTTACGATCACAGCCGATTATTGGACCATTGAAAAAGAG
>DTSX01000052.1:0-5151 GCA_012965065.1 Gammaproteobacteria bacterium
ATGGTTTTGGTTTTGTGCATGCCGGGGTGGCGTGTTGTGTCAGGCCGTTCGTGGGTTGCATCGATTTGTTCAAAAGCCGCTGCCATCCCTGCTTCCAGTTCTTCGCGAGTTGCCCCTGCAGGTGTCGGTGCCATTGCAAAGTATCTGAATTTGGTGCCGCCAGCTGGCGGTGACAATTTTACCTTGGGCTCTACCCGGTCTGTGGGATCCGTGGAATCAATGGGACCTCCGTCTGTGTTCCAGATTTCAAACAAACCGCCTTCTTCACGTCCGACTGAATGAGGCGGCGGACCATCAATCATAATAACCGACTGGCCTTTTTCATTGTGACCGGTAACGATCCGACGCATTTTTGGAAACATGATTCTCTCCTTACTGAACTTTTTTCAATCCTTGTTTTTCAAAGATCAAATTGAGTTGTGTATTCTTTAAATCTTTCCCTGACTTGTTTTTCTTTGAGTCCAAATTCTTCCAAAGCGTAGGTGTGGGAAGGTGTTTTATTCGCTGCCTCTTGGGCCAAGAAATTGTGCATATTTTCTTCATTTTCCCGGTTCAGCTCAAAGCCAAAATGAGCATACATCCGTTTAATTTGCTCCATGGGGTCTGAAATAAAATCAGTAAAATGTACATCAAATATCCGGTTTTCCGGTATTTGAGCTCTGTCCATGAGGTTTTTTTCTATAGCACAACCCCAATAATCCAAAAGGTTTTCTCCAATCTCCTCTTTATCTGCGCGCGTCGATAAAGCAGAAGTAATTTTTGAGCTGAGACTGCATAGGGAGGGAATCGTTGCTGTCGGGTTCCTATGGATAAAAACAAAATAAGCTCCGGGATAGGCAGACAATAATTCAGGAATGTGATGCACATGAGTCGGGTCTTTCAGCAGCCACCTGGTCGGTTTATTTGTCTGTTCCATAACCTGTAAAAATCTTGAATGCCAGAGCATGGCTGGAGCAAAATCACATGTTTTTAGATACTTTATATAGTTTGGTGCCCTCGCCATAAGAGCATAAGCAATGCTTCTCAAGCAGATTGTAGTGATTTGTTGGCATTCCTCTGGAAGGCTGGCATTGAGAGGATGAATATTATTCAGGTCAGGGACCAAGAATTTAATGATGCTCAATTGAGTGTTGGTTTTTCGTTTTCTTTCTTTTTTTGTTTTTTCGTTTTGTGCTAATGGCAGCGGGTAAAAAATTTCCCAGGTTAATGGGCTTCTGTAATTGCTATCAGCGTGTAATAAATCAAAAAGAAACGTTGTACCCGAGCGGGGAAGCCCTGCAACGATTATGGGGGTTGCGGGAGGCGGTAATTCTTGATTTTTTATAACCTCATTGAGGTCTGCCCTTACCTTAAGTCTATTGATGATGTTCGTTCGCATGCCAAGATATCCATGGGGTAGTAAATTGGATTCTTCAGATAGATCCCTTAAAAGAATCTCTAGGGGTTCACGATAGTCTTCTTCTCCCAACGATTTCTTAATTGGTTTCAATACAGATTCAATTGACAGCAATGAATTCAAAGCTTGTTACGATTCCTTTTTAAAATTATTTTGGTTTTGCTCTAATTGTTAGCACCACCCCCAAGGTTATCATGATCCATGCAAACCAATAAGTGATTGATTTAATTGCCAGCAAAGTAATCCCGGATATAAAAAGAGCCATCCCAATAATACTTAGGTACAGGCTTTTAAAAATAATTCCCACATCCACAGTTTGCGGCTGAGCTCGTCTTGCCTGCCTGCTGTCTTCAAGCAGCTTTCGTGCCAACCTCGGCAAATGCTCCAGTGTTTCTCGTAACTCGGGAGCGTCATGCCGTATTTTTTTAACCAAAGCTTTCAGATCCGTTTGTTTATCCCGCCAGTCATCTAGAACGGGCTTGGCAGCCGCTACTAAATCCAAATCAGGGTATAGCTGCCGTCCCAAACCTTCTACATTAAGCAATGTTTTTTCAAGTTGAACCAATTGCGGTTGGTTTTCCATTTTAAATTGCCTGGCGGTTTGAAACAGTTGAAACAAAAGTTGGCCAAACGAGATATCTTTAAGAGGTTTGTCAAATATCGGGTCACAAACCGTTCTGATAGAGGCCTCAAATTCATCCACTCTTGTTTCTCGCGGTACCCACCCTGCATCGAGAAAACAGTGGGCAATTTTGTTGTAATCTTGGTCAAAAAAAGCAGCGAAATTTCTGGCAAGATAACGCAAGTCTCTGTCTTCAAGACTGCCAACAATTCCAAAATCAACTGCAGCGTATTTAGGCTGTTCTGGATCTGTAATATCTACAAAAACATTGCCCGGATGCATGTCTGCATGAAACAAGTTGTGGTGAAATACTTGGGTAAAAAATATCTTTACCCCATTTTTCGCAAGTTGGTGAATGTCAACTCCTGCTTCTAATAATCCATCTATATCGTTGATGGGTATGCCATGAATTCGCTCTTGAACCAGAATATTATGACGACAGTAATCCCAGTGGATTGCAGGAACACGAATGATGTCAGATCCCTCCCAATTCCTTCCTATTTGTGCACAATTAGCCGCTTCTCTCATTAAATCAAGCTCATTGTGAACTACCTTTTGATAATCACCAACCACCTCAAGGGGCTTCAATCTTCTGCCTTCTTGTGAATACTTCTCTACCAGCCGAGCCAGGACAAATAATATCTGCATGTCTTGCTCAATGGCAGCCATGATTCCAGGCCTTAATATCTTGACCACCACTTCTTCCCCTGTGTGCAGTTGGGCAAGATGTGCCTGGGCAATGGATGCTGAGGCAAATGCATCGGCTTCGAACGACTTGAAAACCTGCTCTGCGGGCTGATCAAATGCCATTTCAATTGCTTGTTTTGCCTGTTCTGCAGGAAAAGCAGGGACATTGTCTTGCAGCTTAGCCAATTCTTTTGCTATATCAGCGGGAAGAAGATCGGGTCGGGTGGAGAGCGATTGACCAAATTTAACGTACAGGGGGCCCAATGTTTCCAGTGCCTGCCTGATTCGTTCTGCCTGCGGTTCCTTGCTCTTGTTTCTCAACCATCTCTTTGGTGACAGATAAAAAAACCATTGCAGCGGTTTCAAGATTGGTATGTCTTCAATCAAGTCATCTAAATGATAGTAAACCAATATTTTCTGGATCTTCAGTACCCGAGCTACTATTTTAAATTGGTTCATTCTTGTGCCCAAACAAACATCAAATTTTATGGCCTATGTGCAACGCAACAATACCACCGCTTAAATTAAAATATTCACAATTTGAATAACCCGCTGTCTCCATCATATCTTTGAGGCTCTCTTGGTCTGGGTGCATGCGAATTGATTCTGCCAAGTATTGATAACTGCCAGAATCATTGACAACCCATTCACCAAGTTTTGGCAGCACATTAAAAGAATAAAAATCATACAAAGGGCTGATCAATGCGTTCGGCTTTGAAAATTCCAAGACCAGTAAGCGTCCCCCAGGTTTGATGCTCTTCAAGATTGATGCCAGTGCCTTGCTTTTGTGGGTTACGTTTCTCAACCCAAAACCGATCGTCACGCAATCAAACATGTTATCTGGAAAAGGCAGTAATTCTGCGTTGGCTTGAACCAGCTGAATGTTGTTCAGTTTGCCCCGGTCCATGAGTTTGGATCGGCCCTTTTGGAGCATATTAAAATTGATGTCTGTTAACACCACCAACCCTTTGTCCCCCACTTGTCGGCATAGGTTTGACGCCAAATCACCGGTCCCACCAGCCACATCCAAAGCGGACATACCCTCATCCAATCCAGTGTGCAGCATGGTGAATTTTTTCCAAAATCGATGCAGCCCAAAAGACATCAGGTCATTCATCAAATCGTATTTGTTGGCAACGGAATCAAAAACAGTGCCAACTTTTTCTGTTTTTTCTTTTTCAGTAACTTCCTGGTAACCAAAGTCAAACGCTTTTTTATTTTCCGTTGTCATTTTTTTCCAGAGCGCGGATGGGCCTTGTTGTACGTTTCGGCAAGGTGTTGAAAATCAAGATGGGTATAAATCTGTGTGGTACTGATATCTTTATGGCCTAATAATTCTTGCACGGCTCGTAAATCACCACTGGCTTCCAAAAGATGGGTTGCAAAACTGTGTCTTAGTAAATGTGGGTAGACACTTTGCTGAATTCCATTTTTCTTGCCCCAGTGTCTAATGCGTGCTTGTATTGCCCGCTGACCTAAACGCACTCCTTTTGATCCTACAAACAATGCTTCTTCATCTGTTTTTGCAAGTTGGCTCCTGACATCAAGCCATTGGTTGACGGCTTCTATTGCTTTTTGACCTATGGGGACCATTCTTGTTTTCCCCCCTTTGCCCATTACCATCAAGCTTTTGTCCTTCAGATTCAAATCTATCGGGTTCAGATTTACCAGCTCTGTCAGCCTTAGACCCGAGGAATAGAGGAGTTCCAAAATGGCCTTGTCGCGAATACTGATCGGGTTGGTTTCTTGGATGTTCAGTAATTGGTTAATTTGGTCAACATCCAGCACATTCGGCAATCGTTTAGGCGCCTTGGGGGTTTTGATGCCGCTGGCAGGGTTTGATTTGATCAAACCCTCTCTGAGGAGATAGTTCATAAAGCTACGAATGCCAGAGAGTCTTCTTTGGATACTTCGCGGGCCGAGACCGCGGCTGAAAATTTTGGCAGCGTAGGTTCTGAGGTGATGTGTTTTTAATTTTCGCCAAGCTGTAATTTTCTGATCTAGGCAATATTTTTCCAGGCTTTCAAGGTCTTGCCGGTAACTTGAAACAGTATTCGCAGAGAATCTTTTTTCAGCCTCTAAATGATGGAGAAAATTTTCTCTCATTTGCTCTGCATTCTTATTCATCAGCCGAACCGTCTGATATCTTTTCCATTGACCATTTGAAGCCAAACGTATATTTCATTGAATTAACACTTATTGATTGTTGTTCAGATTCAGAGCCATATTGAAAGCTTTAATTGCTTCATCCTCTTGCCCTAATTCAAGCAAAATCAGCCCCAGCTCATTATACGCTAAGGAGGTTTCTTTGTTTTCAATGGATCTTTCCAGAAACTGCTTTGCTTGCGTCCACAGCTCATCACGTTTTGCCAATTGACTGGCAGCAAGCCATAAATTGGCATCTCGGGGTCGATCTACAAGCCAGCGTTCAATTCGTTTGCTGAGT
>DTSX01000052.1:5251-9796 GCA_012965065.1 Gammaproteobacteria bacterium
TTTAAAGTTGTATTAATGGATTGCAGGGCAGCATCGTAATTTTTTGATTCAATCATGAGTTTTGCAGCATACAGGTTGATGTATGTTTCTATTTCTGGAAATTGTTGCTTGGCTCTTTCAAGCCAATCATTGCTGCTCTCAGGGTTTCCATCTTTGTGGGACGCTTCGGCGGCCATCAGATAACTCAACACCGAACTATCAACGTCATTCACAGCGGATTTGATTTTCTTCTCAGCTTTGGCAAATTCCCCCGTGCCAATTAATTTCAGTCCATCAAGGATGCGTTGATTGGATTTTTCTATCTTTTTTGCTGCCAGCCTTTGTTTTAGGATGCTGGGTGAGTTCCAAACCACAGCAATCAGCCGGATCAGAAGATAAGCAGCTACCAATATTAAGCCAAAAATTGGCAAAGATGTTTCTAGAGAGTACTCGAGAAATTGAACCAGGACGTAGCCGTTGTCCTCTAACAGAAAATTGACTCCCAGCCCAATTAACAACAACAAAAACAGGGTCCACAGAACGGGTTTCATGATGCATTTGTCTCCTGAAGCAAGGCCAATGCATCATCAATTTCTGGAACCGATTGTTTCAGTTCGAAATTTTTTAAAACAACGAGTTGGTTTAACAACTCTCTTACACTGGGTGTATCAATGTTGAAACTGCTTTCCATAAGCTCAATACAACTGTTCAGAGAAGCTTGATATTTGTCATCATCACTCTGCAAAACTGCGAATCTTATCATCTCAAGTTGGAGACCTATAAGTGTTTTGGTGATTTGTTTCTGGGTTGCGTTAAGTCTTAAGCTTTGTGCATCGTTGTTACTTCTTACAACAACAAGATTCTTGAATGCAGCGACTATTTGTTGCCAGGCATTCTTCACTGCCGACCGGGCACCCTGGTGTTCATTTTCTTCTTTCGCCAGCTGCTGCATCTCGATTTTGTTGACAACAAGTGAGTCAACTGAATGTTTAATGTTTTGCACACTAATGAGGATCTGGTTTTTTTTGGTGTTGTAGCCCTCCGGATCCAGTTTTGATAAAGCCGATTGCACTGATTGATCAACGATTTGATATTTGTCAGGCAACTGTTGAATGGATTGTTGTGCAGAGAGAAGGGCTGACTTTGCAGATGCTTGATTGCCAAATAATGAGAGCTCCGTTTTTGCTATATTCAGGAAGTATCCGGCTTGGTGTGTCAGCCAATAGTCACCACCTTCAGAGGATATAGTCGAGACTTCGTTGATTTGGTTTTGCAGCCCGATCAAGGTTTGTCGTTGTTCCGTGTCTCTGTTTCTTAATTGCTCCAAGTTGAAATTTTGGGTTTTAAAAATTTCTTTCATGTTTTCTTGGCTAGCAGCAACAGATGCTAGTTCCTCTCCATTGGCATTGAGGGTTTGGGAAACGGCTTCAATTTTTTGATTGCTTTGATCAAAAGAAGCGTTTATTGAGTCAATTATCTGTTGCCCATACCAAACCAAGCCACCGCAAGCAAAGATTAATATTACAGTTAATACGAACCACCGGGCCGCCTTTGAGGTGATTTTCTTTTGAGGCTCAGCAGTTCCGAGAGATGAGTCGTTTTTCTGCAATGATTTTTGTTTACTCATTTCCTCCAAATCCGATTCACAAGCCGATAATTTTTTAGGCGATTCATTTTTCGGTTGATCTGATGTGTCCTATATTTTTTTATAATTATTGGCTAATCTAATCAGCCTCCTTATCATTAGTGATAATACTTAAGTTTTACTAAGGAATCGATTATGGAAAATAATAATTTCGAAGATTGGGGTAGGAAATTATCGGCATTGCTTCCTGAATCCGCATCCCAGATCAAACAAGACATCGAAAAGAACATTAAATTTCTTGTAAAAGATGCAATTAAGAGAATGGATTTAGTCGAGCGATCGGAATTGGAGGAACTCCAGTCAAAGCAGGTTAGTAAAATAAGCGAACTTCAGCAACGTATAGATGAACTAGAGGCACAAATTAAATAACAAGACATGCCTTGATGGGCATATTAGCCGTAATTGAAATGAATGTTTTGAGAGATTGATTCCGAGAGGCTATTAGCAACGGGACAATTCAACGCTGCTTGTTCCAGCAGTTTTTTAGTTGCTGCGTCGTAACCGGTGGGAAAATAAAAGTCTATTTTTATTTCAACAATTCGCCTTGGATCAACGCCCATAAACTTATCCACGTCAGCACGGGTTCCCTCTATATCAATGTTGTGGCGATTGGCAATAATTCCCATGACGGTCATCATGCAGTTTGCTAGAGAGGTTGCGGCAAGATCAGTTGGTGAAAATGCTTGTCCGGTTCCTTCGTTGTCGAGCGGGGCATCCGTGGTAATTGTATCCCCAGATTGAAGGTGCTGACTCTTCGTTCTTAGGTTGCCTGAATAAAAAACTACCGAAGTTGTCATACGGGATTAAAGCTGGTCCAGCATATAGCTGACTGCGTTTTCAACCTCTTCATCAGAAAGGTCAAGACGCCCGCCTTTGGCAGGCATTATTCCAATCTCACCCATGTATCCTTCCACAGCACGTTGAATGAGTACCGGTGTACCTTGTGCAACACGTGCTTCCCACGCGTCAGCATCGCCCAAAAGCGGAGCCCCGCCAGCCCCAGTCATATGGCATGCAATGCAAGCAGAATTGTAAACCTCCTCTCCACTCAATGCAGCCAGTACTGGTGGCGGAGCTGATTCTTGTATTTCAATGTTGGCTGGTTGTTCTTCTTTTTGGGTTAAAACAAACACAGGGGTTGTATTGTTTTCTTGATTGTATTTGCCGGTTGTTCTCTTGACTTGGCCCTTGATTAATCCACCACCGAAATCACTGACCACCTCAAACAATAATATGAGAAGAGCAATAACGACAATTAAAAGAACAAATCTAAGAGGGGAGAAACCTAATCCTGAGTCACTCAAAACAACTCCTTTTTTACTCGATATTCACTGGGTAAGACAAAGCTGTCTTATGTTTTGCCAAGGAGTATAAATCGTATTGGCTTTGTAATAAAGAGGATAAAGATATATTTTTTAGTAAGGATGAAACAAATTAAGAGAAAGAAATTTTGTATTTTGGTTAATCCAGTGGCTGGTGATGGAAAAACTACAAAAATTTTTACCAAAATTCAGCCACTCTTTGATACTTCTTCAGTCCAAAGTGTTAAGTATTTTAGTGACCGTCCCGGGCTTATTACGGACTTTATCATCAACACTAATTTGTCTGAGTTTGATGGTTTATGTGTGGTAGGAGGAGACGGCACCATCCATGAAGCAGTTCTTGGGCTAATGAAATCAGGTAAAGCGAAAAGCATTCCTCTAGGGATTATCCCTGGTGGAACTGGCAATGCTTTTATTGAGGATTTAGGATGTCGAGACCCTATCAAAGCAGCCAGTCAAATCATTGATGGGAAGGTAAGCCCGATTGACATTTTTCAGATAGTCCATAATGAAGCAACTTCTTATGCATTTAACATCATTGGGTGGGGCATGGCTTCGGACGTGAATATTCAAGCAGAGCAATTGCGATGGCTCGGAGGAATGCGGTACTCAATCTCTGCGGTCATCAATATCATGGCATTTTTTAGGAAACGTCATTTACAACTGAACTTGGCCGATAATTTGGTTAATAGTAAGTGCCTCTTCTTTGTTGCTCTAAATACCATTCATACTGGCAAAGGCATGAAAATGGCTCCGCATGCAAAATTAAATGATGGCCTGATTGATACAATTTTGGTCAGAGATGTTTCGAAATTAAGAGCGGCTAAAATTTTTACCCAGGTATTCTCTGGCAATCATATTTTTGACCCATCAGTTGAGTATCAACAAGTAAAAACCTTCTCTATTCACACCAAAGGCGACCTTTTGAATATTGATGGTGAAAACACCGGCCACACCCCAATCAATGTTTCGGTGGTACCCAATGCATTGAAAATATTTGCTGATCTTTAAAAATGCTCAAAGGACTGGATTGTCGATTGGTCATCTGAGATCATGCTCTTATGAGCCGATCAGCAAAGAAAATACCCATCATTATCATCATTGCATGTGTTGCTCTCATTTTGATATCTGTCTATTTGGAGCAAAATAAAAAAGCTAAAATCTTAGGCTCTATGGAGCCCAGCATTCAATCAACCAGTTCGACTGAGAAATAGGTAAATGAAGAATTTGGATCAAGATCCAGCAGTTCTTGTAAGTGAGGAAAGAGCAAAACTTTTTGCCCCCATCCAAGATAAACTCAAGATCTTAATGTCAAAACCCAATACATTGTTGCAAATCGAGTTTGAAACCAATCAAAATAGTCAAAAAAATGATGGCGCCATTATCCAGTCCGGTCCATTCAATATTTCAATCAGAGCACTTGTTGCCACAAATCCTCTGAATGGCAAAATTATCAATGAAACACCTTTTTCAGTATCCGTCTGGAGACGACAGAAATTTGATTTAGAAAAGTTACAGGGTTTTGCAAAGGAGGGGTGTGAAACCCCATCTGAGTCAGCGTTTTTAAACAAAGATTTTGCATCCGCTGAAGAAGCACTC
>DTSX01000053.1 GCA_012965065.1 Gammaproteobacteria bacterium
TGATTTTTTTCTCTTGTTTCCACCAACTCCAGTTGTGCTTTTTCTCGTTTTCGATCTTGGCTTATTCTTGCCTTGGTTAGCCTTCACTTTATTGTTTTGTTTATTCTCCAACCAAAACATGAACCGATCAATCAGATTTGGTGTTTGAACATCATCAATATCCCAAGCAGTAACAGGTTTAGGATTTAAGTTCCTGGAATTTCCCATTGCTTGGCTAATAGGATTTAAGGATGCATTATCTTGTTTAATTGTTTTCGCCAATTTATAGCTCGCTTGCTTGTATTCAGCTAAATTGGCTTCATCTTTTCTCAGTCTTTTAATTGAGAAGTTAACACTTGAAAGTTCCGAATCTGCAATCAAAATGATATGTACAGATTCTCGTTGTTCAATATCTTTAATCCATTGTCTTTTTTCATTTAAAAGATACGTTGCGGCATCCGATGGTATATCAGCAATTACACTGGCAGTGTTTTCTTTTCTTGCTTCCTCTTCAACCAGTCTAAGAACTGCTAACGCTAAAGACTCTGTGCTTCTAATTCGACCCATTCCACTACAATTTCCACAGATTCTGTAAGCTGAGTCTCCTAATGATGGTCTTAACCTTTGTCTGGACATTTCCAGCAAACCAAATTTAGAAATATGACCGAGCGAAATTTTTGCTCGGTCTGATTTAACCGCATTTTTTAAAGCGTTTTCAACTTGTTTTTGATTTCTGTGTTGTCTCATATCAATAAAATCAATAACGAGTAACCCACCTAAATCTCGCAGTCTACATTGTCTTGTTATCTCGTCGACTGCTTCTAAATTTGTTTTTAATGCGGTTGATTCAATACCAGATTGTTTTGTTGATTTTCCAGAATTAATGTCGATAGAAACCAATGCTTCTGTGTAATCAATAACAACACTTCCACCAGAGGGCAGAATAACTTTGTTTGAATAGGCTGATTCAATTTGATGCTCGATTTGGAATTTCGTAAACAAAGGTGTTGTTTCTTTATAATATAAAAGTTTTTTCAAATTGTTAGGGGTCACTTGTTTAAGGTATTTTTTGGCGTCTTTGAATGTGTTCTCATCGTCCACGATTATTTCACTTATTTCATCATTTAAATGATCTCTCATGGCCCTAACAATCAAATTGTCTTCTTTGAAAATTAGAGCTGGGGCTTCAACATTGACAGCCATTTTTTTAATTGAATTCCAAATACCAAGCAGATGTTTTAGATCCCATTCGAGTTCAATGTCAGATCTACCTAGACCAGCCGTTCTAATGATCAATCCAGCTTCTTTAGGAACTCCAAGATTACTTAGACTATCCAGGATTTGTTCTCTGTCTTGACCCATGATTTTTCTGGATATTCCACCAGCTTTTGCTTTATTGGGCATTAAGACAATAAATCGACCTGCCAAACTAATAAACGTAGTCAGTGCTGCACCTTTAGTGCCGCGCTCTTCTTTGGAAACCTGCACGACAATTTCTTGGCCTTCCTCTAGAAGTTTTTTGATGTCGAGTTTTTCACCCGGTATGGGTTCAGACAAATAATATTCCCTTGAGACCTCTCTAAAAGGAAGAAAGCCATTTCTTGCAGAGCCAAAGTCAACAAAAATTGCATCTAAGCTGGGCTCTACCCTGCTGATCTTCCCTTTGTATATATTGTTTTTCTTTTGTTCTCTTGACTTGATTTCTATATCAAGGTCATAAAGTTTTTGGCCATCGACCATGGCCACCCGCAACTCTTCTTCTTGAGTTGCATTGATTAACATTCTTTTCATAGTTACCTCTCTTAACAAGGCAACAAGATAGAAATTATTTGGTCTGTATTGGTAGTCCAGCACTATTTGGAATCAAATAATGCTTATTATTAGTTATTATTTTTTGTCTCACTCTAATACTAAAATACTAAAAAACTTTTTTTAATTAACCAACAAAGATCTTGTTCTATCCTATTGTCTTTGCTTAAAAATTCCTGGTCTCTAGGACCTTCTAGATTACTTATATCTAATCTATCGTTTTAACTTATTTTCTTCATATAAGTTATTATTGCGGGGGAGTATAACAAAGTTGATTTACTATCACCAATTTTTGATTTACAACACTTAAAATTATCTGAAATATGAAAGACTTGGGTATAAATAATAAAGTTATTGTCTCCAGAGATGATGACGGAATGAGATTGGATAACTATCTTATAAAAATAATTAAAGGGATGCCAAAATCAAGAATATATAGGATGATTCGAAAAGGCGAGGTTCGTATTAATTCAAAAAGAGCGAAACCAAGAAGTAGAGTACATGTTAATGATACGGTAAGAATACCTCCCTATGCTCTAAACGAACCAAAAACAAATTTTAGTTCTGTACGTAAAAATGATCTTAGGTGGATCAATAATATAGTCATATTTGAAAATGATTCATTTTTATTGGTTAATAAACCTTCTGGTTTAGCTGTTCACGGGGGCAGTGGAATTCATCTCGGTCTGATTGAGCTCTTAAGATCTTCCCGTGAAAAACGTAATGAGCATCTTGAATTGGTGCATCGATTGGACAAAGGCACAAGTGGTTGCTTATTGGTATCTAAAAAGAAATCTAAGCTTAGGAAATTACATGAATATTTTAGAGAAGGTAAAGTTCAAAAAACTTATCTAGGGCTAATGGTTGGTAAATTTACCCAAACAGTCTACGAAATTGACCAACCTCTAAAAATAATCTCAACGCCTGAAAACGGCCGTTTAGCCGTACCTGATGATTCAGGTAAGAAGGCCAAAACAAAATTTTTCCTAATGGAAAAATATAAAAACTCAGCACTGTTTAAAATAGAACCAATTACCGGTAAAACTCATCAAATAAGAGCACATGCAAAGTACATGAAGACTCCATTAGCTGCAGATCATCGTTATGGCATACAACCGGATCAAATTGTTTCTGAATTTGGTTTGACCAGGCTTTTTTTGCACGCAGAGTCAATAAAGTTTCCAGGTTTATCATCAACAGAGAACACTTTTAGCTTCAAATCTAAACTGGATACTAAACTGGTTGAAGTCTTGGAAAAATTGAGATCGGAGACTCACCAGATTTAATTGAACAAATTGAGCATCAGTAACAAACATTTAAGTTTAGTACAATCCTAAATTTTTTAATTGTCCCGTCAACCAAACCATTGGTAGTCCAATAATTGCTTGTTCGTCCTCGGTGATCATTTGATCCACTAGTTGCTGAAATTGTTCGGATTCATACTTAACAGCCGCAGTGGAATCAAAAATATCTTGGCTATTCAAATAAATTTCCAGTTCTTTTTTTCCAAATGGTTTGAATTTAATTATGGTCTTATCAAGATGGGTTAATTCAATTTTCTCTTCTTTAATCACAATGGCCACACTGGTGTAAAAGTAAATATTCTTACCAGAAAATTTAATTATTGTTTGGTACGCGCTCTCATAGTCCGGTGGTTTCCCAATACAAATATCTTTAAAACTTGCAACTTGATCAGATCCAATAACAATATCCTTGGGTCTGATGTCAGCAATTTTCCTAGCTTTAATTTTTGCTAATCGCATCGACAAGTCTTGCGGAGATTCTTTTGGATATTGAGATTCATCAATCTCAGGTGCAATTGATTCAAAATTTGGGACGTATTTTGACAACAATTTTGCTCGATAAATTGAGCTTGATCCAAGAATAATTTTGGGAGTGCTTTGGGTCATTATCTGTAAATATTTAAAAGTCAAAAAGACATTATTGGTAAACTAGGAAGTATTATTGTGATTGGAATTATGTTTAAGAATACTTTAAGCATCAAAGATTTTTCTGATTTATCTAGAAATAATTATGTAATTGATCATGTGATTCCCGCCATTACTTTTCCTAGACTACCTCATTTCTTGATTGACGATAACCAAACGGATGGTAATCAAGTCTCGATAAATCTAAAAATATTTACTGAACAATCAATTGACCCAAAAATAAAAGGCAGTATTTCGGTGTCGCTGACAATGCCGTGCCAAAGATGTCTTGGGCCTATTGAGTGGCAGGCAGAAACCTCCATTGATTTTTTGATTATAGAGTCATTAAACCAAAACAAAACTGGTCTATCTTCTGTAAATACAATTGCGGTGGATTCAGATGGACTTTCAATTGAAAAGATCGTGGAAGATGAAGTTTTATCGATGATCCCAATGTCATTAATGCATAATAAAGTTGCATTATGTGAAAATAACGATACCTTAGGCTTGTTTTTAGCTGTGAGTGATAAATCTAACGGTAAGCATCAGAAAAATAAACCATTTTCTGGGTTGGATAAACTATTAAAAGCAAAAGATAAGGATTAATTTTTTAAAGAGGTTTAAGAAGCAGAAATGGCAGTTCAAAAAAAACGAAAAACAAGATCAAGACGTGATATGAGAAGGTCTCAAATCAAAGCTAAGAAACCCTCTATTACCAATGATGAAGTCACTGGAGAGACTCATATCAGACACACCATCAGTCCCCAAGGATTTTATCGTGGTAAACGGGTCATTGCTTTCAAGGAAAAAGAGCAATTGGAAGAAGAATAGAGGTGTTTTTTTGAGTGATTTTATAACACTGTCACTGGATGTGATGAGTGGAGATAAAGATCCCGAAGCATCCATTAATGCGGCATTGAATCTATTGGAGCTAAGGGAAGATGTTAAAATTTTTCTTGTTGGCAACAAAGAAATCATAGAAAAGCAAACATCAGGTAAAATTGGCAATCGCCTTCAAATCCTACATGCTGATGAGGTCGTTCAGATGAGCGATCCGCCGGTTGTAGTTTTACGAAAAAAAAAGCAATCATCTATGAGACGTGCGGTTGATCTAGTAAAGGATGGTGCATCCCAAGCATGTGTTAGCTCTGGAAATACCGGAGCCTTAATGGCAATTTCTAAATACGTTTTAAAAACCATACCAACCATCGACAGGCCTGCCTTAATGACCTCTATTCCTACGATTAAAGGCAGTACTTATGTTCTTGATTTAGGAGCCAACTCCAACTGTACACCAGAACAACTCTACCAATTTGCTTTAATGGGTGATGTGGTAGCTAGAGAGATAAGAGGAATTGATCAACCACGGATAGGTCTATTGAATATGGGTGAGGAAGCGGGTAAAGGCAACCAAGTAATAAAAGAAGCAGCAAACTTAATGAACTCCAGTTCAATCAATTTTATTGGTTATATTGAAGGCAATAATATAGTTGAGGATAAAGCCGATGTTGTGGTGACTGACGGATTTACTGGAAATATTGCACTTAAAACCGTGGAGGGAAGTGTCCGCTTGGTATTTAAGTTTGTAGAAGATGCTTTCAATGCAAACGCCTATAATAAATTTTCCTCTATGGTCTCTAAGCCTGCTCTTGATCTGGCGAAAGATAAAATCGATCCACGCCGTTACAACGGTGCACTTTTGTTAGGGCTAAATGGAGTGGTGGTTAAAAGTCATGGAGACTCCGATGCATTTGGTGTACATCATGCACTGATCACTGCGATTGAAGAGGTGCAGAGTGAAATTGTTTCTAAATTGATAGGTGCGTTTTAAGGTATCCTCTTTTTTATGTTTTCAAAAATTATAGCAACTGGCAGTTATCTCCCAGAAAATATCGTAACCAATCGTGATCTTGAACAGCAAATTGATACAACAGATGAATGGATTCGCTCTAGAACTGGAATCGAGCAAAGGAGAATTGCTTCAATTGATCAAAATACCTCAGATTTGGCATACGAAGCAGCGAATCGTGCTATTGATAAGGCAGAAATTGCAGCCGAGTCAATCGATCTTATTATTGTCGGTACTTGTACTCCTGATGTAGTAACACCGAATGTTGGTACGATCATTCAAGAGAGATTAGGGATAAAGAACTCTGCTGCTTTCAGTGTTGAGGCTGCCTGCAGCGGTTTTATTTATGCAATGAACATTGCAGATAAATTTATCCGTTCTAGGGATGCTTCCTGTGCTTTGGTGGTTGGAGCAGATACCCTATCTAGAATAACTGATTGGACTGATAGGAATACGTGCGTCTTGTTTGCTGATGGAGCTGGAGCAGCAATTTTGCAACCATCAGATACACCCGGCATACTGTCTTCAGAATTGGGAGCCGATGGCGCCTATGGTGATTTATTGTATGTTCCTTATGGTACTTCGAGAAAACCAGAACAACCTAAACCAGATGATTATTGTCTACACATGAAGGGCAATGAGGTATTCAAGGTAGCGGTTAAAACCCTTGAATCAATTACCTTGGAAGCCTTGGCAAAACAAAATATGAATATCAATGATATAGATTGGCTTATCCCTCACCAAGCAAACACAAGAATCATCCACTCAGTTGCAAAAAGGTTAGGCATTCCAATTGAGAAAGTAATAATTACTTTGTCTCATCACGGCAACACATCAGCAGCATCGATACCACTTGCACTTGATGAAGGTATCGATTCAGGAAAAATAGAATCAGGGGACACAATTCTTATGCTAGGCTTTGGTGCCGGCTTTACTTGGGGCACCATGATTATTAAGTTGTAATTATCGCCTAAAGAATGTTTTCAATAGTCATGAAATACAGTGTAAAAATTTCCTTATTTTTATTGTGTTTCCCGTCTTTTATTTGCACCAG
The DNA here is from genome assembly GCA_012965065.1 of Gammaproteobacteria bacterium. GTDB lineage: Bacteria > Pseudomonadota > Gammaproteobacteria > Steroidobacterales > UBA11654 > DTSX01. The sequence continues at coordinate 6,620 of DTSX01000053.1, forward strand.
TCAAGCAGCTTCTATTTTTGATATCCGTGAAAATATGGAGATCGTCGGAAAGACAGAAACAATCGAAACTGTTTATGAAGATACATTGATTGATCTTGCAAGAGCCCACAATCTTGGTTTTACTGAGATTGTCTCAGCCAACAGATCTGTGAATAAATGGATACCTGGAGAAGGGACAACGGTTCTGCTGCCGAAAGCATTTATCGTTCCCAGTAACTATTTAAAAAAGGGGATGACTATCAATCTTGCCGAGTACAGAGGTTTTTTTGCGAATGGTGAGGAATTAATTACTTTCCCAGTTGGTATTGGAAGGATGGATTGGACAACTCCTTTGGGAATATCTAAAGTGGATCTGAAATTGGAAAACCCTTCTTGGTATCCACCTTTATCAGTGCGTCAAGAATACCAAGAAGAAGGGATTTATTTAGCACCCGTTATACCAGCCGGTCCTGATAATCCTCTGGGTAAATTGGCAATGCGTCTCGACATTCCTGGAGGATATTTTATTCACGGAACCAATAAACCAGATGGGGTTGGAATGCAAGTTTCACATGGATGCATTCGTCTTTTTCCTGAAGACATACGGTTAATTTTTTCTCTTACTGATATTGGTTTACAAGTAAAAATTATCAATGAACCTTTCAAAATAGGGATCTTGGGAAATCAGATTTTTCTGGAGATTCATGACACACTTTCACCAGAAGATATAAATAGCAGCTACAAAGGTGTTGAATCAATGATCAAAAGTTTTGTCTTTGATAGACAAACAGGTGCAACAATTGATTGGACCAAGGTTAAAGAAATCTTCGAAAAGAAAACAGGAGTTCCAACTATGATTGCAGAGATTGGGACAAAGACCAGATAGTTGTTAGAGACAGCTGGCCGAGTAAGGCGAGTAAGGGAAAAAACAGTCGATAATAAACTTATTTCTTACCTAGATCTCTTTCAAATATTCTCTCAGCTTCTTCTGCTTTCTCCTCACTGGCTTCAGCTGCGGCTTCTGCTTTTGCGGCTGCTTCACTTGCAGCGTCTGCAGCTGCCTGAGCAGCTCTAGCTGCTTCTTCTGCTGAGTCTTGGCCAGAGGATATTTCAGATTTCATGTCTTTAATCTGGCTCTGCATGGCTTTATCAGCGTTGTGTAAGTCAGCATAGCAGCCTGTTAAAAAAACTAACACGCTAGAAGCAAGAAAAGTTTTAAGAATTTGTCGGGATTTCATTGAATATTTCTCCATTTTTACGCCTGTTTGGCAATCAATTTTACACTCCCTCATTTTCCACTAAAACGCATTAAAGAGCAACACGATTGATTTGATTTTTAGGCTTCTCTAAAAATAATTCTTCCTTTTGTCAGGTCATAGGGAGTCATTTCTACGGTGACACTATCTCCAGTTAAAATTCTGATGTAATGTTTCCTCATTTTCCCAGATATGTGGGCGGTGATTGTGTGTCCGTTTTCCAATTCAACTCTGAAAATTGTATTTGGCAGAGTTTCTTTGACTACACCTTTCATTTGTATTGCTTCTTCTTTTGCCATGCAAAATTCTCCTAATAAAACTTTAGTTTAAATCAATTTACTTTAATGCATCTAGGTACTTCTCTGCGTCAAGCGCAGCCATGCAACCACTTCCCGCAGAAGTGACCGCTTGTCTATAGATCGGGTCAGATACATCACCAGCAGCAAAGACTCCTTCAATATCAGTTTGTGTACTAAATTTTGGGTGTTGTTCATCACAAATAATGTAATTTGAGTCATCCAAAGAGATTTGATTTTTGAAAATATCCGTATTTGGGTCGTGGCCGATTGCGATAAAAACCCCTGAAATGTTTAGAACTTGTTTTTTATTTTCATCAACCGTACTTCTTACTCTTATCTGAGTAACCCCATTGTCATTTCCCATGACTTCTTCTAGCACATGATCCCAAATAATTGATATATTGCCATTTGCCTTAGTCTTATCAAACAGTCTCATTTGAAGCATCTTTTCTGCTCTAAGAGCATCTCTTCTATGAATCAAGATAACTGACTTTGCAATATTTGATAAGTACAATGCTTCTTCAACAGCAACATTCCCGCCACCTATGACTACAACATCTTGATTTTTATAGAAAAATCCATCGCAAGTAGCACAAGCAGAAACGCCTTTTCCTTTGTATTTTTCTTCACTTTTAAGCCCAAGGTATCGAGCAGTTGAACCTGTGGCAATAATCAACGCGTCAGTAGTGTATGTAACATTGTCTCCGAATAGTTGAAAAGGTTTTTTTGATAAGTCAGATTTATCTATATGGTCATAAATGATTTCAGTTTTAAATCGTTGTGCATGTTGTAACATTCTTTCCATTAGTACAGGCCCTAACAAGCCTTCACTATCTCCAGGCCAATTGTCAACGTCGGTCGTGGTCATCATTTGACCACCCGGTTCTGCACCAGTGATCAAGACTGGTTTTAAATTTGCTCTTGCAGCATAAACTGCTGCCGAATAACCAGCTGGACCGGCACCCAAAATCAATAATCTGCAATGTTTGGTTCTTTCCATAAATTAATGCGATGTGTTAGATTTTCTATAAACAATGATAATATTGCAAATGAGAGTTATTGATGAGTATATAGTTTCAAGCATCAATTATTTTTTTTTTAAAATAATCGTTAGTTAAAGGAAGAAATTATTTCTAACATCAACATCAAAAAACCGTTTACCAAAGGCTCTATTCTTCGAGAATCTGCTGTTATCGCTCTGTTTTCTTTCGCATTAATTGTACTAATTGCATTGATTACTTTTGATGCAGCAGATCCAGGGTATAAAAATATAAAAAGCGTCGGTGAGGTAAACAACTATCTGGGTGTAGTAGGGGCTTTCTTCTCAAGTTTTGTTATCTATCTTTTTGGATTAGCGAGTTATTTTTTTCCAGTATTTTTCTTGGTCTATGGGCTCAATCTAATTGACAGAAAAGACCATCCTAAATCTGATGTTCAATCTGCTGCAATCAAATTTTTGGCTTTCGTATTTGTCTTATTATCAACCTGTTGCCTCTCAAGTATGTACATATCAGTATCTTGGGTACCCCAAGATTCAGGTGCGGGTGGAATAATTGGTTTGGAAATTAATCAGTTGTTATCTCA
>DTSX01000054.1 GCA_012965065.1 Gammaproteobacteria bacterium
TTGGAGGGCAAATCATGGCAGAAGCAGTAATAGTTGATAGTGTAAGAACTGGACTAGCAAAATCTTTTAGGGGTGGCTTTAACCAAACTCGAGCCGATGATATGACGGCTTACATCATTGACGCCTTGATGGACAGAAACCCAAAAGTGGATCCTGGGCTTGTTGAGGATGTTATTCTGGGTTGTGGTTATCCTGAGGGACCCCAAGGAAACAATGTTGCCAGAACTTCAGCGGTTTTATCAAAGCTACCCATTCAAACTGCCGGCACTACTGTGAATAGGTATTGCTCATCAGGATTGCAAACGGTCGCCATGGCTGCAACCCAAATTCAGAGCGGTTTCGCTGACTGCATTATAGCTGGGGGCGTGGAATCCATTAGCACGTCTCAAGGGCATATCAATACATACATGTTTGAAAATGAAAAAATATCTAAGGAAGTGCCTGGAATTTACCATGCCATGGGCACCACTGCTGAGACCGTTGCCAAAAGATACAATGTAACTCGGGAAGCCCAGGATGAGTATGCTCTTTCCAGTCAATTAAGATGTGCGGCAGCCCAGGATGCGGGCTTGTTTGATGATGAGATTATTCCTATGAATACAGTGATGAAAGTTGTTAATAAAGAAACAGGCGAAGAATCTGAAGCAGAAACAGTTGTTGATAGAGACAATTGCAATCGTCCAAATACGACTATAGAGGGCCTTGCAGGATTAAATCCTGTTTTCGATCCTGAAGGCGGCTCTGTCACTGCAGGAAATTCTTCACAGCTCTCAGATGGAGCGTCAGTCACGATGGTGATGAGTGAAGAAAAAGCGAATGCATTGGGTCTTGAGCCTTTGGCTTACTTTAGGGGGTTTACAGTAAGCGGTTGTGAGCCTGATGAGATGGGTATCGGCCCTATTTTTGCTGTACCGAAACTTTTAAAAGCAGCTGGTTTAGAAGTCGCTGATATAGATCTTTGGGAACTGAATGAAGCTTTTGCCTCACAAGTTGTTTACATACGAGACCAGCTTAATTTACCAACTGAGCAGTTAAATATTCACGGCGGCTCAATAGCAATTGGCCACCCCTTTGGCATGACCGGATCTAGACAAGTAGGCCATTTAACTCGCGAACTCAAGCGTAGAAAAATCAGGTACGGGGTTGTTACCATGTGTGTAGGTGGCGGTATGGGAGCAGCCGGTCTTTTTGAATCAATCGCGTATTAAGTAAAAAAACTTTAAGGCCTTTTTTCTTGGTTTTTTAGTTCAAGCTGTTTTTCAGCTGATCTGCAATATCAGCGTACTCTTGTTTTTGTATTCTATTTAAAACTTCCCAGGTTCTGATGATGTTCCCAAGAATGTAGTCTTGGTTTTTAGGGTGTTCTTTGGCTCGCCATTCAGAAATAATTGCGGTCATTGCTATGCGATTCACAACCAAACTAGGAAGCAAGTCGATCTCCTGCTCCTCCAGTGGGTTGATTGAATGATAACCCTTAAGAATATCTCTGATGCCTAGAAATAAATCGGAACAACTCACTGTCTGGTAGGCAGCAGCCACAGCGGGGTCATTAATAAGCGGAGCAAAAACTATGTCGCCAAAATCAATCACTCCAGCTACCTGACTGTTGTCGCTTTCATTTACAACAACATTGTCTGGGTTCATGTCGTTGTGAATCACTTGTGTTCTAAGCATCGAAAATTTAGGGGCTATGTGTTCCTGAAAATGGTCTAGTGTTTTTTGTGCGGTTAATAGATTGTTTTTGTTTTTTATGTGAGACAGATGTTGGTGAAGGTTCGGTGTTTGTTGTAGATCCCACAACAAAGCATGGCCTGCAGCTGGATGAAAAAAATCAGATAGCCCACGATCCAGTCTGCCTAAAAACTGCCCCATGCTAAGCATCAAATTTTGATCCCACCTATCTTTAGGCAAATCATCTAAAAGTCTTCCCGACAGGTAGGTAACTACCCTAACAAAATGCTCGTTCCCATTGAGTTCTAGTCTATGGATTTGTTGTTTATCAAAACTAAGGAGTGCCCTCGGCAAAGGCAGGGATGGGTCCTGTTTGGCCATGTGATTCATAGCTTGGTTTTGAAAATCTAGGACCTCAACAGGCTCTGCTGCGTTGGCTATTTTTAGAACAAATTTTTCGCGTTTTTTATTTGTTAAAAGAAAATTCTGGTCTCTTTCGCTAACCAATGGACTAACATCGAGCGTCTCTTTAAACCAAAATTTGGCAAATTCCGACGCTTCACTGGTTGTAAACGAAGGTGCAGGGTTTTCCAAAACAGGAAATGAGGTGGTGTTGCTGCCCATTGTTAAGCTTTAAGCACCCTCTTCTAACTCATTCCAAATCGATTGGATCCAAGATTTTATTTGTAGAGCTTCTTGCCATCGGTCCGATAGTTCGA
>DTSX01000055.1:0-29986 GCA_012965065.1 Gammaproteobacteria bacterium
TGAATTGTTGGTGCTTCCATGTCTAGATCTGCACCTACTGAAACAGGTTCGCTTCCGTTACCCGATAAATCCTGATTGCCTACTGAACGATCATCAAGTTCCAGATCCAAATCCAAGGGTTCTTTCTTCTCAGGCAAATCCGGAAGTTGGTCCAGTCTTTGCAAGCTGAAGTAGTCCAAAAATTCAGGGGTGGTTGCAAACATTGCTGGTTTTCCTGGAACGTCCCTGTAACCGATGATTCTGACCCAGTTTCTTTCGGTTAGAGTTCGCATGATGCTTGTGCTAACCGAAACGCCTCTGATTGCCTCTATATCCCCTCTTGTTACCGGTTGCCGGTAAGCAATGATTGACAAGGTCTCCAATAATGCCCGGGAATATCTTGGTGTCCTCTCTGCAAACATAATATTGAGATAATCGCCAATTTCACTTTTTGCCTGGATTCTGAATCCACTTGCTACTTTGGTAATCTCAATATCTTTATTCTCATAATCTGTTTTAAGATCATTAATTGCTGACAAAATATCAGACTTACTGGTGTTTACCTTGCTGGTAATTATTCTATGGAGTTTATCCGCAGACAATGGTTCGTATGATGCTAATAAAATAGCCTCTATTATGTTTTTTAATTTTTCGCCGTTCATCGTTAATGCTCGGTATTCGTTTCATTATCACTTAAAAGTGCCTTAACATGAATTATTCCATAGGCTTTTGTTTGGACAATTTCAATGAGGGATTCTTTCATAAGTTCCAGTATCGCGAGGAATGTTACTACCAAGCCTGTTTTTTGTTCTTCAAGGTCAAATAATTCTGTGAAGTCAAGAAAATCCTTGTTTTTAAGCTTTTCTAAAATTGTAGTCATTCTTTCCCTGACTGATAGAGGCTCTTTCAACACATGCAATGTTGTAAACATTTCAGCTCGTTTCAATACTTCTTGAAATGAAAGCAAAAGTTCTTGAAGAGCGATATCAGGAAGTTCTATTGGTTGTGCTAAGTGACTTGATTCAACTCCTGTAATAAACACATCTCTTTCTAGTCTTTTCAATTTATTCAATTCTTCAGATGCTTTTCGATAACGCTCATACTCAAGAAGTCGTCTTACCAATTCGGCTCTTGGATCTTCTTCATCTTCTACTTCTTCGAACAATGGCAACAGCATTTTTGATTTAATCTCAGCCAACATCGCTGCCATTAGTAGATATTCTCCTGCCAGCTCAAGTTCCAATTCTTTCATCAAGTTAATGTAATTTACATATTGATCAGTAATATCGGCTATTGGGACATCCAATATATTCAGATTCTGTTTTCTTATTAGGTACAACAACAAATCCAGTGGGCCCTCAAAAGTATCAAGAAAGACCTTGAGTGCCACTGGCGGTATGTACAGATCTCTAGGAAGTTCGGTAAGGGATTCACCTTCAACAATCGCAAACGGCATTTCAACCTGTTGTGGTTGATTGGTGTGGGCATCAATATCTTCGTTTTGTAACAACTTTAAGTCTGGTTTATCCATATTGATCCAAGTTTATTTTACTCATTGGAATTGAGCAGATTGTTTAAATTACTGCGATCAATATTTTTTCCATTATCATCAAGTATCCAAGCATCATAGTGTTGGCAAAGCTCACGCATTGTTTCAAACATTTCACTAAGGATGCTTAGATCAGTTTTAGGATCAGTTTGTTGAAAAAAAAATGTGAATCCAGGAATATCTTCATTTTCCACAAAAATTCCTGGTTCAATAAGGTTTGCTACGTTGAAAAGTTTTTTATTTCCGTGTTTCTTTTCAAATATCTTCATGCTGGTAAAAGACAAATTGTGTCTTACAAATAACTTCATGACCTCATCTAGCGGTATATTGCTTTTGACCTTTGGTGAAAATCTTAAGGCAATCACTTGATTGGGTTTATCGTTATGAAGTTCATTATTATTGATAACAAACTTGTTGCTTATTTTAATTTTTGAATGATGTCTTTTGTTAAGCCACAAGGGCTTAATCAAAAGTACAATGAGTGTTGCAAGTCCTATTGAAAGTAAAATCCAGGTAAAGTCCTTCACGCTGATTGTGATTCTTCTGTAAGAGCCACTGCTTCGTCCAAGTCCACAGTTACCAACCTAGAAACACCGGGTTCGCTCATGGTGACACCAATGAGTTGATTGGTTAATTCCATAGTAGTTTTGTTGTGGGTAATCACTACAAATTGTACGCTCTCACTCATTTCCCTAACGATTTCACAAAACCTAGCAACATTGGTGTCATCGAGTGGTGCATCAACTTCATCTAATAAGCAAAAAGGTGCCGGGTTTAATTCAAATATGGAGAATAACAGGGCAACTGCAGTCAGTGCTTTTTCGCCTCCAGAAAGTAGATGAATATTGCTGTTTCTTTTTCCAGGAGGGCGTGCCATTACAATGACTCCAGCGTCTAAAGAATCATCTTTTTCTAATTCTAAGTATGCTTTACCACCATCAAATAATCTTGGGAAATGTTTTTTGAGACCGATGTTGACTTTTTCAAACGTTTCATTAAATCTTTTCATCGATTCATCGTCTATTTGCTTTATAGCACCATTCAATGTATCCAATGCTCTATTAAGATCATCAAATTGTGAGTCAAGATTATCTTTTCTTTTAGCCTCTTCTTCGTATTCATTTGAAGCGGCAAGATTAATCGGTCCCAGTCTTTCCATTGATCGTAATATTTTCTCTAATTCTTGTTCAAGTTCAGTTTCATTAAGTGTTTCGACAATGCTTTCTTTAATTGATTCATACGAGTAGCCGTTTGCAGATAACTGGTCGTCCAATCCTTCTTTTCTAACTTCTAATTCCCTAATTGAAAGTTTGTATTTTTCAAGTATTTCTCTAGACTGATTGACTTCTGCATTTTGGTTGGTTCGATCAATTTCATAATTCCTTAATGTTGCTTGAATAATCTCCAGTTGCTCCCTCAGAGTATTTAACGTCTGCTCAGATTCCAAGCTGTGATTCAACAAAGATTCAAGTTGTTCCTTTACTTCAGCTGTTGGGTCTGATTTTTTCCTTGTCCCTTTAGTGATTTCCAGGGATTTTGCCATAATTTGTGTTTTCTGTGACTCGAGGCGGTTCATGGCATTTTTTAAGGCAGAAATTGTGGATCGGTTAGACTCGGCTTTTAACTCAAGTTTTTGCAATGAAGGTCTTTGGCTGTTAATTTTTTGTTTGTAGGTGTTGATTTCATTGGATAAATCTATTTTTTGTTGATCTAATTTTTCTTTGTCAGTGGCTAACTCATCCAATTTTCCCTTGGCCAATTTAAGATTTTTCTTTGATGAATCAATTTGACCTTCATTCTTAGTAATTTCTTGTTCTATGGTCTGAAATTTTAGACTTAGAGACACAAGTTTTTCCCCAAGCAGATCAAGTTTATTTGTAATAATTTCAAAACTCTGTGGATCAAAATAGATTTTCGAACTTTCTATTTCTTTTTCAAGTTGTTTAAAAATTGACTCCGCTTCATGAAGGTTCTTGATTGTTCTTTTTTGATCATCAATTTGTGTCATTTGTTTCGACAACACACTAATTTTAACTGACTCTGTTTCGACGACTGTATTTAGCTCATTGATTTCATTCGTGATAGATTCATTTTGTTCACTCACACCTTGGAGATTCCCTTCAAGTTCGTTTAAAGTCTGTTCCAAGCCGTTGACAATAGAGCTTGCAGTAATAATTGTTTGTTCGAGTTTGGATAGAGCAGATGAAATTTGATTAATTTGAACGGAATCTTCTTTGTGTTCTTTGTTTATTCTCTCAAGCTCTTTTTGAATTTCTTGGACATTGAAACTTTTTTGAGACTCCAGTTCTTTTTCATATTCGATTGATTGCTCTAACCTTGCAATTTTTGATTGCAATTCAAAATGATCTTTTTGAGCGTTATTAAAGTTTTGGGTGGCCTCGGCATCTGCCACTCTTTGTTCTTCAATATCCGCTTCTATTTTTCTTAATTCTGTTAAATTCTGGTCAAAAGCACTTTGATGTTGTTGTACTTCCTCTTGATTGTCTTTTAGCTTAGAAAGAAGACCGTTTATTCTAGTAAACAATACTTCTGCATGAATTTCTTTTTCCCGAGATTTATATTTTTTATATCTTTTTGCAGCATTAGACTGAGTCTTTAACCGCCTGAGTTGTTTTTCAATTTCTTCTCTTATATCATTCAAACGATTCAAGTTTTCTTTTGTATTCTTAATCCTGGATTCAGTTTCTTTTCTTTTTTGCTTGTATTTTGAAACACCAGCTGCTTCTTCCAAAAAAGTTCTCATGTCATCAGGTTTGGCTTCAATTAATCTTGAAATTGTGTCCTGTTGAACGATTGCGTAACTTCTAGGTCCAAGACCGGTGCCCAAAAACAAGGTGGTGATATCTTTTCTTCGACATTTGGTTCCATTCAGAAAATATCGAGACTGGCCATCTCTGGTAATAACCCTTTTAGTTGAGATTTCATTGTATTTTGAGTATTCACCACCTACTTTTTTATCAGTGTTATCAAATAATAACTCTATAGTTGCAGTACTGACTGGTTTACGTGTTGAAGACCCATTGAATATGACGTCAGACATTGATTCACCCCTGAGGTATTTTGCAGAAGACTCACCTAAAACCCAACGAACCGCGTCTATTACATTGGATTTCCCACAGCCATTTGGCCCAACAATACCAACGATAGTTGATGGAAGAGATAAGGTTGTAGGTTCAACGAAAGTCTTAAAACCAGAGAGTTTTATTTTACTTAATCGCATAAAAAAACTTAAAAAAGATCATTGATTAGTTTAAATTATATTACTGCTATATACATTAAAATATTTAATTAAATATTTAGGTTTCATTATCAAACAAAATGAGCGAAATAAATCAAATACGGTTGCTTGATCACTTCAATAATCCAGAAAAGAAAAATGAATACTTAATTAAAATTAAAGTTCCAGAATTTACCTGTTTATGCCCTAAAACTGGGCAACCTGATTTTGCCACTTTGTATATTAAATATGTTCCAAATGAACTTTGTATAGAGCTGAAATCCCTTAAACTCTATGTTGCAAGTTTTCGACAAGTTGGAACTTTCCATGAAGCAGTGACAAATCAAATATGCAACGATCTATCCAAAATCATTGCCCCTTATTATCTAAAAGTAAGAGCAAAATTCAATGTTAGGGGCGGAATCTACACAACAGTTGAATGTTCTGTAACCGCAGACAACTGGCACGATCGTAACAATTTGATATAAATTCAATTTTTTTATCTACTTGAAGTATTTAATACTTCACAATTTATGATTCATCAGTATAATTCATCATTTAAAAATCCAGTAACTATCAATGAAGGACACGTAGTGGCAAGAAATAAAATAAACAATGTACAAAATGATTTGTTGTCTAGGTTTGGAATAAAAACATATCAAGCCAAGGTTCGAGAAAAGTATATGTCCAATAAACAACTTGGTCATTTCAAAAAAATACTCTTAACATGGAAAAGCCAACTTGAAACTGAAGCAGATAAAACTGTGAATCATATGAAAAATGAAAGCATTAGTTTTGCTGACCCCAACGACCGTGCCAGTCAGGAATCTGATTTTGGTCTTGAGCTTAGAACCAGAGATAGAGAAAGGAAATTACTTAAGAAAATCCAGTTCTCACTGAAGAAAGTAGAAAATGGCAGTTATGGCTATTGCGAAGAAACTGGAGAAGAAATTGGGCTTGAAAGGTTAGAGGCTCGCCCGGTTGCAACACTATGTCTAGAAGCTCAAGAACGAAGAGAAATTAAAGACAAACAATACAGTGAAGGAGATGACTATCTAAGATGAGGTTGATTCATCTAGCTTTCTCATTGATAGTCTAACTCTTTTCTGCCTGTCTATTTCTATGACTTTGACATTGATTATTTGCCCTTCACTAAGTACATCGTTTACAGATTTAACCCTGTCTTCAGAAATCTCTGAAATATGAACTAGTCCATCTTTACCAGGAAGAATGGTTACAAAAGCTCCAAAATCCATAATTTTTGCCACTCGACCCTCATAAATCTTTCCTACTTCAACGTCTGCAGTTAATAGTAATATTTTTTCCTTTGCAGCCTCACCTGCAGCTCGATCCACAGATGCTATAGTAATCAACCCCGTATCGTTAATATCAACTTGAGCCCCAGTGACCTCAGTAATCGACCTTATGGTTGACCCACCTTTGCCAATTACATCCCTGATTTTGTCTTTTGCAACGGTTAAAGTAATAATCGATGGTGCATATTTTGAATATTGTTCGGATGGTTTATCTATGACATTATTCATCTCTACCAAAATACTTAAGCGTGCAGTCTTTGCTTGTTCTAAAGCGTCTTTCATAATGGATTCATTAATCCCTTGAATCTTGATATCCATCTGCAAGGCAGTGACCCCATCTTTTGTACCAGCAACTTTAAAATCCATATCACCCAAATGGTCTTCATCGCCCAAAATGTCTGTTAGAACTGTGTATTTTTCGTCTTCTTTAACCAAACCCATAGCAACACCAGCTACATGAGTCTTAATAGGGACACCCGCTTGCATGAGTGCCAAACTAGACCCGCAAACTGTTGCCATAGAACTAGAGCCATTTGATTCCGTTATTTCAGAAACAAGTCTGATGGTATAGGGAAAAGATTCCATATCAGGTAAAACTGCTTCTAGTGCCCTTCGAGCTAATTTACCATGGCCAATTTCCCTTCTTTTCGGTGATCCCATGAAACCTGTTTCACCAACGGAAAATGGGGGGAAGTTATAATGCAGCATAAATTTATCTTTGTATTCACCTTCCAAAGCATCAATGATCTGAGAATACCTTTCAGTTCCCAGAGTTGCAGCCACAATTGCTTGCGTTTCTCCTCTGGTAAATAACGCAGAACCATGGGCCCTCTCCAATAACCCTACCTCTATATTAATGTCCCTAACAGTTTTACTGTCTCTCCCATCAATTCTTGGTTGGCCTTCTAATATTCTTGTTCTAACGATATTTTTCTCTATAGATTTAAGTTCATCCTTGATTTCAGAAGACCCGTACTCTTTTTCTGGGTTTTCATCAAGAATTTTTGCTTCAGTTACGAGTCTTATTTCTTCTAATTGTCCTTGTCTGGTAGCTTTGTCTGAAATTTGATATGCCTCATTTAATTTACTCTCACTTAAATTAAGGATCTGAGTAGATAAGTCGGGGTCTGTTGATATTGCCTCATATTCCCAAGCTTCTTTACCAATTTCTGTTTGCAGTTCTTTGATCACATTGATAACAGGTTGCATTTGTTCATGGCCATACAGGACGGCACCCAACATAATTTCTTCTGATAATTCATTGGCCTCAGATTCAACCATTAATATTGCTTCACTTGTTCCAGCGACAATCAAATTCAATTGTGAATCTGACATGTCTGATAATTCTGGATTTAGGCAATATTTGTTGTCTATATACCCTACCCTTGCGCCTGCAATGGGACCATCAAAAGGAATGCCAGATATGGAAAGTGCTGCTGATGCACCAATCATTGCAATGACATCTGTCTGTATTTCAGGGTCCATGCTCAATAATGTTGCGATAACTTGAACTTCGTTCATAAAACCTTTTGGGAAAAGTGGTCTGAGAGGTCTATCTATTAGTCTTGATACCAATGTTTCTTTTTCACTCGGTCTGCCTTCGCGTTTAAAAAAACCACCCGGAATTTTCCCAGCAGCATAAGTTTTTTCTACGTAATGTACTCCTAAAGGAAAGAAGCTTTGTCCTGGCTTTGGCTCCCTTTTAGCTACAACAGTAACTAAAATTGTTGTACCTCCTGATGAAATTACAACTGATCCGTGTGCTTGTCTTGCTATTTTCCCTGATTCTATAACTATGTTTTGGTTCCCATATGGGATGGTCTTTGTTATTACTTTCACTGTTAATCCTTTTTTTAGAGAATACTAAGAAAACCTAGTTTCTTTTGATTTTTACCTTACTTCCTTAAACCTAATTTAGAAATTAATTGTTGATATTGACTTATATCTTTATTTTTTAGGTAATCCAGCAGCTTTCTTCTCTTGTTTACCATCATTAGAAGTCCTCGTCTTGAGTGATGATCTTTTTTATGTAAATTAAAATGATCCATTAAAGAATTTATTCTCTCAGACAAAAGAGCCACTTGGACTTCAGCTGATCCAGTGTCCTGGTCAGATAGTTTGTATTTCTCAATTACTTCTTTTTTTGTTTCAGCTGTTAAAGGCATATTTACTACATCAAATATTATTTTCAGACGCTATTCTACATAGTTTATTGATGACGACAACTAGATAATAATTAATTAATTAAAATTAAAAACTCTAATGGGTTTTAAAAACCCATCTTTTTCAATACACCCAAGCCCAACAATCTGATCATTATGATCATAGACCCTTAGACTTTGATTCAAAAAGGTAGCTTCGGGCTGCAACATAACTTTTTGACCTTGAATAAAACAAGAGCGATATTCTTTGTTTATATTTACTTTGGGTAAAAATTTAATCGCTGTATCCAATGGCAACAAGTAACTGTGTAATTCCTGACTTTTTTTTGCAATTTCTAGTTGCTTCAGTGTGATTATATTTTGACAGTCAAGTAGATCGATTGAGATCCTTCTTAGTTCAGTGACATGTGCATATGTGTTCAGCTGGATTCCAATATCTTCTATCAGAGTTCGAATATAAGTACCCTTGCCACAATGGACAATCAGTTCTAACAAGTCTTCTTTGTAATTTTTTAAACAAATACTGTGAACCACTATTTGTCTACTTTTTCTGGGTATCGTTAAACCTTTTCTTGCATACTTATACAATCTAATTCCATTAACTTTAATTGCAGAAAACATAGGTGGCAATTGTTCTGATTTACCAATAAATAATTTCAAAACTTCTTCAATTTGTTCATTCTTTAATTTTTTAAATGTTTTTTTTACTAATACACTTCCTTCACGATCAGCTGTTGTCGTTTTAATGCCAAGTTTTGCGATTACACGGTAGGTTTTTGACGATTCAATTAAATATTTTGAAACTTTTGTTGCCTGGCCAAAACAAATCGGTAGAACGCCAGTTGCAATTGGGTCCAAACTACCTGTATGGCCTGCTTTTTCTGCCGCAAAGAGTTTTTTTGTTATTTGCAACGCCTTATTTGAAGTTACACCTGATGGCTTATCCAGTAATAATATTCCATTTATTTTATTTGTTTTTCTGGTCATTCATTATGGTTTTATCTATTAACTTGTTCATGTACAAGGCATCCTGTTCTTTCGTATCATAAATAAATATCAGATTTGGTAATTTTTTTAAGTTTAACTGGGCGCTCATTTCTTTTTTAAGAAAGCCGGTTGCTTTTCTCAAAATTGATTCAATTTGTTTGGCTTTGTTTTGTTGATTTAAAATGAGAAAATAAACTTTGGCAGTGCTGATGTCCTTGGTAACCCTAACTTCACTAATAATGACATTCTTTAACCTTGGGTCACTTACTTTTAGTGAGAGTAATTCGCTGAGTATTCGTTGAATTTTGACTTCAACTTTTTTATTGATAGCAAATTCATTAGGCATAGATTACTGATTTATCTCTAACTTGGTATAACATTCAATTTGATCACCAATTTTAACGTCATTATAATTTTTAACACCAATTCCACATTCTGTTCCAGATTTTACTTTGTTGACCGAGTCTTTGAATCTCTTTAGTGATTCAAGTTCTCCTTCATAGATCACCGTGTTGTCTCTTAGAACTCGGATAGAACTGGATTTGGTGACCGTACCCTCGGTTACTAAACAGCCTGCTATTTTACCAAGTTTTGGTGAATCAAAAATATCTCTAACTTCTGCAAGCCCTGTTATTTCTTCTTTAATAATGGGTGTTGCATGACCTTCAATAATGTCTGAAACATCGTCTATTGTTTCATAAATCACACTATAGTATTTAATCTCAACATCAGATTCTTTTATAATCTTTCTAGCACCGGTGTCTGCTCTCACATTAAATCCTATAATGAATGCGTTAGAAGCAGTAGCTAAGTTAATATCAGATTCACTAATACCACCAACTCCTGAGGATATAATATCAACTTCAACCTCATCGGTTGACAGTTTCAGCAAAGAATCCCTTATTGCCTCAACACTGCCTTGGACATCAGCTTTAACTATCAGAGAAATTGTTTTTTTGGAACTGTCCATAGATTGTTCCATGAAATTTTTCATCTTTATGATTTTTTGATCGTTTAATTTGTTAACTCTATTTCTGTCTTTCCTAAGAGTTGAAATTTCTTTTCCTTGTTTTTCATTACTCACAACTCTTATTTCATCTCCAGCATTGGGGGTGGAAGATAATCCAAAAACCTTTACAGGCGTGGAAGGAGTAACAAAATTAAGTTCCTTATTATTTTCATCCATTAGGATTCTTGCTTTTCCAAATTCTTCACCAGCGATAATTAAATCCCCCTTGTTCAATCGCCCCTCAGTAATTAAAATTGTTGCCACTGCCCCTTTTCCGCTTTCTATCCCGGATTCTATAACAACACCAACTGCTCTGCCTTCATTGGACGCTTTTAGATCTAAAATTTCAGATTGTAAAACGATGGTTTCTAATAAATTTTCAATACCATCACCGGTTTTTGCTGAAATATTAACAAATAGACAATCGCCACCTAAATCATCTGGAACAATTTCATTTGCAATCATTTCATTTCGTACTTTCTCGATATCCGATTCAGGTTTATCAATTTTATTTATAGCAACGATGATAGGGACAACAGATGCTCTGGCATGCTCAATAGATTCAACTGTTTGCGGTTTCACCCCATCGTTGGCTGCAACGACAAGAATGATAATATCAGTAACATTGGCACCGCGTGCTCTCATACTGCTAAAAGCGGCATGTCCTGGCGTATCTAAAAATGTAATGGAGTTTGATTTATGTACTATCGAGTAGGCGCCAATGTGTTGTGTAATGCCTCCGGCTTCTTTATCTACAACCTTACTCTTCCTAATGTAATCTAATAGTGATGTTTTTCCATGGTCAACATGTCCCATAATAGTCACAACTGGGGGTCTATCAACTTTTTCGTACGTATCATCTCCATCATCAAATAAGGTGTCCTCAACTGTTCGTTCATCCATAGGAACTGCTTTGTGTCCCATTTCTTGAACGATCAAAATTGCAGTTTCCTGATCAAGATTATCGTTTGCTGTAGCGATAACACCCAAATTCATCATGCTGGTGATCACTTCATTAACTTTCATGGATAATTTTTGAGCAAGTCCCTGCGGCGTAATGACTTCAGGTATCACCACCTCTTTTACTACGGGTGAGGTAGGTTTCTCGAATGTATGTGCTTGATCAAGTATTGCTGAACTGAGAGACCTTCTAATCTTCCTTTTTTTTCTTTTCTTGACTTTTCCTTTTACGTGAAGCTCTTTAATAAGATAGGGGTCTTCATCAACCTGGTTTTTTCTTTTTTTCTTTTTAAGTCCTTTATCTTTTTTATGAGAAGTGTCTTTGGGTTTTTTATCGGTTACAGAAATCTTGGATTGGTTCTTGTTGATGATTTCAGCAGGCGCACTCTCCAGCTTTTGATTTTGAATTTCCTCTTCAATTTGTTTTTGTTTTTCCTGTTCCAGTTTTTTTTGTTCTTCAAGTTCTTTTTTTGCCTGATCAATCAAAGTTTCTTTTTTCAGATAGGTTCTTTTTTTTCTAACTTCAACGTTTACCGTTCTTGATCTGCCAAAACTTCCAGATAGTTTTAACTCACTCTGTGATCGTCTATTAATGGTTAATTTTTTAGGTGCCGATGAAGCTGTTGATTTCGTTCCATGGCTTCCCCTTAAATGGTTTAACAACAGCAGCTTTTGGTCGTTTGAGACTACATCGTTTTTATCTGTTACATCAATTCCAGCATCATTTAATTGCAATATTAGTTTTTCACTGGATAACTTTAATGCCGTGGCTAGTTTGGAAACGGTTGTTGTTGACATATTTAACTACTCCTCCGATCCAAGTTCTTCTTCACTAATGTCATCATCTGGAATGACCTCACCTGCTTTGAACCAGTCTTCTCGTGCTTGAAGTATAACTTTTGCTGCTAAATCCTCATCCAATTCTTCAATCTCCTGAAGGTCATCAACCGATTGTTCTGCCAACTTATTTTTGGTATTAACCCCTGCTCTTGCTAGCGAAAATGCAAGCTCTGGTGTTATTAATGGAAGTTCAAGGAGGTCATCGGAAGGTCCGTGAACATCAAGGTCCTCTTCTGTGCTGATTGCCTCAATGAGCAATTGGTCTTGGGCTCGTTCTCTAAGTTCAGCAACCAATTTCTCATCAAATCCCTCAATTTCTTCCAATTCATCAATGGGAACATAGGCAATTTCTTCAATGTTAGAAAATCCTTCTTGTGCCAATAATGATGCTACATCTTCATCAACAGAAAGTTTATTTGTGAAAAGGTCGATAATCTTTTGCATCTCATGTTCATCTATTTCCTGTGCATCAGCCTCGCTCATTACATTCAATTTCCATTGTGTAAGATCACTGGCCAGCCTTATATTTTGACCACCTCTTCCGATTGCCTGAGAAAGCTTAGCTTCTTCTACTGCAATATCCATCGAGTTAGTCTCTTCATCAACAATGATTGAGATCACATTTGCTGGTGACATAGCATTTATAACAAATTGAGCAGCGTTATCTGACCACAAAATAATATCAATCCGTTCACCATTAAGTTCATTCGAGACAGCTTGCACTCTTGAGCCCCTCATGCCAACACAAGCACCAACAGGATCGATTCTTTTATCCTCAGAAGTTACAGCTATTTTAGCTCTCAGACCAGGATCCCTCGCTGCTCCAACGATGGAAATAAGATTTTGTCCTATTTCAGGAACTTCTATTTTAAATAATTCAATTAAGAAACTAGGCTCAACTCTGGACAGTATTAAAGGAGGTCCTTTTAGGTCTATATTGATCTCTTTTAGTATTGCCTTTAACCGGTCTTGAGGTCTAATAGGTTCTTTGGGGATAGTTTCTCTTCTGGGTAAAAAAGCTTCTGCGTTGTTGCCAAGATCAAGATAGTAGCCGCTTCTGTCCAATCTTTTTACAACGCCCCCAACTAATTGACCAACTTTATCGTGATAAAGATCTATAGTTTTCTGTTTCTCAGCCTCTCTTACTTTCTGAACAATAACTTGCTTGGCAATTTGTGCGCCAATTCTATCAAAATCAATCGATTCTATTTCTTGTTCAACGTATTCGCCAATTTGAGCAGACGCATCAATTTCCACGGCATCAATCATTCTTAATTCAAAATCAGGTTCTTCTAATTCTCTTGAATCGTCGGCAAAAACAAACCATCTCCTGTATGTTTTGTAATCTCCTGTTTGCCGATCAATCCTAACGTTAACATCAATATCTTCAGCGTATTTTTTCTTAGTTGCAGATGCAATAGCACTCTCAATTGCATCAAATATAATTTCCGGTTCCACATCTTTGGCTGTAGAAACTGCGTCAACAACTTGTATGATATCCGCGTCCATTGTTCACCTATATTATTTTATTTATGTTATTCAAATGCAGGTACCAGCCTACAAATTTCAATGGCATCCATCTGTATGTTAATTTTCTGGTTATTTTCAATAATACTAATGCTGCCGTCTATCCTTTCTAATAATGTGCCTTTATAAATCTTTCGGTTATCGATTTTTATTTTTAATTTTATCTTAATCACTTTGCCGATAAATTTGTCGTAATGTTCTTTTAAAATGAGTTTCCGATTCAATCCTGGCGATGAAACTTCCAAATTATAGTATTCATTCAAAGCATTATCATCATCAAGTATTGGTGAAATAACTTTGGTTATCTTTACGCAATCATCAATTTTAATACCCCTTGTATGATCGATATAAACAATTATCTTGAGTGATTTTTTTCCCTGGTGACACTCTATATCTATAAGTTCATAGCCCATGATTTCAATACTTGTTTGAATCATTTCTTGTATTTTTTCTCTCAAATCTCTCACATTAAACACCAAAAATAAAGCCCCAGATACGGGGCCAAACCAAATACATGGTAGCGGGGGCAGGATTTGAACCTGCGACCTTCGGGTTATGAGCCCGACGAGCTGCCAGACTGCTCCACCCCGCATCTGTAGGTGAATGATACTAACTTTTTATCATCAATCTAGCAACAGATTTGATGAAATAATCTGTCGACAAAAATCCAGTATGGGTTTGGGGTATAAACCGATTAAAAGTATAGCTATTCCTGTGAATGATACGACGGCTTTTTGTAAAATCGTAGATTCTGGTTGTCCAATTTCCTGATTTGTTTTCTCAAAATAAATAAACCAAATAACTCGCAGGTAATAAAAGGCAGCGACAACTGTCATGAGAATGGCAATTATGGCTGTATAAACCATATTGGCTTCTACCAAAGAAGATAAAACACTCCATTTCGCATAAAACCCAGCAAAAGGAGGTATTCCAATCATACTGCACATGGAAAACAGCATAATTAATGAGAGCCATGGGTGTGAGCTGTTTAAGTCTTTGAAGTCTTTGAGCAATTTCACTTCACGGTGTTTCGAGGACAAGACCTCAATAACCATAAAGGCAACCATGGTCATTAAAACGTATATTAATAGGTAAAATAATGAACTTTCCAAGCCGTCTTTAGTTCCAGTAGCGATTCCTAAAAAGATAAACCCAATATGCCCTATAGCCGAGTATCCCAATAATCTTTTAAAATTATTTTGGCTAATTGCGATTAAATTCCCAATAATTAATGAAATCATTCCTAAGGCATAGATCATGACAACCCAAGTTTCTGAAATACTTATAAATGCATCAATCAGCAGTCGATACAACAGAGCAAACGCAGCAATTTTTGGTGCTGTGGAGATAAATAAAGCCACTGGTGTTGAAGCGCCTTGGTAAGTATCAGGTACCCAGCTGTGAAAAGGAATCGCCCCAAACTTAAAAGCAATGCCACATAAAATAAAGCCGACTGCAATTTTCAGCTCCAAGGTATTGTTAACAATCATAACGTTTAACAAATTAATATTGAGCGTTCCGTATATTCCATATATCAAAGATATTCCATATAAGAATATTGCTGAAGCAATAACACCAAGTATAAAAAATTTCATTGCCGCTTCGGTGGATTCAATTGAATTTTTGTTTGCTGCAACTAAACCGTAAAGCGACAGAGCCAGTGTCTCTAATCCTAAATAAATAGTTAATAAGTTCGCAGCAGAACAAATAATTGATATTCCTAGTGTTGCAAACAATTCAATTAACAATATTTCACTCTGATTTATTTTTTCATTAATTGTCGTAGACAGGACAACTAATAAAACAGCTACGTACGCCGATATTTTTAAACCAATAGCCAGTGGATCGATGATAAATTGACCATTAAATAGAATTTCCACATCGTGGTTGAACAAAGGCACAGCTGTTGCTGTTGCAATGACAAGAGTTAAAACAGCAAGAATCTGTGATGTTGATCTATGGGGCGTACGAATAAAACTGTTCACCAAGACCATCAAACAAATTCCCGCAGCTAATGTTAATTCAGGGATGATGGGCTTTATTATATTAATCATTAGTCTGATTTATAATTTTGAAAAAGTTATATGATTCACTAAGTTTTCTATGCTTGTGGACATTATTTCAACAAGTGGTGCAGGCCATAGACCCAAACTTAAAACCAAAAATGCCAAAGTTACCAAAGGCAAAGCTTCTATCACAGTCATCTCCTGCATTCCTGAGATTCGTTCATTCAACGGTTTACCAAAAATTACTCTTTTAATTAACCACAGTGAATATGAAGCGCCGATAATAAGGGTTATTGCAGCAAAAAATGCTACCCAAAGATTCATCCTGAAACTGGCTAAAATGATAGTGAATTCTCCAACAAATCCAGACGTACCGGGAACAGCAGCGTTGGCTAGTACGAAAAATACCATTAAGGTTGCAAATTTTGGCATGGAATTAACAACGCCGCGGTAACCTGAGATCAATCTGGTGTGCAACCGATCGTACATAACCCCAACACACAGAAATAAGGCCGCAGAAATCAACCCATGGGATATCATCTGAATCATAGCTCCAGTAAGTGCGAGGCTCATTGTTTCAGAGCTAGCCGTTTGGGTACCGATATTAAAGAAAACAAATGCTCCAAGGGTTACAAAACCCATATGTGATATTGATGAGTAGGCTATGAGCTTTTTCATGTCGGTCTGCGCTATTGCCACCAGACCGATATAGATAATTGCAACTAATGACAAAGCTATCATAAAGCTAGAAAGATAAGCTGATGCGTCGGGTGCGATGGGCAGACTAAACCTCAGAAAACCATAACCACCCATTTTTAATAAGATTGCTGCCAAAATCACAGATCCACCTGTTGGTGCCTCCACGTGAGCATCCGGTAACCATGTGTGAACTGGCCACATTGGTATTTTGACTGCAAAGGCAAATAAAAATGCCAGAAAGATCAGTAATTGTTCACGCATTGACAACGGAACAGAGTGAAAATCTGATATCGAATAACCGCCTGTTTTAAAATAAAGATAGATCAATGCAATCAGCATAAATACCGAACCCAGAAACGTGTACAAGAAAAATTTTACAGTTGCATAAACCCGGTTGTTGCCTCCCCAGAGGCCAATAATGATGAACATGGGAATAAGCATTGACTCCCAAAAGAGATAAAATAAAAACCCGTCCAAGGCACAGAATACGCCAATCATCAATCCTTCCATAATTAGAAAAGAAGCCAGATACTGGTGATATTTTTGTTTTGGTGAAGTTCTTGAAGTCACAACAACTATAGGAGTCAGTAAGGATGTCAATAAAATTAATGGGTATGAAATACCATCAATTCCGAGATGGTATTGGATATTAAATTGGGTTATCCAGTTGACTTGTTCAACAAATTGGAACTGATTCAGACTTGGATCAAATTTGATGCCAACAAACAGGGCAAATGCGAACACAAACAACGATGCGAGCAGTGCCAACCCATAGGCTTTCCCTGCATGCTTATCCCCCATTAGGACGATGGCAATGGCAACAACGATGGGGATGAATATAAGTAAAGACAGCATGATCAGTTTTCTATTTACACCCTCATGATTTGATAATTACCCAGGCAAGCAATAACGACAGGCCTATCACCATCATCAAGGCATAATGGTATATATATCCTGTCTGCATCTTTTTGGTAATTGTGGACAATTTTTGAATTCTAATTGCTGTTCCATTGACCAAAAAATCATCAATAATTTTGATATCCCCAAATTTCCAAAACGCCGAGCCTAACTTGGCAGTATTTTTTGCAATGACATTTTCATAAAAATGATCAAAATAGAATTTATTGACCAACACCCTATGTATCGTGGTGAATTGGTTACTTATTTTGTATGGTAATTCAGGTTTTTTAATGTAACCAACCCATGCTGCAAATATGCCAATAACAGAAAGATAAATAACCGGTCCAGAAAAAGAATGGATCAGAAAAGACAAAGGGCTTTGATATTCAAAACCAAACAGTTCATAGCTCGATATCTGACGGATCGAGTCCGAGAAAAAGTCACCAAAAACCAGCACTCCAAATGTTGGCCATGCAATAAGTATAGAAGGAATGGACAATAAGATTAATGGGATCAAAATTACCCACGATGATTCCTTAATTTGTTCTCCGCCTTTGAATCTTGTTTGACCGTGAAAAACCATAAATAAGAATCTAAACGTATACAGTGCGGTTACAAAAACACCAATCAAAACACAATAATAAGCAAATTCTGATCCCACGGTGGAAGAATGGGCAACTGCTTCAATTAAAGCATCTTTTGAGAAAAATCCGGCAAATCCAGGAAAACCTATGAGTGAAAGCGATCCTATCAAAGCAGCCAGATAGGTGATAGGCATGTATTGCTTCAATCCACCCATTTTTCTAATATCTTGTTCATGGTGCAGTGCAATGATCACTGATCCTGCTGCTAGAAATAACAAAGATTTAAAAAAAGCATGGGTCATTAAATGAAATACGCTTGCCGAATATGCAGAAACCCCAGCAGCAACCATCATATATCCCAATTGGGATATTGTTGAGTAGGCAATTATCCTTTTAATATCACACATAACAATGCCTAATAATCCAGCGCATAAAGCAGTGGTTGCACCAACAATCAAAACCACTGACAGTGCCACTGAAGACAATTCAAACAAAGGTGACATTCGAGCCACCATGTAAACCCCGGCAGTTACCATGGTCGCTGCATGAATCAGTGCTGAAATTGGGGTTGGGCCTTCCATAGAATCTGGCAGCCATACGTGAAGTGGCATTTGGGCAGATTTACCCATTGCCCCGAAAAATAACAAAAGACACGCCAGGGTGATAGCTGACACAGAATAACCGTTGGTTATGGAAATCTTTGCCTTGACCAGTTCTGTGCTTGAGTTAAATATCGTTTGATAATCAAGTGAACCGATGATTGAAAATATGACTGCTATTCCTAAAAGCAGTCCCATGTCACCTACTCTATTCACAATAAAAGCTTTAAAATTTGCCTGAATGGCCGATTCTTTTTTGTACCAAAATCCAATTAATAAATAGGACATCAAACCAACGCCTTCCCATCCAAAAAATAATTGGAGAAGGTTGTTTGACATCACCAACAGCAACATTGCAAAAGTAAACAACGATATGTAGCAGAAAAACCTATGGTAACCAGGATCATCATGCATATAACCGATACTATAAATATGGACCATCAAAGATATAAAAGTCACAACAGCCATCATGCTGACAGTCAGATGATCAATTAAAATGCCCGCTTTAAAATTAAACCCAGCTATTGACATCCATTCATAAATGTTTTGGTTTAGAAACAAACTCGGATTCAGGAAAACTTCCACCAGAATCCAACAAGAAATTGAGAAGGAGATAAAAATACCAAGTGTTGTTATCCAGTGTGTAAAAGATTTGTTTACCTTAGACCCAATGAGACCGGCCAACAATCCACCGACCAACGGTGTAATCAAAGCAATTAAACTTAACTCGTACACAGATTTATTCTCTTAATGTTTGTAATTCCTGCACGTCAATTGAGTCTTTATTGCGATAAAGTACAACCAATATGGCAAGGCCGATAGCTGCTTCAGCAGCGGCAACTGTCAAGATAAAAAATACAAAAATCTGACCGGTAATATCTTGATTAAAGTAAGAAAAAGCAATGAAATTAAAATTGACTGCGAGCAGCAATAATTCGGTGCACATCAACAAGATGATGATATTTTTTCGGTTGATAATAATACCCATCACACCAATTGCAAATACGATTGCAGCCAAAGTTAAGTATGATTGAAGAGCTAACACTTAATTCTTCTCACTTTTTAAATCAACTAATTTCATTCGTTTTGTTGGGTCAATATTGACTTGTTCGCTGACTATTTGTCTTTTCAAACCTTCACGACGTCTCAAGGTTAGAGAAATAGAAACAACGATTGCCAACAGTAAAATAAATCCTGCTATTTCAAACGAATATAAGTAATCAGTAAACAACGCTGTTCCCAGCAGTGTTGTATTACCAACACTGGTGTCTAAAACGCTGATTGGTGAGGATGTCATGGAAAATTGATCCGACCGGATCCAAATTAAAGTGATTAATTCACCAACAATAATTAGTCCAATAAACAGGGCAAATGGAGCTATTTTGTTGAATCTAGATGTCCTAATAACATCACTGATATTCAACATCATCACAACAAATAAAAACAAGACCATAACAGCACCGACATACACAAGAATCAAAACAATAGCCAAAAATTCTGCTTGCAACAAAAGCCACAATGCGGCACTTGTGATAAAACTTAGAATCAGTGATATGGCTGAATAGACTGGGTTTTTAAACAATATAACGCCAAGACTAGTGAGGACCAATATTGAGGAAAAAACATAAAATATTATTTCAATAAATGCCATGTTCAGCTATTTATAATGGTGATCTTTTTCTTTTTTACGCACAATTTTTTCACGGTAATCGTCTCCAAGTTGCAACAACATTTCTTTGGTTTGGAGTCTCTGATGGTTTTCAGTCATGTGGTATTCAAAGATATCGGTTTCCACAATTGCATCTACTGGGCAAGCTTCCTCACAAAAGCCACAGTAAACACATTTGAAAGCATCTATATCAAATCGTGTGGTTCGTCTTGTTCCATCTTCACTTTCTTCTGAATCAATTGAAATAGCATTGGCAGGACAAACAGCTGAACACAGTTTGCAAGCAATGCAACGTTCTTCGCCGTTTTCGTATTTCATCAAAGCGAGCTTGCCTCTAAATCGGTTAGAAATGGGTGTTTTAACTTCTGGGTACTGAACTGTGATTTTTGGTTTGAAGAAGTTTTTCAGGGTTACTTTTAAGCCCTTTAATAAATCTATCAAGGTTAAAGTTTTAATTATATTTAGAATTTTCATGCAACTTTCCAAGGGCCTACATTCGCCAGAAACATGACCCCTTCTACACCGATCCAGATAATTGTTATCGGTATAAGCACTTTCCAGCCTAGTTTCATGATTTGATCGTATCGATAACGGGGAAATGAAGCCCTCAACCAGAAAAAAGTAAATAAAAAGAAACTTACTTTAACCGCTAGCCAGAGTATGCTCGGTTCCATTAAAAATTCCAAAGAAGTATTCATTAAGTAATTGGATCCTGCAAAAAAACTCTCCCATCCTCCCAAAAACATGATTGATGTTAGAGTTGCAATCAACAGCATATTGACATATTCAGCCAAAAAGAATATTGCAAAAGCTGCACCTGAATACTCTACATGGAAACCAGCGACAATTTCCGACTCTCCTTCTGCGACATCAAAAGGGTGGCGATTTGTTTCGGCAATACCTGAAATAAAATAAACAAAAAACAATGGAAACAAAGGGATCCAAAACCAGTGTAAGATTCCTCCTGATTGAGCGGCAACAATATCACCTAAGTTTAGACTTCCTCCAGCCATTAAGACTCCAACCAGGGCAAACCCCATTGCTATTTCGTAAGCGACCATTTGAGCTGCAGA
This sequence comes from Gammaproteobacteria bacterium, assembly GCA_012965065.1. Taxonomy (GTDB): domain Bacteria; phylum Pseudomonadota; class Gammaproteobacteria; order Steroidobacterales; family UBA11654; genus DTSX01. Next base: position 21,098 of record DTSX01000055.1, read on the forward strand.
ACGCATTGCACCTAAAAAAGCATATTTTGAATTGGAAGCCCATCCAGCTAAAATTACCCCATAGACACTGAATGAAGTTAGGGCCAGAAGATACAGAATCCCCGCATCGATGTCAGCAATAATAAAGGTTTCATTCAAAGGAATAACCGCCCATGCTGCAAGAGCTGGAATCAGTGACAGCAAAGGCGCGGTTAAAAATAAGAAACGATCGGCATTCGATGGCACAATCACTTCTTTTATAAAGAGTTTAATCACGTCAGCAAAGGATTGAAACCAGCCCTTGGGTCCAACCCTGTTGGGGCCAATTCTTTGATGCATGAAAGCAATGACTTTTCTTTCGAAAAAAACCAAAAAAGCGGCACCTAATATTAAAGCAACAAGCAAAATAATAATTTTCATAAAAGGAACCACAAACCTAATGCTCTCTGGAGGCAAGAAGTCAAATAATATTGTTAAAAACTCATCCATTTTTATTGGTCCTCACTGAATTGAGACAGTGCATCCTTGGTCTGTTGCAGCGGCCTAGATCTTCTGGTGATTGAATCAACATCGTATAGATGAGAGGATACTGATGAATAGTTTTTGGTTGTTTTTAGTACTTTTTCTGGGATTTCCAGAAGTCGATTATGGGTGTTTTTTGTTTCATCAATAAATTTTTTAATTTTTTCTTTCAAATTGTCCAGTGAGGGCATGGGTAATTTTGACCCTTCAATGATTTGAAGTAATAATTCTTGGTTTGAAGGGTTGTCTTTCGCCAGATCAAGTTGAAGATTGAAATCTTGGATCATGCCAGATGCATTAATAAATGCCCCTTTGGATTCATACGGTGTTTTCAGTGGAAACATAATGTCTGCATTCTCTTTCATAAAAGGGGTGATAAAAGGTGAAAACTGGACGGTGGTTTGGCTCCCGACAATTGACTGATTTAGTTTTTCTTGATACAGACAGTCTTCTGGTTCAATTCCATACAATACAATGAGTTGATGATTTTTAGTGCACATCTCAAGGGCATTCAAACCTAACTCATGGCTTTCTCCGAAAGCTTTTCTATGCGGGATGCAGCCGGTTAGATAAGCACCTGTTGCATTGGCTCCGTGGGTCAATTCACCAAACGATGAATTGCTGACATATGATAAAAGATTGAGATAACTTCTAATCAATGCATATTCGGAGTGGCTATGACAAAGAAGGCCAGATAGCAAGAAACTCTGTTCATGATTAGCTAAGGATTTGGCTATTTGGTAATGAGAAAGTGAAGGCGTTGGTAATGCATTCAAAACATCTTCAATATGAGACGGCAGTTTGTTTACTGCATCATCATTTGAGGCTTTCAGAACCAACGCTAAATTCTCAGCTAGGGCTTCTTGGCCTGATAAAATAAAATTATCTATTGGAAAGTAATATTCACTGTATTCTTGATTTATAAAATTAACTGATGCACCTTGATCAGCTGCTTTTTTTACCCAATGAGCAATTAGAGGGGTTTCCTTTCTTAAATCTGAACCGATGATCAGAATTGACTTCATGTTTTCAATTTGGTGCGGTTTGATATCAAAATTAGGAAATATTGGATCCAAAGAATCTCCTGTAAAATCAATTTGCCTGATTCTATGGTCAATGTTATTGAAACCCAAACTTCTCATTAAGTATGCGTACAAGTATTGCTCGTTCAGTGCAGTTGATGAAGAAATTAGAGCTGCAACTCCATTTTTACTTTTCTTGTTTTGCAGTGTTATTAAAACTTTGCTAAAAGCATCAATTGCTTCCTCCCATGTCGCCTCTTCCAGAACTCCATTTTTACGAAGCATGGGTACGGTCAGTCGATCATCGCTATATATACCATCGAATGCAAAGCGATCTCGATCCGATATCCAAACTTCATTAATTTCTGGATTGGCTTTAGGAACAATTCGTTTGATCTTATCGCCCTTAACGTGCAAAAACATGTTTGAACCGACACAGTCATGGGGAGAAACACTTTCGATTTGATCGAGCTCCCAAGTCCTATCTGTATAACGGTAAGGTTTGTTATTGAGTGCCCCAACTGGGCAGATGTCTATCATGTTTCCAGATAATTCATGATCAACTGTTTTTTCTACAAAGGTACTGATTGTTGAAGATTCACCTCTACCAATAGTTCCAAGCTCTGGCAATCCAGCTATTTCCGTACCAAATCTGACACATCGTGTGCATAAAATACACCGAGTCATATCGGTGGATATCAAAGGTCCTAAATTATCATCCGGTAAAGTTCGTTTCTTTACTTCGAATCTTGATTCATTCCTGCCATGACTGTAAGCCAAATCTTGCAGCTCACATTCACCACCTTGGTCACATATTGGACAATCCAGTGGATGATTGATTAGCAAAAATTCCATGGTGGCTTGTTGTGCCAATTCAGCACTCTCGGACGTAGTCTTAACAACCATCCCTTCAGAAACTTCTGTTGCACAGGCCGGCAATGCATTTGTAGAGTTCTCTACTTCAACAAGGCACATCCTGCAGTTTGCTGCGATAGAGAGTTTCTCGTGATAACAAAACCGAGGGATATGAATGCCCAGCTGGTCAGTTGCCTCTATCAGCATTTGACCAGAATTAACTTTATATTCCTGATCATCAATCGTAATGGTAATTTTAGGCTCACTCATGATTTGATCCTTGTATTATGCTGCGATTGACTTTCCATGATTATTGATCATGTACTCAAATTCACTGTAGTAGTGTTCTATAAAACTCTGTACCGGCCAGGCAGCAGCATCTCCAAACGCACATATGGTATTTCCTTCTATTCTGTTTGCTACATCAACCAATAATGTCAAGTCACTTTCTTGACCTTTGCCTTGGGTGATTTTTTGCAACAATCGATAAAGCCAGCCGGTTCCTTCACGGCATGGGGTGCATTGACCACAATTCTCTACATAGTAGAATCGTGAAGACCTCTTCAGCAATTCAACCATGCAGGTTCCTTCCGCAATCACGACTACCGCACCTGTACCTAGGGCAGAGCCCGCACTCGCAAGTGATTCATAATCCATCGTACAGTCGGCAATGACATCTCCTGGTAATACTTTTGTGGACAAACCGCCAGGAATGACGGCCTTTAATTTTTTATTGTCCAGCATACCTCCTGCCCTTTCTAATAAATCTGCAAATGGAATACCCAAAGGCAATTCATAGTTACCGGGTTTGTTAACATGACCGGTGACAGAAAAAATGTTTGTTCCGGGTGACTTATCGGTACCCATGCTTTTGTACCATTCGGTACCTTGTTCTATGATTTTAGGAACACTTGCCAATGTTTGGGTATTGTTTACAGTTGTGGGCATTCCATAAACACCAAATTTTGCAGGAAATGGGGGTTTAAATCTTGGTTTTCCTTGCTTGCCTTCGAGTGATTCCAAAAGCCCAGTCTCTTCACCACATATATATGCACCTGCACCTAAAAAATTATATAGATCAAAATTAACACCTGAACCAAGTATATTTTTCCCCAATAAGTTGTGTGTGTATGCTTCTTGTAATGCAAATTCAACAATTGGGTAACAATCCTTTATAAATTCACCACGCACGTAGTTGTAACCTACGGTGGCATCCATAGCAAAGCCTGCAATGGCCATTCCCTCGATAACAGCATGTGGGTTTAACTTTAAAATTTCTCGATCGTGACAGGTACCTGGTTCACTTTCATCAGAGTTGCAAACAAGGTATTTTTGTTCTGTTGTTTTTGGCATAAAACTCCATTTTAAGCCGGTTGGAAACCCAGCCCCGCCTCTGCCCCTGAGTCCAGATGTTTTAATTATTTCAACAATTTTTTGTCGAGCCTTATCACCCGGTTGTCCTTGGAGGATTTTTTTCCATTGCAGATAACCACCCGATGCCATGTAATTTTCAATCTTCCATGATTCAGGTTGATTGATGTTTGAAAAACAGATTGAATTCTCGTGCATCATTTTTGCTGTCCCAATTTGTCCAAAATCTCGTTGACCTTCTCAATATTCAGATTCTCGATATATTGATGGTTTACCATCATCATCGGTGCCCCTGTGCATGCAGCTAAACACTCCTCTTCTTTTTTCAGAAAAATTTTCCCATCTTTTGTGGTTTCTCCCAATTTTATATTCAACCTATCTTCAACATGATGAACGATCTCATCAGACCCAGATAACATGCATGATATATTGGTGCAAATGGCTATTTCGTTGTATCCAACCGGCTCTGTTTGAAACATCGAATAAAACGTTGCCACTTCATAAACGTAGATGCATGGCAGATCTAAATAGTCTGCAACCGCGTCCATTAGTTCGGGAGTCAAGTACCCTTGGTTGTGTTCTTGGACAGCGTGAAGTGAGCCAATAATGGCTGACCGTTGCTTACCCACAGGGAATTTTGCAACCCAAGTATCAATTTTCTCTTTAATGGTTTCAGTCAGTTCCATGGTTTCTGTATTTTCAGTACTCATTGCATTCAACTAACGATCAAGTTCACCAAACACAAGATCCAGCGTTCCAAGAACCGAAACAACATCCGCCAACATGTGTCCCTTTACCATTTCATTGATGGCAGCTAAATGAGCGAAACTTGGTGCTCTCACTTTCAGTCGATAAGGTTTATTGGCCCCATCAGACACAATGTAAACACCAAATTCACCTTTGGGGCTTTCAACAGGGCAATATATTTCGCCTTCGGGTACTGAATAACCTTCAGAAAATAATTTAAAATGATAAATTAAAGATTCCATGTCGTGTTTCATCAAGGCACGTTTAGGTGGAGTCAGTTTATTGTCTTCAATGATTACTGGACCAGGGTTCTTGTTTAACCACGCAACACATTGCTGAATAATCAAATTGGACTGTCTCATTTCTTCAACCCTGACTAAATATCGATCATAACAATCACCGTTTAAACCTATAGGGATTTTAAAGTCCAAAAGATCGTAAACCTCGTAGGGCTCTTTTCTTCTAAGGTCCCATTCCACCCCCGATCCCCTTAACATTGGTCCAGTGAAACCCAGCTCGATAGCTCTTTCAGGCTCAACAACACCAATATTTACTGTTCGCTGTTTCCAAATTCTGTTGTCTGTCAAAAGTGCCTCGTATTCGTCAACTTTGCTTGGAAATCTCTCAGTAAAATCTGCAATAAAATCCAATAAAGTCCCTTCTCTGTTGTAATTAAGTTTTTTAACTTTTGATTTTGAAATAAAGCGGTTGGCCTTATATTTAGGCATTTCTTCTGGAAGATCCCTGTAAACTCCACCAGGGCGATAATAAGTCGCGTGCATTCTGGAGCCTGAAACAGCTTCATAGCAATCCATTAAGTCCTCTCTTTCTCGGAAACAATAAAGAAAAAGAGCCATTGCCCCAATATCAAGACCGTGACAACCGAGCCATAATAAATGATTCAAAATACGGGTGATTTCATCAAACATTACCCTGATATATTGGGCTCTTATAGGAGGCTGGACGTCCAATAGTTTTTCAATTGCAAGAACGTATGCATGTTCACAGCACATCATTGAGATATAATCAAGACGATCCATATAGCCAATGCTATGGTTGTAGGGTTTGGTTTCAGCTAATTTTTCTGTGCCTCGATGCAATAAACCTACGTGGGGATCAATCCGATGAACAACTTCTCCATCCATTTCCATGATCAGCCGTAAAACCCCGTGAGCAGCAGGGTGTTGGGGACCAAAATTTAAAGTGAGATTGTCAGAATCAGCCATAATTATGAATTCTTTTTCTTGCGTATTACTTTTGGTACAGTCGGTCTGGTAGTGATTGAAACAGGTCGGTATTTAACTTTTTGTTCCAAATCGTCATGGAAGACCTCTAAATTCCCTGCCAATGGGAAATCTTTTCTAAAAGGATGGCCAATGAAACCATAATCGGTAAGAATCCTTCTCAAGTCTGGATGTCCATCAAAGTAGATTCCAAATAAATCAAAGGCTTCTCGCTCAAACCAATCAGCTGAATTCCAAATGCCAGTTACCGATTGAACAATTGGCGGATTTTCACTACCAGTGAACGTTTTTAAACGAATCCGCCAATTTTTGTCTATCGAAAGAAGATGGTAGATTACAGCAAAACGTTTTTCCTGATATTTTTCATCTGGATCTGGGATGATGGTATTTTGTTGGACAGCACGACTGTAGCCTGATGCTGTGGCTTTAGTGGTTTCCCAGTCACCAACCCCATAATGAAGATAATCAATACCACATACATCAATTAGCATGGAAAAATTCAATGCCTCAGTATTTTTGAGAAGGGAGCAAATTTCTATAAGATCATCTTTTTTTAGCTCAAGGGTGATGCTGGTGCCGTCGTTTGTTTTTACAATTTCAAATGAATTCAAATATTGGTCTATTAAATCATTTAACTGTTCGTACTTTTTGTTGACCACTGTTTAATTTTTATTTTTGATTTTACGTTGTAGTTCAATGATTCCATTTAAAAGTGCTTCTGCAGTTGGTGGACACCCTGGTACATATATATCAACTGGAATTATTTGATCGCAACCTCTGACCACGGCGTATGAGTCATGGTAATAACCCCCTCCATTTGCACAAGAACCCATTGAGATTACCCATTTTGGTTCAGCCATCTGGTCGTAAACTTTTCTCAAAGCAGGTGCCATTTTATTAACCAATGTACCAGCAACGATCATTACGTCAGCTTGCCTAGGGCTTGGTCTAAAAATAACCCCAAATCTATCCATGTCGTATCTAGCTGCCCCTGAGTGCATCATTTCAATGGCACAACATGCCAAACCAAATGTCATTGGCCAGAGTGAACCAGTTCTAGCCCAGTTGGCTAACTTGTCAATTGAGGTGATAACAAAGCCCGCCCCTTGATCAATAATGAGATCATTTTCTTGTTTTTCTAATCCCACTCCAAAGCACCTTTTTTCCATTCGTAAATGAAACCGATAACGAGAACGAGCAAAAATATTCCCATAGCCATGATTCCGGCAATGCCTATTTTATTGAGCGAAACAGCCCAAGGGAAAAGAAATGCGATTTCTAAATCAAAAATGATGAACAATATTGCAACCAAGTAATATCGAACATCAAAAGGTATTCTGGCATCTTCGAAAGGATCAAATCCACATTCGTATGGTGAAAGTTTCGCCTCAGTTTTACTTCCTCTACCAAATAAGAAACCCAGAGATAACATCAACAGTCCTAAGGCTAATGCTACCGATAAAAAAATCAGGATTGGTAGATAATTTTCCAGCATTTTCTGATCCTCAAACGCAGGTGTATTGTATCAGTCTTATGTATAAAAAAAATCAAAATTAATGAACTTTTTTATGATAAATTCCAACAATTAAAACTGCCGATGGCCGGACTCGAACCGGCACAGCTTCCGCTACTGCCCCCTCAAGACAGCGTGTCTACCAATTCCACCACATCGGCTATTTAAATTGTCTTAAAACACTAATTCTTATTTGGTGAATCGAAGGGTATCGAGGGGCGTAATTCTTGGTTTTCAGATTCATCGATAATGATTTGATCAGGCTGAATCTGGTCAAGGACACTGTCTACTTTTATCGTTCCTTTATTCAAGTACGCGAGTGCCAAACTGGTAATAAAAAAAATTGTTGCAAGGATTGCTGTTGTCCGTGATAAAAAGTTAGCCGAACCTTTTGCACCAAAAATAGTCCCAGACGCACCAGCACCAAACGCAGAGCCCATATCGGCACCCTTGCCTTTTTGCAATAAGATTAAGGCAATAATCAAAACTGCAATAATTACATGGAATGAAAGCAGCAATGATAAGATATCATTCATTTATTAAACTCTCTGCTGCTTGATAGATTTCAACAAATTCTTCCCCATTTAAAGAGGCTCCTCCAATTAGACCGCCGTTAATATTGCCCATTGTAAACAAATCTTTACTGTTTGCACCATTTACACTGCCGCCGTAGAGAATTGGGATGGAAGAAGCAATATTGGAGTCATACACTTCCATGATGTTTCTGATATTAGTATGGACTTCTTCAGCCTGTTCTGGGGATGCTGTTTCACCTGTCCCAATGGCCCAAACTGGCTCATAAGCTATTATTGATTTAGCAAATAATTCTATTCGGGTTGTTTCTATAATGGATTTAATTTGTGATTCAATTACTGACAATGTCTGACCCGTTTTTCTTTCATTAAGAGATTCGCCTATGCACAGTATTGGAATTAAATTGTTTTGGTGAGCCAATTCAAATTTCTGGGCAATGACAGCATTGGTATCGTTGTACATTTGCCTTCGCTCTGAGTGGCCTATGATTACATAATCTACTTTTATGTCCTGTAACATGGACCCTGATATTTCTCCGGTGCAAGCCCCATTTTGATTCTCTGAAATGTTCTGAGCGCCAATCTTAATACTTGAGGTTTTGAGTTTTAATATTTGAGTTAAATACGTAAATGGTGGACAAATAACGACTTCGATGTTCGCATTTTCACAAACCTTGTCATTAATGCAATTAATCAATTGTTCGTTAGATCTTTTGTTACCATTCATTTTCCAGTTGGCAACTATGAACAATTTTTCCATCTATCTACGCCTGGTTGATTTGAGTCTTAATGGATGCAAATAACTTTTGTGCGTGGGCTTCGTCTGAAGATTCAACAGTAATCCTTAACACTGGTTCTGTGCCTGATTTTCTAACCAATACTCTGCCATTGTTCAAATTTGTATTTGCATCTTCAGAAATCTTGGTGATCAAGTCATTCGATAGTTTTGTTAGATCTGTTTCTATGTTGTGGTTAAATTGCGGGATAAGCTCAAGACCATGTGATAATTCACCAATTGATTTGCCCCGTTCAACCATTGCCTTCATTACCAGTAATGCAGTCATCAAACCGTCCCCGGATGGTGAATAGTCTAAGTTGATAAT
>DTSX01000055.1:30086-32563 GCA_012965065.1 Gammaproteobacteria bacterium
AAAGCTGCCTCTAGTGCCGATTCAAACATATACCCAGAGATCCTGGTGTCTTTCCCAACGACAACTGTACCGCCCTGAGGTGCTAAAACTGAAGCAGCTGCCCCAGCAAGCCTGCTTGTAAAATCCACCGTCATGGGGTATTCGCCAACTTTACCTCTTACTCCGTCAGTGCCAAATACTTTTAATTCACTTGTCATGTTGTTTGACCATTCTTTTTAGTAACCATACATGAAGGACATGTTTCTTTAAAAATTGTGGGCTCTAATTATAGAGTTTCTTTTATATTTAGCCACTATAGCCAAACTTATTCTTTTGGAAGTCTGGAAATTTAATTAAAATTAAAAATTAATGTTGAGTAGCGTGATCGCCTAATTTTGTGTCTCTTTTCTTCCCATCATCGTCTGACGAAACATCACTCTGATCCCAACCCTCAGGAGGCCTGGGTTCCTTGTCGTTCATAATGTCACCAATTTGGTTTTCATCTAAAGTTTCATACTTTATAAGAGCCTCAGCCATCTTGTGAAGCCTCTTGATATTCGTTTTCAAAATTTTGGCTGCGTCATGGTAGCTTTGATCAATGATTCGTCTGACCTCTTCATCTATTGTTTTTACAGTGATATCTGAAACTTGTTTGTGTTGTGTTACAGATCTGCCCAGAAATATTTCACCCTCATCTTCAATGTATGTGAGTGGACCAAGCTTGTCAGAAAGGCCCCATTTTGTGACCATCTTCCTAGCGATATCTGTAGCTTTTTCAATGTCATTTGAGGCTCCAGTAGTAACGGAATCCTTGCCAAAAATTAATTCTTCAGCTGCCCGGCCGCCGAATAGACTTGTTATTTGACTAACCAATCTTCTTTTACTAAAGCTGTATCTATCTTGTTCTGGTAGAAACATGGTAAGGCCCAGTGCTATCCCTCTGGGGATAATTGTAACTTTATAAACTGGGTCATGATCTTGTACACTTAGGCCCACAATTGCATGCCCTGCTTCATGGTATGCGGTTAATTTTCTTTCCTCTTCACTTATGACCATAGATTTTCTTTCAGTGCCCATCATAACTTTATCTTTGGCACGATCAAGCTGTTCCATACTGACGTATTTCTTATTTTCCCTAGCGGCGATGAGTGCAGCTTCGTTAATTAAATTTGCAAGATCAGCACCTGAAAACCCTGGTGTACCCCTGGCAATAATCGAAGGTTTAACATCTTTATCAAGTGGCACTTTTCTCATGTGGATTTTTAATATTTGTTCTCTGCCTCGAACATCAGGAAGTGGTACGACAACTTGCCGATCAAATCGACCAGGTCTTAAAAGTGCTGAGTCCAAAACATCAGGCCTATTGGTTGCCGCAATAACAATTACACCCACATTGTCTTCAAATCCATCCATCTCCACTAAAAGCTGATTTAGTGTTTGTTCACGTTCATCATGACCACCACCTAGACCAGCTCCTCTTTTACGGCCAACTGCATCAATTTCGTCAATGAATATTATGCATGGAGAGCGTTTTTTTGCTTGTTCAAACATATCTCTAACCCTTGAGGCACCTACGCCAACGAACATTTCTACAAAATCTGAACCTGATATTGTAAAAAATGGAACTTGAGCTTCACCGGCGATTGCTCTGGCTAGCAATGTTTTCCCAGTTCCGGTAGAGCCAATCATGAGAACGCCCTTAGGAATTTTCCCCCCCAGGCTTTGATATTTGCCTGGATCTCTGAGAAATTCCACAATCTCAAAAACTTCTTCCTTAGCTTCTTCAACACCACCAACATCAGCAAAAGTAACATCCGTTTGATTTTCACCCAGTAATCGGGCGCGACTTTTACCAAATGTCATCGCACCGCTGCCACCTCCAATTCCTCCTTGCATCTGTCTCATAAAATAAATCCAAACAGCGATAAGAAGTATTACAGGAAATGAATTGATCAAAAGGCTTACAAATATACCTTGTCCTTTGGGTGGACTGGCACTGATTCTGACACCACTTTTTGATAGTTCACCAATAAGAGCGGTATTGTCTGTTTCTGGATTGTAAGTAATAAACCGATCACCATTGATTCTTTTGGCTTTTATCAAATTATCTTCAAAAACCACCTCACTGACATTGCCTGCTTTAACCAATTCAATGAATGTTGTGTAATCAAGTGTTTGCTGTCTTATTGAGTTAGGCGTAAAAGATTGAAAGACGGTTAACAACACTACCGCGATGACAATCCATACCATTGCATTTTTGAAGAGTTTATTCATAAATACCCATGCTTATTTTGGCTATTATAACCTAATGGTAGATGCAATTAGATAAGTTTCTGTACTCTCAGATCTTGATGATTTGGGTTTAAAAAATGCCGTTTTTTCAAACATTAATTTTGACTCCTTAGTAAATTCCTCAAAACCTAATCCCATAAAGACTTTCATAACTAACATTCCATTAGATTTAAGTCCTTTTTTTGAAAATTCAAGTGTTTCATTTG
>DTSX01000056.1 GCA_012965065.1 Gammaproteobacteria bacterium
GCTAGTATCAAGGTTATTGGTATTGGTGGTGGTGGGGGCAATGCTGTTTCCCATATGGTTACAAAAGGAATTCAGGGCGTTGAATTTATATGTGCCAACACTGACACTCAGGATTTAAGAATGACAAAGGCAGAAACCCAGTTACAAATTGGGATTAATGAAACTCAAGGTTTGGGTTCTGGAAGTAAGCCAGAGATTGGTAGAGCTTCAGCTGAAGAGGATAGAGAGAGAATCGCAGCGGTTATTAACGGGGCAAACATGCTATTCATTGCAGCCGGTCTTGGTGGAGGGACGGGCACAGGTGCGAGCCCTGTAGTGGCAGAAATTGCCCAAGAAAAGGGCATTCTAACTGTAGCTGTGGTTAACACTCCTTTTACTTGGGAAGGAGAAAAAAGAAGGGAAAATGCAGAAAGAGGGATTGACGATCTCGAAAGATTTGTTGATTCACTGATCGTTATCCCCAACGATAAACTGCAAACTTTGGGTAATAGAGCAACAGTTATTGGTGGTTTCGCAGCGGCCAATGACGTTCTTTCAAATTCTGTACAAGGCATTGCTGAATTGATAACCATACCTGGCCATGTAAACCTTGACTTTGCTGATGTCAAAACCGTGATGGCAGAAACTGGCAGAGGCATTATAGGAATGGGTACTGCCTCCGGCCAAGATCGAGGAAGAGAAGCAATTGAAGCTGCTATTCAAAGCCCTTTGTTGGAGGATTTTAAACTTGAGGGAGCAAAGGGAATATTAATTAATGTTACCGCAGGCGCCGACCTTACGGGTGATGAGTTCGAGGAAATTGGCGAAATCGTCACTGGATACGCATCTGAAGACGCTGAAATTATTACGGGCTTTGTTGTTGATGACTCCCTACAGGATTCGATCCGTGTCACGGTTGTGCTTACCGGTCTTGATCAAAGGCTAGATAATCAATCTGATGGTGGGAAAAATTTTATTGAGCCATTCCCAGAATTGGATAAACCAATAACCTCTCGTAACAAGGATTTATTTGAAGATCTTCCTGCTGAGGGAGATGATCAAATTAATTTTTTGGATGTACCATCCTTTTTAAAGCGTAACAGGGGCTAACATTTCATTAATCTGGACATGGTTCCAATAGAATCAGTCAACAGATGATAAAAAATATACACCAACCTGTGATGTCAACTGAAGTTGTAAACCATCTGGTTGTAGCTCGTTCAGGTACTTACCTTGATGCCACCTGTGGCTTTGGTGGGCACACGGAAGTGATTCTAAAAAAACTCAACTCTGACGGAAAACTTATTGCAATGGACCAAGACCAAGATGCGATAAACTTTGTTGAAGGCAAATTTACCGATCAAAGCAGGTTAAAAATAATCAAAGGAAGATTTGGAAATCTTAAAGAACTTTTAGAATCAAATGATTTAAATTTTAAATTTAGTGGAATCCTTGCAGACTTAGGTATTTCTTCATTTCAGCTCGATAATGCTCACCGAGGATTTAGTTTTCAGAATAAAGGGCCATTGGATATGAGAATGGATCAGAAAACGGGTGTAACTGCACAGGTTTGGATTAATAATGCAAGTGAGGATGAAATTTCTAAAGTTCTTTGGCAATTTGGTGAAGAAAAATACTCAAGAAAAATTGCTAGAGCCATTATTTTTAACAGAATGCGTGATCAAATAAAAACCACTCAGCAGTTGACGGAGATCATCGTAGATGTCAAAAAGAACTCAAGGTCAAAACGCAAACAGCACCATGCTACAAAAACATTTCAAGCAATCAGAATTTACATCAACCAGGAAATAGATCAGTTGGAAATGTTTCTGAATGATAGTCTTGATATCCTTAAAATCGGTGGCAGATTATGTGTTATTAGTTTTCATTCATTGGAAGATCGGATGGTTAAACGTTTTTTCCGAAATCATTCAAGAATTGATCCAAATTTATCAAAATTACCTAACTTAAGTCCTGAACATTTAACCGATTGTAAAATTGTTGTTAAGCGAATCAAACCGTCTGAGGAGGAAATCAATTCAAATCCTCGTGCTAGAAGCGCAGTTTTAAGGGTGGTGGAAAAAGTTAAATGAAACAATCCAATAAATGGTATAGAAGGGCATTCTTTTTATTTCTTTTGGTATGTCTATCTGGGTTAGGCGAGGTGTATTTGGAGCATCAAAAAAGAATATTGTTTATAGAGTATCAGGGCTTAATCAAAGAACGAGATGCTCTGAAAACGGAGTGGAAGAGAATCCAAGTAGAATTATCTGAACTTTCATCAGGACTACGCTTAGAGGATATTGCCAGATCCAAAGTAAACATGAGTATTCCCAATCCCAGTGAAATCAATATTATTGATTTAAATGACAGCTCCAAGTAAAAAAAACCAAT
>DTSX01000057.1 GCA_012965065.1 Gammaproteobacteria bacterium
CAATCGGTTTGTTTTACAAGAATGTGGGGTTTTTACTTGGAAGTATATTTGGTTGGTGTTTGTTTTAGGGGGGGTTACTCACAGGAGATGATGGGGCTGGTTTTTAGGGTATTATTCTTTGAATGTCACTCTTCTCAAATGTTCTGATGTTCCAGAAGTCCTTGAAGTCCAAGTGGTTGCATCAGACGATGTGAGGATGGTTCCAGATTTACCAACTGCCACGAAAGGACTGTTTCCGTAGGTGATTCCTCTAAGTTTGTTTGATGTTCCAGAAGTCCTTGAAGTCCAAGTTATTGCATCCGATGAGGTGAGTATGGTTCCAATATCGCCCACCGTAACGAATATACTATTTCCGTAGGTTCCACCTGGGAGAACATATGATGTTCCAGAAGTCCTATTATCCCAAGTTGTTCCATCCGATGAGGTGAGGATGGTTCCACTATAACCAAATGCCACGAAGGTACTGTTTCCGAATACGATATCAGTGAGAGTATTTGAAGTTGGAGAAGTACTCTTGGGGTGCTCAGCCTTTTAATATTAAAAATAAAAATACCATATCAAAAATATATTTAAAATTTCAGCTATTAACAATACCACCAACAGGTAATTACTTTCCTATTTATCAATTAAATCCTTCCACCATTTTTCAAAGACATTTTGACGTTCCGTAGACACTAATTGACCAAGTTTTGGAGTCATTAGTTTAATTCCATATTTTTTAGCATATTTTTCACTCTCTTCAACTGGTTCAAACCAATCATGCATTGCAAGATTAAACATCCCCCAATGAATTGGAACCATGGCTTTGCCTTTTAGATCCAGAACAGCCTGCGCTGCTTCTTCAGGCATATTGTGAACTTCACGCCATCTTTCATTGTATTGCCCGCTGTCAATAAAGGCTAAATCAAATGGTCCATAACTGTCTCCAATTTGTTTGTAATGAATATCGTAACCGGAATCACCATTAAAGTAAAAGCTGTTAGATTCAGTTTTAACTATCCAGGAAGACCAAAGAGTTTTGAAACTAGAAAATGTGGCAAATCTACCTGAGAAATGTTGCGCTGGGGTACAAACAAAAGTAATACCCTCAAATTCTAATTTGCCCCACCAATCTGTTTCAAACAATTTTGATTCATGTACGCCCCATCTTTTCAAATGAGAAGTTACACCTAAAGGAGTAATAAATTTTACATCCTTTTCCTTGAAGTAAATCACTGTCTCCATGTCCAAGTGGTCATAATGATCATGGGAAATTAAGATGTAATCTATTCTAGGAAGATCCTTTAGTTCAAGAACTGGTGGTTGAAAACGCTTAACAATAAAGCTTACAGGAGAGGCTGCTACAGAAAAAACAGGATCTATCAGAACTATAATATTTTTTATATTGACCAAAAGAGTGGAGTGTCCAAACCAAATGAATTTGATGCCTTCGGTGGACTGCATGAATTCTTTTATGTTTGGAGGTTTAACCTCTGGCAGTTCAACTTCAGGAACTGTTTGTGCAGAGTTGAAAAAATAATTATTGAAGATCCTTTTTTGGGGATTAGCCCAAAAAGAGTCTTTTTCACTCATCTGATCCCACATATTCTCTATTCGGTTTTCGAATCTTTCTTCTTCTGTGTTGTAGTTAGGTGATTTTTTGATTTTATCAAGATGATCTCCACTCGGATTCTCACCAAATTGAGAACATGAAGCTAACAAAAAAAATGAATTTAAAATAACTAGAATAAATTTCTTAATATACATATCTTTTATAAAATTGAATTTTTTGTCTGCACAGGTTTATGAAATCAAATTATTGTTAGTCTTATTTGTGATCCATGTAGTTAATTCCATCCCATGTTTCAGTGTCCCATCCGCTAGAGATAAGTTTTTGGCAGCGTTCAACATAGAGTTCTGCAACACCATCTTCAGGAACTTTTTCAAGACATTTTGTAAACAACGCTAATGCATTTTCAAACTGCTGATTTTGGTATAGATCAAAACCTTTATTAAAGTTAGTAAGGGTAGATATTTTTTCATCCATTAGCTCTGCTACTTCTCCATTCAGAACCTCGTGTACCATTACGGGTATTTCTTTACCCTTTACCGCAACCTTGTCTATTAAACGAGTTTTAAAAAGGTTCTTTTCTATCTTTAAAAGCGTTGCTTCACTTAATAATAATGATGTTTTGTATAGCTTAGTAAGACCTTCCAACCTCGCAGCAAGATTTACGGCATCGCTGATTACGGAGCCTTCCATCCGATCAGATTCCCCTAATGTCCCTAACATCATCTTCCCTGTGTTTACCCCTATGCCAATTCGAATAGGATCGTGTCCTTCCTGAATTCTTTCC
>DTSX01000058.1 GCA_012965065.1 Gammaproteobacteria bacterium
CCTAAATACCAGCACACGTTATTTGCATGAGAACATTGTTGATTTGGCAGAGAAAATCACGGAATTAATGCCTGGAGAACTGGAGGTTTGTTATTTTGTTTGCAGTGGCAGTGAGGCCAATGACCTCGCACTGCAAATTGCCCGAGCTTATACCAAAAAGCAAGGCTGCCTCGTTTCGGAAAACGCTTACCACGGCAACACCACTGCGGTTTTACAAATGAGCCCAGATGATTGTGTGCCAGAAAAAAGACAAGACTGGGTTCAAACATTGCCCAGCCCAAAAAAATATCAACAAACAGAGCAAATTGAGCTTAATTGCTTAAAAGACTTATCCCTTGCTATGGACAAACTCGATGAAATCGGCATCGGTACTGCTGCAGTGATTTTTGACAGTGTTTTCAGCAGCGACGGTATTTTTTTGCCTCCGCCGGACTATTTGAAAACCACCTATGGAGCAGTACGGCAATCGGGAGGGCTCGCTATTGCTGACGAAGTCCAATCAGGATTGGGTCGAATCGGGAGCCATATGTGGGGTTTTTCCCACGATGGTGTTGTCCCAGATATCGTGACCCTAGGCAAACCCATGGGCAATGGCTACCCTATTGCAGCGGTTGTAACCACACGCAAAATTTCCCAAGTATTTGACCAGGAGTATGGATACTTTAATACCTTTGGCGGTAACCCGGTTGCTTGTGCCGCAGCTTTGGCTGTACTGGAAATGATGAAAAAGGACCATTTGATGCACAATGCTGAAACGACAGGGTTGTATTTTCACCAGGAATTAATAGAACTCGCCGAGAAATATGATTTGATTGCCGAGGTTAGGGGCAAAGGGCTGTTCTTAGGTGTTGAATTGATTGACCCGATAGGAAAAGAGCCAGCGACTAAGAAAACAGCTGAGATTGTAAATTTACTGAGCAAGAATGGAACCTTAGTTGGCATAACCGGACCCGACAGTAATGTCATCAAGATGCGTCCTCCTATGACTTTCAATAAACGACATGTAGATAGAACTGTTAAAAACTTGGATGAAACCCTAAGTTCGCTTTTTTAATAGATGGAAGCCTGGTAGAGCAAGAAAACCAAAAAAATAAGCCTTAAATTTTTTTACTTAATGCGAGATTGATTCAAAAAGACCGGCTGCTCCCATACCGCCACCTACACACATGGTAACAACCCCGTACCTGATTTTTCTACGCTTGAGTTCGCGAGTTAAATGGCCTACTTGTCTAGATCCAGTCATCCCAAAAGGATGACCAATTGCTATTGAGCCGCCATGAATATTTAACTTCTCAGTTGGTAAATTAAGTTGGTCTCGTATATAGACAACTTGAGAGGCAAAGGCTTCGTTCAGTTCCCAAAGATCTATATCATCGACTTTTAAACCAGCTGTTTTTAAAAGTTTCGGTACAGCAAAAACTGGGCCAATACCCATCTCATCAGGTTCGCAGCCTGTGACTATAAATCCTCTAAAATAAGCTAAAGGCTCAAGACCCAGTTCATTCGCTTTTTCCTCACTCATAACCATCGTGACAGACGCTCCATCTGAGAGTTGTGAAGAATTTCCTGCGGTAACAGAACCGCCTTCAGGATCAAAAACAGGATTTAATCCTGCAAGACCCTCTATAGTCGTATTTGGCCGATTGCAATTGTCTCTATCAACAACCGTTTCTGCTTCAGATTCTTCACCTGTATCTTTATTAACAACTTTCATCACTGCATTCATAGGAATAATCTCATCGTCAAATAAACCTTGATTCTGAGCCTCCGCACATCTCAATTGACTGGATAGAGCATACTCATCCTGCGCTTCACGAGTGACATTGTATCTTTTGGCAACGGTCTCAGCAGTGGTGCCCATGGCATGGTAAATTCCAGGCACTTCCTCCGCTATTTTTTCATTTTCAAACATGTATCTATTGATGTGCCCCTGAGCAGTGCTAATGGATTCAACCCCTCCAGCTATGATGCAGTCAGAAAAACCACTCTGAATTTGGGTTGCAGCCATGGCAATCGTTTGCAATCCTGATGAGCAATACCTATTCACAGTCGTGCCTCCAGTTTGTATGGGAAGTTTTGATAAAACTGCTGAAGTTCTGGCAACATTGTTTCCTTGCGGTCCCTCTGGATATCCACAACCTAGGATAACGTCCTCAACAAGTTCAGGCTCCACTTTTGGGTTTCTGTCCATCAAGGCGTCAATGATGTGGGCCGTCATATCATCGGCTCGAGTTTGGTTAAAGCCACCCCTAAAAGATTTTGCCAGTCCAGTTCTTACACTATCAACTATTACTGCTTCTGCCATGATTTGCCCTCCAA
>DTSX01000059.1 GCA_012965065.1 Gammaproteobacteria bacterium
ATCCCAGGCCCTCTTTTTTGATCCCATTTTCAAGTTCTTTTGCAATCATCAATGACCCATCCAAGTTGTATGTCCAGGCATGATAAGGGCATGTGAAGCGTTTGATATTACCTCTGTCTTCTAAGCAAATGCGTGAACCACGATGACGACAAACATTCATGTAGGCATGAATTTGATCGTCTTTGCCGCGGACCACAATTACCGATTCTGAGAGCAAGTTGTATACGAAATAATCGCCTATGTTCGGAATTTCTGAGTCGTGACCGATAAACAACCAACTGTCCATATAAATTTTTTCAATTTCAAGTTCATAGATATCAACCCGTTTATAAAATTCTTGTTGTAACGACCAATCAACTGGTTGTTGTGCTATTAATTGTGCAATTGAACTCATTTCTAATTTGATTCTACTCGATTGGGACTGACTGGCAGAAATTTACCACAAATTTTCCAGTTTTTCCCTTACTTTATTGTATTAAACGACAAGGAGTTGTCTGATTTACGAACTTGTTGGTTGTCTTCTTCGTTTTGGTTTTTGAGGGATAGTTTTTTTGGGAAGATTTACAATTTTTGCCAGTTCACTAAAGTCATCAATTTGGTGTGGTATAGCCATTGCATGAACGAAGTACTCTTGAAATTTTGTTTCCATTGCTGTTTCAATTTTTTCTATTTTTCTTATTTCACTTTCAATTTCATCTCGACTAACTGTATCCAAGAGAGCCATTCTCGCACCCGTGCTTGCAGCGTTGCCAGCCGAGGTAACCATATCAATTTTACAGTCTGGAATCATTCCCAGAATCATTGCGTATTTAACATCAATGTGGCTTCCAAATGCCCCTGCAAGCCTTATTTTATCAACCTTTTCAACACCCAATTTATCCATAAGAAGCTTCGCCCCTGCATACAATGCTGCTTTTGCTAGCTGGATAGCACGAATGTCATTTTGAGTGATCAACACCTCCGGTGTCCCTCGATGCAAGAAATAGGAAAACGTTCTTCCCTGCTGAATTAAGTGCTCAGTTTTGGTTATTAACGATGCATTCATCAAGCCATCTTGACTAATAATCCCGGCGAGATACATTCCTGCTACTGCTTCAATGATTCCTGAGCCACAAATGCCAGTGATCCCTATTTTTTTAATGCTTTCTTCAAACTCAATTTCATCAGACCAATATTCTGAGCCAATGACTTTAAATTTAGGTTCAAAGTTTTCAGGATTGATTCTGACTCTCTCAATGGCACCTGGAGCGGCACGTTGACCTGAATTGATCTGTGCGCCTTCAAAGGCGGGTCCAGTTGGACTCGAGGCGGCCAATAATTTATCTTCATTACCAACGAAAATTTCTGCATTGGTACCAACATCGACTATCAGATTGATTTCTTTCTGATGGTAAGGCTTTTCAGTTAACATCACAGCTGCTGCATCTGCCCCAACATGACCTGCTAAACACGGCAAGACATAGACTCCGGCATGTTTATTAATATCAATACCGAGATCTTCAGCTCTTAGATACAATGCTTTATCTGTGGCTAGTGTAAAAGGCAATAGGCCTAAGGGCACAGGGTCAAATCCAAGAAAAAGGTGGTGCATGACCGGGTTGCCGACGATAGTTATTTCTAGAACTTGTTCGGGATTAATTTCTGCCTCATTACATGCTTTATGAATGAGTTCATTCACTGCAGTTCTGGCTGCTTGGGTTAATTTCTCTTGCGATCCAGGGTTCTGCATGCAGTATGAAACCCTGCTCATTAGATCTTCACCAAATCTTATTTGTGGATTCATAGATCCTTGGTTGGATTCAATGGACCCGTCGGTTAAATTACATAAATTAATTGCAATCGTTGTTGAGCCTATATCAATCGCCGCTCCGTAGCAGCTCTCCACGAAACCGGGGAAGATTGCTATCAGTTCCTTTTTATTCCTGACTGCAACGGTGCATTTTCCCTCACCTTCTTTTAAGATCGGTAGAATTGTTTTCCAATCGTTAACAACAAAATTTAAATCTGTTAGTGACCATTGATCCTTCAGAGCTTTCTTAATTTGATTAAGTACATTGGTTCTTTTAGCAGAACAATTGTCTGCCAGTTCTATGTAGTGCAAATGGACATATGGGTTGATGGTGATTTCTGTTGCTTCAAACTCTTTTCTGACAAGCTGTTGATGCAGTTGGCTTTCCTGAGGGACATCAACAACGATATCTCCAAGAAGTTTCGATTGACAACTAAGCCGCCTCTCGCTTCCCAGATGTTTACGCGTGGAAAATTTTTTCTCAGCATCACTTCTCGAAGAGATATTGCTTTGTTTTGATGAAATACCG
>DTSX01000060.1 GCA_012965065.1 Gammaproteobacteria bacterium
CTATTCAAACCGTACAAAATTCCACATATTCCCACCGCTTATTCGAGTCTGTTTGTGCGTTATCGTTGCGCACGATTGGAACTCCATCATAACCAGATCTCAAATTATTTATATCTAGTAATTTTTCTATGGTACACTCATTTGTTAAGACTTTAGAGTTCATTTATTATTTTTTACTTTATTAATTTAAATTATAAATTTAGTAAATCCTCCATCAACATTCCAACAGGCACCTGTTACAAAACTAGCGCGCTCCGAGGCAAGAAATGTGGTTACATTTGCAACTTCTTCAGGTTTTCCATAGCGTGGTATAAGTAGCATCTGTTTAGAAAGATTTTCAAAGACTTCATCAACTGAATCACCGACACTACCAACAAAATTTTCTTTTGCTAATCTTTCCCATAATGGAGTATGAATTAACGCAGGGTTAACAGCATTAACTCTTATATTGTCAGGCGCAAGATCTGCAGCAAATGTTTTTGTTAAAGATAGCACTGCAGCTTTAGCAGAGTTGTAATCTGCCATTCCTGCTAAACCACTGTGACCACTTACAGATGCAACATTTATTATATTACCACCTCCATTTTTTCGCATATGAGGTACAGCCGCACGTATTGCTCTTACACAACTCCACACATTGATATTATAAGTCGCTTGCCAAACATCATCTTCATCTTCAATTTTTCGACCCACCTCTGCATCACCAGCGTTGTTTATAAGTATGTCTAATTTACCAAAACGGCTAACGGTTTCAGATATTACTTTTTCTATATCATCTTTTGAATTCATGTCAGCTTTTATTGACAGAACTTGTCCTCCCACTTTTTCTATTTCATTTTTTGCGGTTTCCAATGGGCTATTTCTTCTAGCACAAATCGTTACATTTGCTCCTTCTTGTGCCAAACCTTGAGCCATGGCCTTGCCTAACCCTAAACTGGAGGCTGTAATTACTGCTGTTTTACCTTTTAATCCCATATCCATAATATTGCTCCTTTAATTTCGGACTCCCCACCCTTATGAATGGGGCTTCCTCATAGTTCAAATTAAAATATCCAGAATTCCTTTAAAACAAGATTCTTGAAAAGAATTTCAATCCAACACTCACGCTTGAGGAGTTCCTTCAAATTAAAATGCAGGTGAAAGTCTTTCTTTAGGATATTCTGCTCCAACTACATGTTGAATAGTTACCGCTCTTACCATCTGATATGTCCTAATTCTAAATGCCGGGTCACAGGACATCCGTATATACATGTCTTTATGTGATATTGAATACTCATCTCGTAACCATTCCATCATATTCCAACAAGCATCATATACAGCATGTTCCATAGGTAAATTAATTCCTACTGCTACTATAGAATCAGGTTTTATGATACGTACCCCTCTAATTCTTTTATTTTTTATTACCTCGCAACGAAGACAAATATTTGCTCTGGTTTCATCTGCTATTCCAGTAAATTCTGTATCACCCTGACTTCCATGCATGTCTCCTACATAAAGTAATCCTCCTTCATGATATGAATTTAGCAAAATAGTATGACCTGCTCGAATTTCACGACAATCAATATTCCCACCAAATGGTCCCTGACCTAGTAAAGAAGTAAACACTTCTCTTTCCGGAGCAGTTGCAAGAGTCCCACAGAAAGGCATCAAATCCCATGTTAGTTTGTCGCTATATTTACCCTTACCATCTCTTGTTTTACCACTTGGTCCTGGTAAATGTTCAATCCTCTGGACATGAGGTTCGGAACAGTCTTCCCAACTTTTAGAATCACCAAGTGGACCAATACCTGGCAATATCCCTGAATATCCGTAACGCCAAGGGTCTATAGATTCAATTGTTACAGCCAACACATCTCCTGCAGAACAACCATCTATGTATATAGGTCCTATAACAGGATTATATTTTGGAGGCCATGCTCCTTGAAGCTTAATGACGTGATCACTTAAAAAATCATGAACTTTGGGATTATCACTATCGTCTTCTATTAATCCACTTAAAGCATCATCAGTTTCTAATTCGAAAACTTCATTTTGTTTAACATTAAGGACTGCTTTATCTCTCCAATCAAAAGCATATTTAGTTACTTCACCGCGATTTATTTTTTGCATATTATCCCTTTCTTTTATTTGTGTTACTTTTATCAATAAGATATAACACTTTCGAAAATGATTGTTAATTTCGTTGAAGTATCAACAATATTCCATTGGCATCACAGAGACTACAATGAATTATAACAGTTGTCAAGTATTTTGATGGAGTGTATCTTTAGCCTAAATATCAGAGGATAAAGATAATGTGACTTCTGATCT
>DTSX01000061.1 GCA_012965065.1 Gammaproteobacteria bacterium
GGACTGTAACCTGAGGAAAAAATTATGAATCAGATCTGTAGGCTTTATTTACTGTTGGCCGTTATCGGTGCCGTTGTCCCCATGACTCAATTTGTCCCTTGGATTCAGGCTGAAGGATGGTCTTTGTCACCCTTTATTCAAGCTTTATTTACCACGCTGCCAGCAGCTGGGTTTACCCTAGATTTAGTCCTTACCTCTATTACTTTCTGGATCTTTGTCTACAGCGAACAAAGAGCGTTAAATGCTAAATTATTTGGTTTGGTCGCAGTTAATTTATTGATCGGACTTTCTTGCGCCCTTCCTCTGTACCTCTATTTGAGGATAAGAGAAAATTGAAAGCATGAGTGAAACAACAGAAAAAAAGGAATTAAACAAGCCGGAGAAGGCATACAAGAATCTTGATTTCCTCAACAGCAGAGATGCCCGTGCCTTACGGATTTTAGCTGAATATTTACACCCAAAGGCGCAGTTTCTGTCCCAAGGATTGCAGAACACCATAGTTGTATTCGGCTCTGCCAGAGCCCCTGCTCCGGAAGAAGCAGAGCAAATCAAAGCAGCTAACCCAAACGACCCAAGACTCAAACTTACCAGCTATTACGAACAGACTGTTGAATTAACAAATCGACTAACGCAATGGTCCTTAGATCTGGATGCGGAGGAGCAACCCTTTGTTGTTTGCACGGGTGCGGGACCTGGTGTAATGATGGCAGCTAACCGTGGTGCTCATGAGGCGGGAGGGAAAAATGCAGGCTTGGCCATATCTCTGCCAAACGAAAACGTTGCAAACCCTTATGTGACACCTGAACTGCATTTTGAATTTCATTATTTCTTCACTCGAAAATTCTGGTTTGCCTATTTTGCCAAGGCCTTGATTATCATGCCAGGCGGTTTTGGGACTCTCGATGAATTATTTGAAATATTGACTCTGATTCAGACAAAGAAAATCAAGAGAACACTTCCAATAGTTTTATTCGGCAAAGAATATTGGAACAAATTGATAAATTTTGAAACATTGGTTGAGTTTGGCACCATCAGTCCAGAAGATCTTAATCTTTTCCATTTCAGTGACCAAGTGGAGGATGCATTTCAATTTATTACCTCAAACTTGAAGGTGGACACATGAAATTTTTGAGCACCACATTTTTTAGAAAAGCCCACCGATGGCTTGGATTGATTGTCTCCATACAACTGTTGATGTGGACTGCTTCTGGTTTATTTTTTTCAATTCCCGATATCACTGACGTCAGAGGCGAACAGTATTTAAGCCAAACCCATTCAATCAATATCAATCAATTGGCTCGGGAAAACATAGTGCCGATCAGTGCAATTATTGACACCGCAAAAATCAATCTAGAGGCCAATGAGACTGTGCTGTTAAAACATCGAGCCGGGAGGTTAATTTATCAAGTAGAAAAGAACGCTCCAGAAAAAAAGCTCATTTTTGATGCTCTCACCGGCCAACCAATGACCTACATTACCCCTACAGAGGCGCTGTCCATTGTTGTAGATCGCACCGAACTAAGCCCAACTGAGGCAGTTTTAATCAATGAGCCCAAAACTGGGTCAGAATTCAGAGGTAGGGATCTGCCGTTGTATAAAGTCACTGTGACCAAGCCCAAAAAAGGTATTGTCTATGTCGATCCTGTGACCGGGGAAATAGCTGCAATACGAACGAAGCTTTGGCGTGCTTGGGACTTTTTATGGTCTCTTCATATCATGGATTACCAAGAGCGAGATGATTTTTCCCAGTGGCTCCTCAGATTATTTTCCGCACTTGGGGTATTGACCGTGCTCTCTGGAATTATTTTATGGTTTTATTCTGGAAAAATTCAGGCCAGTAAGCTCTCTTGACCATGCAAAAAAATTTCAGTGATGTAATGCCAGTTCTTGCACGACACAATGGCGAGTGGACGGGTGATTACATTTATTTTTCATCACAAGGTGAAATTCTTGATCGCCACAAATCTCATCTAATATGCAGAATCACCGGTGGGGAAAAATACCCATACTATCAACAAAATACTTACACATGGAACGATGGTAGGGCCGAACAATTTGAGCTCCACGCAACCTGCAAACAGGCTCGAATATGGTTTGATACTGATCGTATACAAGGGTCTTGTTGGGAAATAGATTCTAAAACACTAATGCTCAATTGGATCCGCAAAGACATACCTAAAAGTTATTTCTATGAGATGATCCAAATCAATGAAGCAAGCGATGCCCGTTCTCGAGTTTGGCATTGGTTTGAAAACGATGTTTTGGTTAAACGAGTTTGCATCAGTGAAACTAAGGTCATAACTTA
>DTSX01000062.1 GCA_012965065.1 Gammaproteobacteria bacterium
TAGATGGAATAAGAGTTATCGATCTCTCCCAATTTCTATCCGGTCCCCACGCAACACTACTTTTAGCGGGTCTTGGAGCAGAGGTAATAAGAGTTGATCATCCAAAAACTGGAACATCACTGGCCAAAACACCTATCTATTTTGGGAAGAATGGTCCTTCATTCAATAAAAAAGATGAAACCGATATTGGTATTTCTTTTCTGAAAAGATGTCGTAGTAAAAAATCTGTCACGATCGATCTTAAAACTAAATTAGGGCATGATTTATTTCTAAAATTAGTTGAAAAGTCTGATATTCTCGTTGAGAATTTCTCAGTTGGTGTAACAGAAAGACTTAAAGTAAATTGGCATATTTTAAATCAAATCAATCCTAGACTAATTTATTGCTCTTTGACAGGTTATGGTTCAACAGGGCCAGATAGTCATCGCAAAGGTTACGATACTACCACACAAGCAATGTCTGGTTTAATGAGTGTAACAGGACAACCAGGAGGGCCCCCAACAAAGGCAGGAACACCTATAGCAGACACCATTGCAGCAAGTTTTGCTTTATCTGGAATTTTAGCAGCTCTTTATCATAGAGAATCCACTGGTTTAGGACAATTTGTAGATATCTCAATGGTTGACACTTTGTTCTCATCACTCTTTGATGACCCGATTGATTGCTTCGAAGAATTAGGCCTTAATTTCCAACAAGGAAATCGCTTAGTTAGATTTTCACCATTTAATACTTATAAAACAAAAGATAGTTGGATTGTTATCTGTTGCGGAACTGATGAAATGTGGAAGAAATTATGTAAAACAATAGATCGATTGGATTTATCAAAAGAAAAAAACTGGTCAAGAATGGATTGGCGTGTTGCTCACAATGATAAAGTTGATGATTTAATCAGCAGCTGGACATCAAAATTTTCAACTAAATCTGCACTTAAAATACTTGAAAACGAAGATATAGTAGCGAGCCCTGTGCAGGATATAAATGATTTATTGAATTGGAATCATTTGAAATACAGAGAAATGATAAATGATGTTGAACACCCTCAACTTGGTAAATTAACTGGAATCAAAGCTGCTGGATTCCCAATTAAATTCAGTGATGCAGAAACAGGGTATAAAGGACCAGCACTTCCTAGTGGTACGAATAATAATCAAATCTTTGGAGAATTAATAGGATTAAAAGAAAAAGATTTAAAAGAATTACGTGACAAAAATATTATTTGATTCGGAGACTCTTCCCACCTTTCTTCCTGACTTCGACCTCCTCCGCCAGTAGAAAACTGAATAATAATATTAGGACAAGACTCTTCAATACCAACTAACAGCTCTTTAAATTTGTTGACATCAGAAGAAGGGCTTTCGTCTTCATTTCGAACATGAAGATGAAATATTGACGCTCCAGCATTATAGCACTTCCGAGTTGATTCAATTTGCTCAGATACAGTAATTGGAATGGTTGGATTATCAGTTTTTTTGGAACCGATCATGTAATTGCTACAGTTATAATACAAGGAAGATTTTCTTTCATGAGCTTCTACGAATTGCATGGTCAGCGGCCCTTTTCCCTGCAATCATGCCTCCAACTAAATACTCAAGGAGGCCGGTTCCCATTAAGCGATTTGCTCAGTGTAAACCCGTGGTAAAACACTATATAGGAAGTACTGGTGGAGGTGGCGGGAAGAAATCTCTCGTCTTTTGGCGAACCCACCTTACTTCAGCAACCCGTTGGTATTACTCGTCAAACTTAACCCAATAACATTTCGTGTCTGAATGGGTTTTGTCAATACAGTCACTATTATAGTCACTAATTGATAAGAAAAAACAAGTTTCAAGCAATTGGTGGTATTTCATACGCGGGTTCGACTCCCACTTTACTCATTAAAGTCAAATAAACTCCTCTAAGTAAATTCCCTCATTCTTGTAAAACAAACCGATTGATGTTATATATTGGGTTCTCTTAAAACCAACCAATAGGAAACCAAGTGAAACATATACTCATCATCCTCTCAAAGATATGTCATGACTGGTGAATTAAAACAAGAAGATTTGGAACAAGTCCGAAAACTGTGCAAGGAAGCGGGAATTGTTCCCGTTAGCAATCCCGTAAATGAGGATTTGCGACTGACGGAATTGAAGCGTCTGGGGATGCTGGAAAAGGATTTGGAGCAAGACCCACGCTACGCCTTGCTCACCGAAGTGGCTGCCGACCTGACCGAACCATGACCCATGCTGAAATGCAGGAAGGTCTTGTAGTCAGGGAATATCATGCGAT
>DTSX01000063.1 GCA_012965065.1 Gammaproteobacteria bacterium
GATCTGTTTAATCTGGAGATAATTAATAAGCAACCATGAAACTGTCGTATCAAGATGTGCTTAAGTTCATCATTCCATCATCCATTGGTGTGTTGCTGTTTTTAACCCCTATATTTATCGATGGCAGAGCGACAATTGGCATGGGCATCTTGGTTGATTTGCTCAGAGACGCAACCCAGGATTATCTTCCTGCATTCGCAACAATGCTGTTGCTGGTGTCTTGTTTGTGCTCAACCTATTTCAGTCTATTTAGAAAAAATAAATCCAACATACCAATCAATCAGATACAACAAATATTCACCACATCACCCGCCTGGTTGATCCTCAGAGTACTGGGCAGTCTTTTTGCAGTTCTGGTCTTATTTAATATCGGACCTGAGTGGATCTCAAGCCCAGCAACAGGTGGAACAATGTTATTTCAATTGGCAGGTACTTTGACTGTGTTCTTCTTGGTTGCCTGCTTCTTGTTGCCCTTTCTCATTGATTATGGGGTGGCAGAATTTATGGGAACCTTATTGCAAAAACCGTTCCTGTGGGCATTCCGACTCCCTGGACGAGCCAGCATCGACACCTTGGCATCCTGGCTTGGAAGCGCTCCAGTTGGGGTGTTAATTACCATTCAACAATATGAAAAAGGGTATTACAGCGGTCGCGAAGCTGCCGTGATTGCAACCAATTTTTCAATAGCCTCAATTGCTTTTTGTGCCTTGGTTGCAAAATTAATCGAAATTGACCACCGATTTTTTGAGTTCTATTTTTCGATTATGTTCTCAGGGTTGATTGCTGCTTTGATTATTCCAAGAATCTGGCCGCTGGCAAGAAAAAAAGACATCTACTTGATAGAACAGGATGGATTTACAGATAAACCTGAGGCAGGTACAGGTCTTTTAAAGTGGGCATTGATACAAGGCATTAATAAAGCACGAACAGCACCCAATCTAAAACAATTGCTTAAAAATGCTTTTATCAATCTCTTGGATATATGGTTTTCTTTGTTGCCATCGGTTGTGGCCATTGGGACGATAGTTTTGGCGCTGACTGAATTTACTCCTATTTTTACAATCATGACCAAACCACTGGTACCGATTCTTGAACTGATGCAGATACCTGAAGCAGCAGCAGCTGCCCCGGCTTTTCTGGTCGGCTTTGCGGACATGTATTTGCCGGCTGTTATTGGAAAAAATATTGCAAGTGAAATGACCCGATTCGTAATAGGCTGTGTTTCTATCATCCAAATAATTTACATGACGGAAGTTGGGACATTGATTCTCAAATCAAAAATTCCTTTGCAGATTGGAGAACTGTTTCTCATTTTCACCCTGAGAACCTTGATCACCCTGCCCATCATTACTGCTATTGCTCATTTCATCTATCGTTAATAGTATGAAAGTGCAGGATAAATAAATTGGAGCTTGCTCGGTGGATAAAAATTTGAACCCAAACGTCATAAACTCAATAGACCCTCCTATTGATGAGGCAAGTTCATGGCTTGCAGGACGAGAATTCTCCGAGGACAAACCTTTATTGGATATGGCTCAAGCCGTTCCAAGTTATCCTCCAGCTGAAGAACTCACCGATTATATGGCTGAACGAGTTAAATTGTTTGCCACGGCACAATACGGTCCGGTAAGTGGAAATGCAAAACTCAAGACTGCGCTAGCAAATCATATGGTTGGGGTTTACGGAGGATCAATTCAGTCCAATAACGTCCTGATTTCAGCGGGCTGCAATCAAGCCTATTGTCTGGCCACAATGGCATTGGCAGAAGCAGGAGATGAAATCATTCTTCCTGTTCCTTACTACTTCAATCATCAAATGTGGCTGGAAGTACTGGGTATTAAAGCCGTTCATCTTGGCTGCAATATGTCCCAGGGAGGACTGCCTGACATTGATGAAGCACGAAGACTGATTAGCAAAAAAACCAAAGCGATTGTTCTGGTTACTCCAAACAACCCCACTGGAGCCACTTACCCACCGGATTTACTCCGAGGATTTTTTAAACTGTGCCAGAAACATGGCATCAAGCTCATTATTGATGAAACTTACAAAGACTTCCTAACCGAGCAACCGCCCCATCAATTGTTTGAAATATCAGACTGGGGAGGGACTCTGATTCAAGTTTATAGTTTTTCAAAATGTTTTAGTCTAACTGGATACCGTGTAGGCTCTGTAATCGCTGGCGAGAATGTGATTGAATCGGTAACTAAAATCATGGATTCGGTTGCAATTTGTGCGCCCAGGATTGCACAGGATGCAGCATTGTACGGCTTGGAACATTTAACTTCATGGGTTGCTGAGAAGCGCAATATGTTGAAGAGAAGAAGGGAGCTCTTCAACAAACTGTTTAGAGAAAATAATCTCGGTTTTGAGGTCATTTCATCCGGTGCTTATTTTGCCTACGTTGAACATCAATACGACAACAAAAATGCCTACCAAGTAGCCCAAGACTTGCTCGATAAGGAAAATATTCTGTCCTTACCAGGTACTTTTTTTGGACCGAACCAAGAACGCTTTCTGAGATTTGCTTACGCGAACATAACCCGGAAAGAAATTACAGATGTCATTGATCGACTAAATGTGAGTTTCAATAAACCGTAAAATGCATGTTGACCTTATCCTAGATTCGAGATTAAGCGCCCCCGAAATAACTGAACTGGGGTTACTGGCAGAAAAATATGGAATGCAAACAATCTGGGTTGCTAGTTATTTGGATTCACGTGAACCTTTTGTCAATCTTTCCCAGTTGGCTAGTCAATCAAGCCAAATAAATTTAGGGCCTGTCGCCTTAAACCCTTTTGATACGCACCCGATTCGCATTGCAGCTGGTTTATTAACTCTCAACGAGCTTTCCAGTGGCAGAGCAAGTATCGTTATTGGCGGCGGTGGAGAAGCGTTGCAATCGCTCAATCTAAAAACAGTAAAAAGAGTGAGAGCGGTTCGAGAATGTATAGAAATATTGAAATCCATCTCCCCATCGCATTCTTTGAACTACAACGGTGAAATATTTCAAGTAAACAACTACCACCCTTTCTGGGCAACTCAAAGCATGCCCAGGGTTTATGTCGCAGCCAACAAGCCTCAAATGCTTAAGATGTCGTCTCGACTTTCCGATGGAATCATGATGAGTGATTTACCTGCAACGCTGATAAAAAGAACGGTTGAAGAGGTTTCTGCGCACCTAGTGGCTTTTGGTCGGGATCTTGATGACTTCCGGTTTAATAATTTCATGGCATGGGCACTCTACGATGATAAGGAAGAAGCCATTAAAGAAGCCAGACAGTGGCTAGGTTACCGTGGTTTATTTAGGCGATGGGTAATTACCACATTTATGTCGGACGCCGATTACGATCTTATTGAGGCTCACAAACAAGAAATCTATCAAATGCCAAAATTGAATACCCATTCAGTCCCTGGGGTCCCTGACAGTTTACTGGATAAACTGGTGGATCATCTAACTTTGACGGGCCATGTCAGCGAGGTGGATCAAAAAATTGAGCATTTATTGGCATTAAAAGCAGCAGGCTTAACCGATGTTGCACTTGAATTGAGGCAAAATCCTGCAGCCTCAATCAAACTTATAGGGGAGCAAGTCATCCCAGCGCTTAAAAATTAATACCTGAAATGCTTGATTGTTTCCCCTGTTTTCCCGATTTCGGTCATTGCATTTATGCCAATTTCAAGATGAGTCTGCAACCATTTTTCAGTTACAGATCGATCTGACTGTTCTGTTTTAATTCCTTCTGGGGTAACGGGCTTATCTGAAACAAGCAGCAAAGCACCTCGAGCGATTTGATTGTAATGACCAACGATAAAGATTGTGGCTGTTTCCATATCAATTGCGATTGCAGTGGTTTCTTTTAATCTGTTTTTAAAAACCTGATCGTGCTCCCACACTCTTCTATTTGTGGTGTAAATAACCCCAGTGCGATACTCCAGATTCTTTTCTAGCACTTTTTCAGAAACGAATTTGTGTAATTTAAAAGAAGGCAATGCCGGGATTTCAGGTGGGAAATAATCATCGCTTGTACCCTCGCCACGGATAGCGGCTATGGGCAGTATCAAGTGACCAATTTCAGAGGAAACTTTTAACCCACCGCATTTTCCCAACAAAAGAACACCCTTAGGATTACGTGCTGACAACAAATCCATAATAATTGCGGCATTGGGCGAACCAATCCCAAAATTGATTATAGTTAGTCCTCCAGAATTGGTTGCTGCTTGCATAGGTCTGCCTTGTCCTTTGATATCACAATCAAACATCTCAGCAAAACGAATGAGATAATCGCTAAAATTCGTTAACAGGACATAATCGCCAAATTCGTCGATTTCCATGCCTGTGTATCGGGGAAGCCAGTCCTTTGTGATTGAGAGGCGTACTTTTATGGACTCCATGGTTAACCTTCTCAGTTTACCAAACGATTATCAAGTCAATGTTGTCTTCTGTTTAATTTCAATACAATTATACGTATCCTTAGAACGTGTGAATAATTGGAAAATACTTTAAAATCCCAGTAGACCTACGAAAGATTTAATGAGTGATTTAATGGAGCGAAATAAAAAAATTGCTTCCCATAACAACTGAGGTAAACCATGACTAAGCCAAATACCGTATATCAATTTGAGTGCAAGGACCATAGGGGAGATGTGAAATCTCTCTCCGATTTTACCGGTCAAGTACTGCTCATTGTCAACACAGCAAGTAAATGTGGTTTTACTCCACAATACACTGGATTGGAAAAACTACATCAGGATTTCCACCAGCGTGGTTTTTCTGTCCTGGGATTTCCATGCAACCAATTTGGAAACCAAGAACCGGGCAGCAATGAGGAGATCCAGAATTTTTGCACTTCTCAGTTTGAAGTCACCTTCCCAGTGTTTGCTAAAATTGATGTCAACGGCGATACTGCAGCTCCTTTGTATCAATTTTTAACTCAGCATCAACCGGGTCTGATGGGAAGTAAAAAAATCAAATGGAATTTCACTAAGTTTCTAATCAACGCAGAGGGTGAACCGATAGCTCGCTTTGGATCGTCCACAAAACCGGAGAAACTCGCAGAAAAGATTACCGAAACTTTGGCTTAGACTTCCTGGCTAAAAAACTAACACATACTCATAAATCAAGCTGTAGCTCTGTTCTCTTCTTCTTCTCTCTTGATGGCAGACGAACTGACATCTTCTCTGAATTCTGTTTCTGTAATACCAATGAAGCGATCCTTGAATTCTTCAGGAATAAGGAAATCATTGAGGGTCATAAATTGGGACCCTACTTGTCTACCAAAAACCACAAACCGTATGTCGTTCTCAATAAATACTTTCAATTCCGATCGCATGACCTTATCGCTTTCGTAGAATTTTGGATCAAATATACGTATTAGGGTATCCATACCCAGCACAAAGGTTGATTCCTTAAAGATTGCTGCTTTTTCAACAAAAGTCGGCGCATTGGTCAACACCCAATTTTGCCCTGGTCTGAACTGACCCAATGTTTTCTCAATTTCATAGTAGCTCAATAAAGTTTTCTCAACATTGCAGATAGAAATCTCAAAGGTTGCTGGCACTCCAATTTTTTCCTCTGCAATCTTCTGGATGGTTAAATGGCCTTTATGAAACGGCTGAAAAGTACCGGGGAAGATCAATTTAGTAGGCGCCTCAGATTCGGTAACATAATCAATGTGTCGGTTTTCAAGATCGTGCCAATCTTGTTTCGCAGCAACAACTTCATAACTCAATTCCTGAGCCAACTCAGGCAATTCCAAATCGAGACCAGAAGCAATACCAATAAGTCTTTTCAAGCAATCTGAAACCACTCTTTCTTCACTGTCTCTGGTGCGCTTGCCTTTGGTAAGATAATGCGAAACTACATGGGTTGCATCATAGCCTTGGATACAGATAAAAAAACGGTGTGTGCCCAATTTTTCATAGGTCGTTGAAAGCGTTGCGGTGACGGCAACACCCAACAAATACTTTGGATCGCAGTCAGGTGCAAGTTTTTTAGCGCGGGCAAAAGCAGTGACGGCCATGTTGATGGTGGTTTGCAAGCTGCAATAATAACTGGGTTTAATTTTCAGATACTCGTCCATGGATTTCCTTGAATATGGGATGTAGGACTCGAGAATAGTTTGACTCGCACCCGGTACTTTCAATAAATCAGAAATAGCCTTGGTCCCTCCCCCACTGGAAACAAAAACCAGTTTATAAGGACCTTGGTGTATCGATTTTATATCTTGCTCATTCATTGCATTTAACCAAGCACAAGACTTGCGGCATTGTCATTTCAATTGTTTGTCTGCTGCTGAATGAATACCCGCGTATCTTCAAGTAACGCTGTCCTTGAAGGTTCATTAACGTACATCATGTGACCACCACCATAGTACTTATAGGTAATTCTATCACTGCGAATATCGTGGCGATTTAGCGTGAATTCAGCATCAAAGAACGGGGTTACCAGATCGTAATAGCCTGAGGCAACTAAAACCTTTGAATCTGGATTGATGCGTAATGCGTTTGCCAGATCACGTGCAGTATTTACGAACATCGGTTCATAACGCTTGCCATCGGGAACAGTTCTGTACCGCCAATTGCCAGACAAGTCTTCATCTGCAGGAAAAAGGTACAACCGATCCCAGTTGATTCCCAGGTCATCGTGCATGTAATCCATCAATGCCGATTTGAAAGCACTGTTAATAGCATAAGTGGCTGCATCCCCAGCAGGATTGGCATTTAGGTCATCTATTTCATCAGAAGTATAGCGAGCATCCAAAAGACCAATTGCGAGCCCTTCTTCCCGGAGCAGTTCCTTGGCAAAGCGACGACCCTGCACACGCAGGTTAGCACGTTCAATGTATTCGGGACTCAATCCAGTGAAATACGCCAATCGGTCACGAATGTATGTACGAGTTTTACCGTCAAGCGCGTTTCCCTTAAACAGCGCAGGCAACAATTCGTCCGTAGCAAAGGCCCGTGATTGATCAAGAAATGATTCCAAATTTTTAGGTTTCGGGTTAATTTTGTTGTGATACCAGGCTGCTGCTGACATCGTTGGCAAGTAAGTTATGTGTGAAATAATATTATCGCGTATGTAAGGCGTTGACCCTTGAAAGTCCAGTGCCTGGGAAACGAAGATAATGCCATTCAAACTCATCATGAACTCACCTTCGAGAATATTGGCAACGCCAGCAGCCCGGGTCGTGCCGTAACTCTCTCCCAGTAGGAAACGAGGAGAATTCCAGCGGCCATTGTCTGTAACCCAAGTTCGGATAAACTCTGCCATCGACTTGGCATCTTCCTTTAAACCCCAAAATTCCTTGCTCTCATGCTCGCCAAGTGCCCTTGAAAAGCCGGTACCGACTGGATCCACAAACACCAGATCAGTTACATCTAGAATGGTCTCCGGTGCAGCGAGAACTGGATAAGGCGGTGCTCCGGAATGTGTTGCATCACTGGGAACAGATATTCGTTTTGGACCATAGATCCCCATATGAAGCAAGGTCGATGCCGAACCTGGACCGCCGTTCCACAGGAATGTAACTGGGCGTACTTCGTCATCATCAACACCGTTCTTTGTATAAGCGAAGGTAAAAATACTGGCTTTGGGTTCGTCATCCTTGTCCCTAACATAGGTCTCACCGGCCGTGAGTGTATAATTGATCGATTTGCCGCCAAACATACCGTTGTGCTCACTAACGAACGATGTAGGTTCGGGAATGGGTTTCTTGTCACTTTTCTCTGTCGATTCCTCTTCGTCGGCCCACAATACGCTGGAGGACAGTAAGAAGAGCAATAAAAAAGCGGGTTTCGTTATCATTCTACTGGACATTAGTGGCATTCCCCTTAAGTACATAAAAAGTGTAGCGACTACTCTGTTATTCTTCTAGCTTAAGCTTTGATTATATTTGCAATTGCGTATTTTAAACACTTTAACAGCAGAACTAAAAAAATTTCAACGAAACAGCAACCATTGAAGACAAATCATGAATGTAGTAGGTAAAAGCAAGGTGATTAAATCAGGCCTATTAATCACCTTCTTACTTTTTAACCATATTGTCATAGCTGAGGAGTGGTCCGCATATATCTACCCTCCCAGTAGCGAAGCCAGGTACATTGGCCGATTCGAAACAAAGGAAGATTGTCAAGCTAAAGCAGAATGCTACATTAGCAAAGCCAACAAGGGGTTTTTATTGGGTATTCTTTTTTCCAAAAAAATAGAACCGGAGTCCTATCAGTGCAGCTTGTCTGAACAAAGCGAGACCGAAAAAGAGTCTAAAGAAGCAAAAAAATGGACTGGTAAATTCATTTTTGGCCTGACTGATGAGAGTTGTGCCCTTTAAAAAATTTTGACTAAAAATTCAAAAAAATGAAAATACTTTGCGTGTTTGATACACAATCTAGCTTTCTAATTCCAATTTGATTGGGTGTTCATTACAATCAGACCGATGATATTGCTGTTCTTAGTCTTTTTCTGCTTGTGCATTGACCCAGTTGCATCGCAACAAACGCAGGAACAACTTCAGTTGCCATCTCCTTTGTTTGCTATTGTTGATGTTGAAACTACCGGTCTCAATCCAAGTTTCAACGAAATGATAGATATCGGACTCATCCTGGTTAACACAAATTTACAGGAACAGGGAAGATTTTATCGAAAAATCCATCCAACCCACCCGCATCGAATTCATCCAATTGCAAAACAAATCAACGGCTACGATCCAGTGAGATGGAAAAAATACAATGCTCTTTTGGAAGAAGAAGCAGTACATCAATTGATTGCTTTTTTAAACCAATACGAGCAAAAGCCTATTTTCTTGGCTTTTAACAGTTGGTTTGATGCGGGTTTTGTCAGCAGCCTCTTTCGGGAATACGAACAAGAATTTGATGCATCGTTTGATTACCGAGTTATGGATATACCAAGCATGGCTAGAGCCTGTGGTTACTCTGCCGGCTCCAGCAATTTCAATGACAGTCTTGCAAAAATGCTGGCTGTAGAACCAGAAACCAACAACCCCCTATTACACACCGGTGAATCTGGAGCAAATTTCAACCTAGCCATCTTG
>DTSX01000064.1 GCA_012965065.1 Gammaproteobacteria bacterium
CGACTCCGGAACAGATAGTCGCAGCAATCACAAGCTCCGGATACGGTGCTGAAGCATCGGCTCGCAGACATAGGCGTCACTGCTTTCGCATTAGATTCACATGGATTGCCACGGAGTGTAGGCAAGCAACCGTTCCGGATAGATTACCCTCTATTCGTTCTTGCAAAAGAGAAATCAATCCATTCACTCCAATAATGATCTAAACCATAGGGAGAAACTCGGATCTTATATGGATTCCATACAGGCAATAAGTCACAAATGTGCGATGGTAATAAACCAAAGTTTTTAAAAGTACCTTTAACCGGAATTTTCCCTTTCAAATTCTTAAATTCTAAACCTATGTCATATTGAATGACATAAGTTAATTCTGAATCTCCCGACCAATCGATTTTAATCTTTTCACAGGCCTTTGATATCTCGATTACTTGATTTTTTTTGGGGAAAACAAAAATCGGTTTAGTTAAGGTTTTACCTTTTGGAACATCTTTTAAAGAAAATTCAACCTTTTGGGTCGTCAATCTTGATAAACGAGCAAAATTCATCTCCGACAACTGATTACGAATTTTCCCCTTTAAATTGGCGGCTATAGAAGGGTTTTCTGAGATAATATTTTCCCTTTCACCCGGATCTGACTTTATATCATAGAGTTCGCATGGATTCGAAATATTGTCCTCTATACATATAAGTTTGTGCTTTTGAAGCCGAATGGACCTAATTTTTATTTTTTCTTGAGCCGGAGTACTTTGATAGCCGGCAATAACAGATTCAGCAAAGGAGTCAAGTCTAGGCATTTTCTTGCCTTTGGCCAAATCCAAAACCGATTTACCGTTTAAATCATTCGGAACCTTAAATCCCATATAATCAGCAAGGGTAGGCATAATATCAACCTGACGAACCTGAACCCTTATTCGCTTCCGATTGTTTTTTTCTGTGGGATCGTAAATAATGAATGGGATTTTGATGGTTTCATCATACAAACGTGCCCGATGAGTAGTTGAAGCATGACCAATGAAGCCATGTTCAAACAATTCTTCTCCGTGATCTGCTGTAATAACGATAATCGTTTGCTGATCAATTCCTTGCTTTTTCAACTGATACATCATTTTTCCGATCAAATCGTCAAGCTCTCTTAGTTGCCCATCATAAAGCGCCTTCACAACTTCTTTTTCTTCCGTTGAAAATTCAATCGAATTCATTGGAATTACAGCATTTTCTTGAAGTGTTCTTAGGTTTTCTGATTTCAACAAAAATCTCATAGAATCAGTTAAAAATTGATTGAATTTCTCTTTTGGTTTGTAAGGCAGATGCAATGAACTGTAATGATACCATAGAAGAAATGGCTTCGAATGTTTTTTGCCTAACCATTGAATCAAATCTTCACCATTGTAAGCAGAATTTTTTATCAATTGAGGTTGTTCTTGATCTAACCCAAGGAAAAAATAATTTGGGATTTGAGTTAAATATGAAATGTTTGGGACTTGATACTCATGTGCTTTAAAGACATCAAAAATGGTTATTGTTCCAGGAATGAGAGACCGACCTCTTGCTTCCACCCCATGAAGAGTAGGGTAAAGCCCTGTAAAGACGGAATGAAGCCCAGGACTTGTCCATGAAGCAGAGCTAAAGGTATTTTCAAAAATCATTGAATCTTGAGCAATACTATCCAAGATCGGTGTGGTACTACGTTTGTACCCCATAAAACCCAAATGTTTTACATTAACGCTGTCTAAGGTTAGTAAAATCACATTTAAGTTTTTCTGTTTTAACTTTAATTGTTTCCAAACGCGGACTCCGAAGACTATAGAAAGTAGAATCACTATCATAATAATGGGCGTTTTTTTATTTAGTTCCATTCAATTACTCAAATTCATCAAGTTGCATGAACCAAACACCGATTAACTATCCATGTCCAAATTCGTATTCTATACTTCAATGATTTCTTTCTGTTGTTCAGATAGATTTGGTTGATCAGCTCGGCCAAATAACTCTAATTTGACTTTCCCCATTTCAACCATCACAATTCTGTATTTCCCTACATTTTCTCCTTCCCTAGTCCAGCCGTAGTCTTCTCCATTAATCTCAACCCAGGCAAACTTACCATTCAGGGCATAAGAGGTGCCTATGAGCTTCAGGATGTCCTGCTTTTTAGTGGAGATGCCAGCAGATGCAGTTGTGCCTGCAAGTAGGAGAGATGAAACAAAAACTAGGATGATTAGTATGAGTCTCATAGGT
>DTSX01000065.1 GCA_012965065.1 Gammaproteobacteria bacterium
TCATAAATATGGAAAACTCCTTCTGGGTGGTTTGATTGGATCGCTGCTACATCGGTACTGGGGATGATTGGATCTAATGCGCCAAAGTGATACATAATTGGGCACAGGGGTTTTTGGTTGATGTATTTTTCAGCGATTCCACCTCCATAATAACTGATAGCACAATTTAAGTTGAGACGTGTTGAGGCAAGATAGGACAATGCTCCGCCGAAACAAAAACCAATCACCGCTACTTTTAAGTCATTCTCCGCCGTAGCGGCAGCGGCTGCAATATCTAGGAGAACTTGCTCATCCTGCAATTGCATTTTGTAGTCGCGCCCTTCCGCAAAGCTACTGTAATCAAGCACGATGTTTTTTTTGATTCGGTCGAACAAAGCAGGCGCGATTGCTAGATAGCCATGTGCTGCATATTGTTTGCAAACATCTTTTATATGGTCTGTAATTCCAAAAATTTCTTGCAGAACGATTACTGTTGCCACAGCTTCTGATTTTGGTTTAGCAACATAGAGATCAACGATGTGACCGTCTTTTGCCAGAGCGTGCATGAGGCTACTCACTGACTTTGTTTAGGAGCAAAGTCCCCGGCTCTCAATCTCCTGATGTAATCTTTGTAGGACTTCATTGCTTGATGTCCAAACATCCAAATAATGGGTAAATTTGCGATAAGACACAATCCAGTGCCAAGATTTGCAAACATATTAAGTTCCGCATCTGTTTTTATGAAACCCAGTGTCCCAACGACGGCAAGTATACAAAAAACAATTTTGTACAACAGAACACCTTTTTGACCTATTAAATAGACAATACCTTTTTCGCCATAATAGCTCCAAGAAATCATCGTGGATATTGCAAACAACCATGAAGCAAGGGTTACAAGCCATTTACCCAGCCCTGGGATTACTTTGTCGAATGCTGCTGCAGTCAATGTGGCGCCAACATAATCAAGATATATACCATTATCGGTTGCCATTGGTTTTTCATCCGATTTAATTTCTGACCAGGTCACCACAACCTCGTTGGCATTGTTGGAAGTGACTGAACCAAATGCTTTTTTTAGGTTGTTTCCTGTTTCTTCGTTGTTGTCGCCTTGGTAAATCATAAAGACACTCTGTCCTTTTTCTAAAACACTGATTTTGGGATCGTTTGTATCCACAGCCCATGTGTTTTCTGTGAGCTGGGTAAATTCAATTTGATCAACAGTCAGTTCAGCAGGCCTATTCCAGATCCCTGTGACCAAGATAACCAGAGCACTCATTGTGCAAACCACAATCGTATCAATGAAAGGCTCAAGTCCTGCGACTATTCCTTCCCTAATTGGTTCATCCGTTTTGGCAGCAGAATGCGCAACCGGCGAAGATCCTTGTCCCGCTTCATTTGAAAACAAAGCTCTCTGCATACCATACATAAAGGCATAACCAGCTGTTCCACCAATAAATGCATTGCTCGACTCCAAGGATGAGAAAGCTGAGGTAACAATTAGGGTAAGCATTGCTGGAATTTGATCAAAATTGACACTCAGGACAACTAAGCAGGCAAGAATATAGAGAATAAGCATAAAGGGCACAAGTTTTGAGGCTACGGCACCAATTCTTTTTATGCCACCAATGATCACAGCACCAACCAGAGTAGCGAGAATCAGTCCCGTCACATAACCGGGCACATTAAAATAAGATTCTGTTAATTCAGCAACATTCCATGTTTGAAATAAATTTCCTGCTGTTATCGTTGAACAAATCAACGCAACACAAAAAACTCCACCAAGGAGTTTGCCAAAGAAAAAGATTGGTTTAGATTTTCCTTCAATATTTTTATCAATGACCCACATGGGTCCGCCATTTGGATTGTCAGGATCTGACGTGTCTCTGTGTAGCATTGCTAGTGAAACCTCAGTCAGCTTGATTCCCATTCCGAGAAAACCTACCACCCACATCCAAAAAACAGCGCCAGGTCCACCCAGTGAAATTGCGAGGGCCACGCCGCCAATATTACCCAAGCCAACGGTTGCCGATAAAGCTGCAGAAAGAGCTTGGAAATGGGTAATTGCTCCCGGGTCGCTGGCTTTGTCATAGTCCCCACGAATGACTTTAAAACCATGCGTTAGAGCATAATATTGGGAGAAGCCACTCCAGATCGTAAACACAATTCCTGTAAACAGCAATGTGTAAAGCACAGTATTGCTCCACAAAACTGCATTGATGGCTTCTACCCAGACGTTAAAATTA
>DTSX01000066.1 GCA_012965065.1 Gammaproteobacteria bacterium
CCTCTGAATTTTCTGTATTGATCCATTAGGTCTCTGGTATTTCCCGATGAGTAGATCAGAGTTTTTAAGTTGTTAGCAGTTTCTGCATCAAACAGACCTTTTTCTTTAAACAATTCAAAAGCATCTGCATCCAGTACCTCGGTCCAGAGATAACTGTAATAACCTGATGAATATCCTCCTGCAAAGATATGAGCGAAGTAGGTGCTTCTATAGCGACTAGCTATTTCAGGTATTAGCCCTAAGTTTTGAAGGATTTCCTTTTCAAAAACATTTGCATCTTCAACCTTTTCTTCCAGGGTATGCCAAGCTAAATCTAAATAAGAAGCAGCCAAGTATTCTGTGGTAGCAAATCCTTGATTAAATTTTGAGGCTCTGGATATTTTTTTAAGCAGTTCAGCTGGAATACTTTCATTCGTTTGATAATGCTGTGCATAGGACTGAACTACCGAAGGTTCATTGGCCCAGTTTTCCATGAGTTGTGAAGGAAATTCTACATAATCCCTGGCCACACTTGTTCCAGAAAGACTTGGGTAGGTAGCGTCTGACAACAAACCATGAAGTGCGTGACCGAATTCGTGGAATAATGTTTCAGCTTGTCCAAAAGAAAGGAGGGCAACACCGTCTTTATTTTGTGGAGGGAAATTACAAACATTGATAACTATCGGTATTTTAATGCCATCGAATTTGCTCTGACTTCTAAAGGTATTCATCCAAGCTCCGCCACCTTTATTGGGTCTGATGGTGTAATCTGTATAGAAAATACCAATGGTATCGCCGTTGTTATTCTTTACCTCAAATGAACGGATATTCTCACGATACTTGGGGAGATCGAATCTCTCAGTGAAAGATATTTGAAAGAGCTTATTGGCTACATCAAAAGCCCCTGCAAGAACTTTTCTTTCACTAAAATATGGTTTTACCTCTGCTTCGGTAAAATCGTATTTATTTTGTCTAATCTTTTCTGAATAATGCCACCAGTCCCAAGCAGCAAATTTAAAGTTGCCGCCCTCAGTATCAATTAACTCCTGCATTTCTTGGACTTCCTGTTTGGCTCTTGATAATGCAGGCTCCCAAACTTTATCCAGCAGATCATTAACCCTTTTTGTATTTTTAGCCATGTTATCTTCAAGAACGAAGTCTGCATGGGTTTTGTACCCAAGTAGCTTTGCCCTCTCTATACGCAGGGCTGACATTTCAATTGCGATATTTTTGTTATCTCGTTCGTTGTTGTTGTCACCGCGTTTAATATAGGAATTATAGAGTTCTTCCCTGAGGTCTCTTTCGGTGGAGTAGGTTAAAAATGGATACATGCTTGCCCGTGTAGGTTTGAATAGCCATTTTCCAGAATGGTCTTCTGATTCTGCTAATGCCGATGCTTGATCAACAACATCTTTTGGTAATCCGTGAAGCTGGTCTTTGTCATCAATAACTAAAATAAAACCTTCGTTTGTTTCTTTCAGTAAGTTTTGGTCAAACTGGACTGAGAGTGAGGACAGTTTTTGGTTGATCTCAGTCAATCTTTCCATGGAATTTTCATCCAGTTGTACTCCAGCTCTGACAAAGTATTTATGCGTTTCTTCAATTAACCTTGTTTGTTCTGGATTGAGGCTTAAACTTTTCCTTTTTTCATAAACGCTTTTCACCCTATGAAACAAGTCTTTGTTAAGCAAAATACTGTCCCTGTGAGCCGAAAGTTTAGGGCTCATTTCTTGTACCAGACTATCCATCTGGTCGTTCGTATTTGATGAAAGCAGATTAAAAAAGACGTCTGCAACTTTGTCCAGAGTCTCCCCGGTTCTCTCTAAAGCAACAATGGTATTTTCAAATGTGGCTGCTTCTGTATTTGCAGTAATGTCATTGATTTCATCTAAATTTTCTTTCATGCCTTGTTCGAATCCAGGCTTGTAATGCTCCATTTTTATCTCTTCAAAAGGGGGTATTTGGAAGGGAGTCTCATAGTCTGTAAAGAAAGGATTCATGGAGTGTGCTGTGTTTGAGGTACTGGTAAATAAGGCCATAATCAATAAGAACATAGTTAGTTTTTTCATTTTTATAACTGGATTAATTATTTGGACTCATTACTCTAGGAGGATTTAAAGCATATGTCTATAAAAATGATCACTCAATTTGGGGAGATTATTTATGATTGCAAGCGAAAATACAATTGAGCAGGTATAATTTAATTGGTTTTATGTGGCAAGGTGGCAGAGTGGT
>DTSX01000067.1 GCA_012965065.1 Gammaproteobacteria bacterium
GAAAAAATTTTACCGCTTAGCTAGTTCTTTTACCGCCAAGGTATGAGTATTCTTTAACCAGGTGCCTAATTCCATAAAACATAACTGAAAACAGCAATGTGCTAGTAAGCAATCTGAGGTCAAAAGGTATTGCTAACAAATATGTTTGAGC
Organism: Gammaproteobacteria bacterium; assembly: GCA_012965065.1. Taxonomy (GTDB): domain Bacteria; phylum Pseudomonadota; class Gammaproteobacteria; order Steroidobacterales; family UBA11654; genus DTSX01. The sequence continues at coordinate 152 of DTSX01000067.1, forward strand.
TAAAGACACATTGCCTAAGCCGCTTAGATATACCCCAAAATTTACAATTGCGTGCCATAAAACAACACTTAACAAAGAATTAGTCATTAGTCTTTGTATACTTTCTTTATGCAGTAATCTTGATAAAAGACCAATTAAAAGCATGGTGCCGTATACAAACAGCATTGCAGTCCCGTAGAACCCTAGTATAAGGTCCGTAACAAGCAGTAAACTTACCGGCAATAATAATTGTAAATTTTTATTGTCAGTTACAAACGGCATAAAAACAGCCATCGCAATCAAGGGAGTGTAGTTTGCGGGCATTATAAATCTTGCTAAAAATATGCAAGCCAGCAGCAAGCCAGCGGTTTTAAAAAATTCTTTCATATCCATACCCGTATTGTAAAAAAGGTAAGCTGCTGATGCAATGAGAACTAAATACAGCCCTGCAGTTCTTTGGCAGTATAGCAATTTCTCATGGTTTATTCCTTTGCAATTAGCTCCCCATTGCATAGCATGCGATATTTTTGCTGCGTGATTTGATAGCATGTTAGACTGCTCTCAACGGTTTTTAAAATCAATACAAATATAGATGGCAGGAATGTTTCTTCTTCAAAAAAACAAGTCCATGGTTTTCTATTATGGCATCTTGCTCAGTTTATTTTTCTTAGGTTCAAATCAGGTATCTGCTGCAGAGTTTGAGGTTAACGAGGTCATTGTTCAGCTCTCGATTTTACAAAATCAATTGGACAATCAAACATTGAATGAGAGAGAGATCAAGGACATCAGAGAAACAGCACTGAGCTTGAGAGCTGGATCATTGGAATGTGTCAGTGAGATTGAACCGCAGGTTGCCACTCTTAGTCTTGAAGTCGAAGCCTTAGAGCAAATTAATCCTGAAGTCGATGCTGAGATCTACGATCGTCTTACAACCGCAAGAAACTTACGAGGACAGGTTGATGCAAAGCTTAAAAACTGCTACCTATCTGTTGTCAGATCAACACGGATAATCGATGTCAGTAACAAATTACTTAATGAATTCACAACAGAATTTTTAAGCAAAAAGGGTGTTCATATCATTCGGGCTATCGCAACGATACCTGAACAAATCACTCTGTTACCCAGTTTGTTATTTGATGAGACCATTAAGAGAATTAACCAAGAAACTTTATTGGTGCTGTCCCTACTTTTAATCGTGGGATTTGGCTTTGGTTTTTTGTTAGGCGGACAAATTAAGAAAATTCAATACACTGAGTTTTTTAAGCAGTTCGATCGCCAATTAATTTTAGACCTAAGAAAAGTTTTTAAACCCTTTGGCCGAGTCCAAGCACCTTTGATTATCGGATCTTTAGGTATTGCCATTGCCATCAGCCTTGCCCTGTCAGTAGGGACCTCAGAATCACTGATTATTAGATTGGCATTGAGTCCGTTTATTGCATCTTTATTCCATGTTTTCATCAACTTCGCTACCGGATCACTCTCACCTATGGGTATTAAAGACGGTTTCAATGAAGAAGATTCTCGATCCCTTAGACAAAGAATGAGGTTTTTCACGTTGATCCTTATTATTAGCTACATTGTTTTCGGCCCTGACTGGTTGACCAGCACCGTCACCAGTCCAGCCGCTGCAGAACAGTCACTGATGAGGATTGCGATAGTTGGGGTATTAATAGTAGCTCTGATCCTGGTATTGAATGCATTCTCAAAAGCGTTCTTCGTCAATGGTCAACCTAGAATTTTAAGTTTGGTAGGCTATTCTGCATTGACTATCAGTTTCCTAGCCGAACTATCAGGTTTTCATAATCTAGCCAGTTTTGTTTTAGGTGGTTTTATGATCACTCTCCTTGCTAGTTATGCCCTGTGGTCTCTTTTGACTCTTAGCGTGAATACAAGGAATTGGATTAACGCCTCAACGCATATAGTTGGGATTAAAATAAGAGGCTTCTTAAATATTACCAGAGACCTTGGTAAATCTAGACTTGGAATTTATCAGCTTTTTTTTGATGCTCTATTTTGGATCGGTTTTCTGGTAATCATTTTTAATATTTGGGACCC
>DTSX01000068.1 GCA_012965065.1 Gammaproteobacteria bacterium
ATCCTCCTCTTGAGATTGATTATTCTATTATTTCAAAAACCATTACAAATAATGCGGTTGCTCTTCGTGAACGTGCGCTTTCTGATAATCTTTCAGTAGATATTGTCGAATCCCTCACAACTGAGGTTGGACCTCGTCGGATGGGAACCGATGGAGACCAAAGAGCTATCTCTTGGGCGCTTGAGAAGTTTAAAGAGCTTGGCTTTGATCGCTTTTGGACAGAAGAGGTTTTGCTAGATCGCGGTTGGGTGAGGGGTGAGGCTAAAGCGGAAATTTTATCTCCGTACCCCCACAATATCGTCATGACTGCACTTGGATACAGTGTAGGAACTAACGGTGACCTGGTCGGTGAAATAGTCGAGTTCAAGACGTTTGCAGAATTAGAAGCTCTACCCGAAGGTAATAATCTAAAAGGAAAAATAGCTTTTGTTTCTTACAGTATGTCTGATTTTAAGCCCCAACCCGGCCAGCCCCTAATGGGAGGGTATAGTGAAGGCACAAAAGCACGGGGCAGAGGGCATGTCACTGCAGCAAAGCGAGGCGCAGAGGCCATTATCATTCGCTCAGTTGGCACAGACAATAATCGCTATGCTCATACGGGAAGTGGGTACGGTTACGAAGAAGGCGTTAAAAGAATACCCGCAGCAGCTATATCAGCACCCGATGCCATACTTATTCAAAACATTTTGAAGCGAGAAACGCCAGTAATAATGAAAATGAACATGACATCAGAAATAACTGGACCAAAAAAAGGAGCGAATATTATAGGGGAGATAATAGGCAGAGAGCATTCTGACCAGTATTTGGTATTGGGAGCACATATAGATTCCTGGGACGAAGGAACAGGTGCGCTCGATGATGGAGCAGGCGTGGGAGCTATGATGGCAGCTGCTGCTTTCATTGGTCAAATGGAGAACAGGCCGAAAAGAAGTCTTCGTGTACTGCTGTTTGCAGGAGAAGAAATCGGACTCTACGGTGTCAATGATTATCTTAAGAAACACAAAGATGCTCTTGATAAACATGTTTTAGGGGCCGAAGCTGACGGTGGCGGCGGTAGAGTCCACACCTTAATTCCAGGTGTTGGCAGTACTGCTCTGCTTGTTATCAATGAAATGCATAAACTTATTGCCCCACTTGGAATTGTTTTAAGTGAAGAAAATAATGCTAAGGGCGGATCAGATATGGGTGTACTTGGAGAAGCTGGCATGCCGGCGCTGAATTTTAGCCAAAATTCAAATGATTATTTTAAATATCACCATACGCCTAACGATACTTTCGATAAAATTATTGCGGAAGATATGCGCTATTTAACGGCTGCTTATTCAACGATTTTCTATTTAGCAGCAGAAATGCCAGTAGATTTTAGACATTAGGAGTTAAACATGATTGCAAGAATATTATCGGGATTGATAGGAGCGTTGATGCTGTTGAATTGTTTGTGGTGGATATTGGATCCGTCTACTGCAGCTGAAGGGCTAGCAATGCCTTTGCTTGTAGGCTTAGAATCGAATAGCCAGATTGGAGATTTCACTTCTTTCTTTTTTACAGCAGGACTGTTTGCTTGTATCGGCGCTTATAGAGCGGAACACATTTGGCTTTATCCAACCATATCTTTGATTGGTTCAGCAGCTCTTTTCAGGTCTTACGCAGTGGTTGCTCATGGGTCAGAACCATTGGTGTCTACCATAGTTTTTGAAATAGTTATGTCGGCGATCTTGATTCTTTGTGTATTTTTGATGAAAAGAGCTCAATAAAGAAATGAAGAAACTTTTTTGCAGCTCTCTATACATTTTCTTATTGGCAAGTTCTAGTTATATATCGGCCGAAGTTGCTTTTGTGCCAGACCACTCCACAATACTGATTACCGGTTCAAACCGGGGGCTAGGGTTGGAATTCTCGCGTCAATACGCTGCTGCAGGCTGGAATGTTATTGCAACATGTAGAAACCCACAAACAGCAGAGGAGCTGCAAACCTTGGCAGGACAATACAATCAAGTTGTGGTTGAAAAAATGGATGTAACCAGCGACAGGGATGTGGAGACATTAGCCACCAAATACAAAAACCAACCCATTGATGTGTTGCTAAACAACGCAGGAATCTATGGCACATTAGAGAAGCAAACTTTAGGCACTTTTGATTTCGAAGAATTAAAACGTGTCTTTGATGTGAATACAATCGGATCTTTGAGGGTCAGCGCGGCTTTTTTGGACAATGTGGCAGCCAGTGAGCAAAAGAAAATTATCAGCCTTGGCGGCGGCATGGGAACGCCAACTATTGGCAGTATGTTTGGCGGCCATTATTTTATGAAAATGAGCAAAGCAGCCCACTTGAGTGCAATGGGAACACTGCAGGCAGATGTTGATGATACAGGCATTATTATTACCATGATTTCACCGGGCCGTGTCGACACCCAACTAATGCGTGACTCGGGTTGGACCGGAAAATCAATCAGTGCTGAGAAGAGTGCAGGCCTGGTTATTTCTTTGATCGCAAGACTTGAGCCAGAAATGAAAGGTAGGTTAGTTATGTATAACGGAATGATTATCCCATGGTAGATCAACCATCAAACAATAAGTATGAACAAGGACTGGGCAAAAACGCAGCAAATTTTACCCCCTTAACCCCTTTGTCTTTTATCGAAAGAACAGCCCGAGTGTTCCCTGATCACACAGCTGTGGTTCATGGTGAAACTCAGAGAAGCTGGACAGAAACATACCAAAGATGCATTAAATTGGCTTCGGCCCTCAACAGAAGGGGAATAAATAAAGGCGACACTGTGGCTATGATGCTTCCCAATGTTCCTGCTTCTCTAGAGGCCCATTTTGGTGTCCCTATGTGTGGAGCAGTTTTAAATGCTTTAAATATTCGACTCGATGCGAAAACAATTGCTTTTATTTTAGATCATGGAGAGGCAGAAGTTCTGCTCACCGACAAAGAGTTTGCTCCCGTAATTAATGAAGCCCTGTCTTTATGTAAAGCCAAGCCATTGGTTATTGATGTGGATGATGCTCTGGCTCCTGAGGGTGAATTATTGGGGGAAATTGAATACGAAGCCTTTCTTGCGGAAGGAAATGCCAGTTATGATTGGCAATATCCTGAAAATGAGTGGGACGCAATTTCATTAAATTACACTTCAGGTACTACCGGCAACCCAAAAGGCGTGGTGTACCATCATCGTGGAGCGGCACTTAACTCGCTAGGGAACATTACCGCTTGGGCCATGCCCCAAAGACCAAAATACCTCTGGACTCTCCCTATGTTTCATTGCAATGGATGGTGTTTCCCATGGACGGTCACAGCTTTGGCGGGAACTCATATTTGCCTTCGACGAACAGAGCCCGGCCCCATCTATCAATCTATTATCGACCATCAAGTTACCCATATGTGTGGCGCGCCTATTGTCATGGGTATGTTGGTTAATGCGTCCTCTCAAGAACAAAAAACCTTACCCCATTCGGTTAAAATACTCACCGCTGGAGCCGCCCCCCCATCTGCAATTCTTGAGCAAATTGAAACTTTAGGCTTTGATGTCACCCATGCCTATGGCCTTACTGAATGTTATGGTCCCGGTGTGGTTAGTGAATGGCACCCAGAGTGGGATGAACTGCCAACGGCAGAGAAGGCAGCTAAAAAAGCAAGACAAGGGGTTCCTTATTTGGTCATGCAGGACCTGACAGTAATGGATCCCGAAACCATGCAAAAAACACCTGCTGATGCCCAGACCATGGGCGAGGTATTTATGCGAGGAAACAATTTAATGAAAGGTTATCTTAAAAATGAAACAGCCACAGAAAAAGCATTTTTAGGCGGCTGGTTTCACACTGGTGACTTGGGAGTTATGCACCCCGATGGGTATATAGAGTTAAAAGACAGATCCAAAGACATTATTATTTCTGGCGGCGAAAATATTTCTACCATTGAAGTCGAGGGCGTTTTGTATCAACACCCAGCAGTAGCAGAAGCAGCTGTAGTGGCAAAACCTGATGAGAAGTGGGGGGAAACGCCCTGCGCTTTTGTTGCTTTAAAAGAAGAAGCCGAATCTTCAGAAGAAGAGCTAATTCAGTTTTGCAGAGACAATCTGGCACACTTTAAATGCCCAAAGAAAATTGTTTTTACTGAGCTTCCAAAAACAGCCACTGGCAAAATACAAAAGTTCATTCTAAGAGAGCAGGCCAAAACACTCTAACTAACAACTGGCAATAATTAATAAGCGTTAATTAAGTATTAACAAAAATCCTTATTTTCTTTAAGCTGAGAAGACTAAGAGAGGGAAAATTATGAAAAAAATAATTGTGAGCCTAGGGCTTTTGCTGATGGTCTTAACGTTTAATGGGCATGCTGCAAATCTAAAAACAGATCTTGATGCCGAGCTAGACACGTTAATGGAGAAAGTGATTGAGTGGAGACACGATGTTCATCAACATCCAGAGCTTGGCAACAGAGAGTTTAGAACAGCCAAGAAAATCGCTGATCATCTTCGGTCACTAAATATTAAAGTTGAAACAGGCATAGCCTACACTGGGGTCACAGGCTATATAGAAGGTGGACTTGAAGGCCCTACAATTGCATTAAGAGCCGACATGGATGCATTGCCTGTTGAAGAGAAAACAGGCCTCTCTTATGCTTCAAAAGTCCGAACCAGTTATTTGGGCAACGATGTTGGGGTAATGCACGCTTGTGGACATGATGCTCATGTTGCTGTTTTGATGGGTGTTGCAGAGTTTCTAGCAAAAAACCGACGGTTTTTAAAAGGCAACGTTTTGTTAATCTTTCAACCTGCTGAAGAAGGCGCCCCAGAAGGCGAAGGAGGCGGGGCAAAGATGATGCTGGCAGAGGGGTTGTTTGAAAGATATTCGCCCGAAGTGGTTTTTGGTATGCATGTGGCCAACATTCCACATGGCTATGTTTTTCTTAAGCCCGGACCTGCAATGGCAGCATCGTCTGCATACAGAATCAAAATAAAAGGCGTGCAGTCCCATGGCTCAAGACCTTGGGATGGAATTGACCCTATTATGGCAACCGCACAATTAATTAGCGCACTGAATACCGTGGTCAGTAGAAGGATCAACATAATCAACAACCCAGCAGTTGTTTCGGTGGGTATTGTTAAGGCCGGAACGAGAAATAATATTATTCCAGAAGACGCTGAGATCATTGGCACCATTAGAACGTTTGATCCTGAGCTGAGGGCAGAGATTTATGATGAGATCAGACAAATAGCAAAAGGGATAGCCGTTGGAACAGGCACAAAAATAACTGTCGAGTTTGACTTCAGTGGGTTTTATCCAGTTACGGTAAATGACCCAGAGCTTTACCAAGCAATGAAGGCTTCTCTTGTTGAGGCCACAAAAGGCCAGTTTGTAGAATGGAAAGACCCCATTACTGGCGCTGAAGATTTTTCCTTTTTTGCTCAGGAGGTTCCAGGGCTTTATTTCTCACTGGGGGTTAACAAAAAAGGCGTTACTGAGTTACAGCCAGGCAATCACTCGCCATATTTTACCGTTGACGACGATGCTCTTGATGAGGGCTTAAAGTCTCTTATTTATTTAACTTTGGATTATCCAGAAATTCAAAAAAATTAAAATGGTGTTCTTTTGAGTAAACTTAAAAAACCCTTGGCTTTTTTGGTCCTTTGCACGCTCCCAGGGATACTTTTGCCCGCAGAGATTTCTGTTAATCCCACGGTTGATGAAACCATTAAACAAATTAACTCTCTTCCAACCGACGATATTTGGTGGACAGTCAATGGCAAGGACATGCTTTGGAATTTTAAAAACCTTAATAAAATTTTTCCAACTACAACGGTTTACAGAAAAGGGCAAGTTAGAACTCTTAAATTAAAAGCCAATCATGAAATTTCTCGATTTCCAGTTAAAACTGGTAACGGAACAATGTATTTTAAGGATTTTTTGGACAGCGATCTTTCAACCGCCATGGGCGTGCTTATCCTGCATAAGGGAGATATCATTTTTGAGCACTATCCTAGAATGCAAGCATATGAAAAGCCGGTTTATTGGTCAGTAACAAAAGTTTTGGTCTCCAGCCTTATATCAATTCTTGAAGATCAGAAAAAAATTGATATCACCAAACCCATTGATTTTTATCTTCCTGAGTTGAAACAATCAGACTTTAAAGGCATTTTGATAAAAAATATTCTAGACATGGCTACCGGCATCAACTGTTCCGAAGAATATGTCGACAAAAACTCATGTTATTACAAATACTCCCAAACAGTAGGCGATGGTTATTGGGATGAGACCTCTCCTTCCAATCCATATGAGTACATTGCCAACCTTAATGTAGGCCGATACATCGAACAAGGTAAACAGTTTGATTATTCAGGAGTAAATACTTTTGTACTCGGCTGGTTGGTTGAAAAAATTACCGGCATGCAGTTTCAGGATGCTTTCAGTGAAATGATTTGGACCAAAATAGGGGCTGAAAGAGACGCTGCATTTTTTGCTCCACGAAACGGGATTCCGGTAACGCACGGAGGTTTTTTGTCCACCCAAAGAGACTTGGCTCGATTTGGCCTACTCTTTACCCCAAGCTATCAGGTGGTTTCAAAAAATCGCCTTATCTCTGAACAACACATCTCATATCTTTTAAACCAAGGCAGACCAGAATTAATGGGTTTTTTATACGGTTCTCAAAAAATACCAAACGAGCTAAAACATAACGTTTATCAATGGGATATGGTTTATCAAAATAACGACATTTACAAAGGCGGTTGGGCAGGACAAGGATTGATAGTGAACCCAATAAACGACTATGTTGTGGTATGGAACAGTTATTTCAAAGACAAGGAAGAAAGTGAAATTAAGTTAACACCCATTATTCACCAGGTGCTGCATTCAATTGAGAGAGAAAAATAATGTCTGAGCAATACCTTATATACGGAGCCGAACTGTCGCCTTACTCGGTCAAGATTCGCGCTTATTTTAGGTACAAAGAAATACCCCATAAATGGATCATAAGGGATCAAAAATCCAATGTTGAATACAAAAAATTTGCAAAATTGCCCATTGTGCCTTTGGTGGTCACTCCTGAAAAAACAGGTCTTCAAGACTCAACCCCAATTATTAAATTATTGGAACACGAATATCAAAATAATTCAGTTTCACCTCCGGAAACGCACACTGCATTTGTCGCAAGAATCCTGGAGGAATACGCAGACGAGTGGCTGAACAAAGCAATGTTTCACTACCGTTGGCGATATGAGGACGACCAAATGTCTGCCTCAGAAAGATTTGTGGAGCTGATGATTCCTGTTTGGGCCAACAAAATACCGTTGCTCAACCGGGTTTTAAAAAGAAAATTTGCAGCGACAGTTAGAAAGAGAATGATAGCTAGATTGTGGGTGGTTGGGTCCAATAAAAGCACCGAAACCCAGATTGAGCAATCTTTGAATGTTTTTTTAAATTTGAGCGAGCAACACCTTCAGGACCGACCATATTTTTTTGGTTTCCGGCCTTCCATTGCCGATTTTGGTATTTGGGGGCAAGTTTACAACATGTGGACAGACCCCACCGTAGGGCAGATTATTGAATCAAGCCATCCAGAAACCCTAAAGTGGATCAAACGAATGTTGCATCCCAAGCCGGAAGGAGAGTTCGAGCCTTGGGAGAGCTTAGAAGCAACGTTAATGCCAATTCTAAAACAAGAACTAGCTGATGTTTTTATGCCGTGGCTTGAGGCGAATAACAAAGCTCTAGCCACAGGAGAAAAAGAACTCTCTGTGAAGATAAAAGGAAAAGACTTTACACATTCGGTTGGTTCCCCACAAAAGTACCATGCCAAGTCATTTGCCATGTTGCTAGAGGAATACAACGATATCCCTGATAAAACGAAGCTTGATGCTGTTTTGCAAGAAGCAGGACTCATCAATTACTTTAAATAAAAATGCAAACTTTAAAAATTTTTCAATCGCTGTGGGCTATGGAGCAAAGACACCCGTTTCTGGAAGAGCCAAGCGATGATGAAAAGTTTGAGAAAATCAGATCAGCTGGGTTTGATGGTATCTGCATCGATCTTGCGGCTCGTGAGGTGGAGGACTTTAAAAAAACCCAACCCTTGTTTGAACAACATAAGCTTGAATGCATGGTTAATGCCTTTCCATACGCATTGGATGACCTGAATCCTGTGTTGCAGTTGGCCAAAGATTTTGAGGCCTGTTTTGTCAACATTATTGGAGGAGTGATGCCCATTGATTTCAGAGACGGTATCCCAGTGGTGGAAAAATGGATGCAGGATGGAGAAGATATAGGCATCGACGTTCTGTTTGAGACCCACAGAGACAGTATTCTGAATGACCTTTATTACACCCTTCAATTGATCGAAGCGGTACCAGAAATGCGATTGTGTGCCGATCTTTCTCATTTTGTTGTTGATCGCGAAATGTGGACGCCCATCAGCGACCGAGATCAAGATTATATCAACCAAATTCTTGATCGATCTGACTGCTTTCAAGGCAGGGTTGCCTCAAGAGAGCAAATCCAAATCCAGATTGATTTTCCCCAGCATCAAGTTTGGGTGGAAATTTTCAAAAAATGGTGGCGTGAAGGTATTAAACGCTGGAAAAAAAGAAATCCAGAGGACGCAACCCTTGTTTTTCTTTGTGAGCTTGGGCCACCAGGTTACGCTATAACAGATGCTCAAAAACTCGAACTATCGGACCGATGGCAAGAAGCTCTACAAATAAAATCTTGGATCCAATC
>DTSX01000069.1 GCA_012965065.1 Gammaproteobacteria bacterium
GCATTTGTTTTTTGACAATTTCTTGGGTGCCATCTGGTGAATTATCATCCACAACGATTACATACAGTTGGTGTGTGTCGATATTAGATTGCATGGCAAAAATTGCTTTTATAATCGACTCAATGTTTTCTGCTTCGTTATATGTTGGTAAAACCACACACGCTTTTAATGCTGATTCATTGTTTTGTGAGCTATGTTGCTTCATACAAAGGTCAGGCTAGAGTTAATTTATATCCACGATTGAAACCACATTCTTCTAGAAAAAGCATCACTTTCCAAGTCGATACCAAGTTGTAATGGGAGCCAATAAAGAAAAGAGACGACAATAATTGTGAGAATTCCCCAAGAAAGAATTTTATATTTTAAAGATTCTGATCTTGTAAGTTGTGTCAGGTACCAAGCAAGGGCAAGAAAAGCAAACACAGAAGCGGGTTGATAATGATAGAGAAACAGACAGCGAGACACGAATGCCCAAGGCAGAAGGTTGGCAAAGTACCCCAGCAGTATGAACAAAAATAAGTACAACTTATGCGAAACAACTCCTTGGTTGATCCATTGCCAGAATAATTTCAGCCATTGCACTCCCATCGTTAAAATTGCAATAGCTGAAAACCAGTATAGGAAAGGGTTTGGGAACAAATGCACGTCTTGAAACAACATGATTTTGTTACCGAATGCATCTATAGCATCACGATTGCTAAAGAAATAACCAATAGGCCTGATCATAAAGGGCCATGAGTACCATTTTGAACAATACGGGTGTTCGTTTTCCTCCACCATAATTTGGTGGTAGCCCAACATTTGCTGTTGTTTTTCAATGAAGCCATACTCCGTATTAAACTGGAGGTCCGGAATAGATATCACTACATATACCAACAAAGGAACAGCTAAAAAATACATTAAATATTCCCATTGAGGGACTGAATTTGTGACGCTAATTTTTTGTTGTATGTTATTGACAGTTTTTTGGGTACGTAATCTATTAACCTGAGCTTGAGTGAATCTCAGTTCATACAAATCAATTTTTTGCATGCTATAAAGAGCCACAAAAAAGGATAAAATGACCAACAAATAACCCAATCCGTTCCATTTCACAGAAGCAGCAAGGCCCAAAAAAATGCCACAGGACAATAACCAATAACGAGAATTGCCATACGAAGATTGTGACTTGGCTGCACACAACAAGGCAGAGAGACCAAAGATGACAATGAAGATATTAGGCAAAGCAAATCGGGAATCAACCAACAGAGACCCATCAATAGCAACAAAAAAGCAAACGATTAGGGCAAAATTTTTATTCTTCCATACCGCATATGAAACAAAATAAGCAAGCAGACACAATAACGAGCCAAATAACGCATTAATCCATCGGTAGCTTAGTGGAGGTAATTGTTCAAATGACAGGGTATCAATGGAAGCTAGATCAATCCAAGGCAGTTGAGAATAGATCCAGATAGCAGCGGCATAAATATAGTTGCCGAGTGGAGGGTGTGAATAGAAAAAATTTTCACCGGTTAGGTAATTAAAACCATAACGGGGGTAAAAAACTTCATCAAATGTAGATCCAGGAATATCACCTAAATACAAAAACCTTAACGTAAACGAGCCAATTAGAATGAAAGAGCCAACACACAGGGCCTTGTAATTTGAGAGCATTTAATCTTTTTCCATGTTCACAGGCATAAAGTGACAAAAAATGTTAGCAAACTTGTTGCCTTTCAGTGGCAGCGGACGACCATGGATCAGCCGGGCACTCTCATAGAAAACAATTTCACCAGGATTGAGAAATACTTGATGTTTTCGATAATAATTATCATCAATGATGATGGGCCATTCTTCCTCAACCTCTTGGTCCACATTAATGATGGCACTAATAATATGTGTCTTGAGCCTGTCTCTGTGAGAAATTAAAACCGACCCTTTTTTATAAATTCTTATCCCATAGACAAAAGTCGGTATAAGCTCGGTTTTGCTCCATGCTTCCAATTGAGGTTTTAAGGAGTTGTGTATCTCTTTTCGCAATTCATCTGGCAACTCGATAACATCACTACCATATTCTCCAGTTTCCTCTATTTCTACGAACCCCCCTTCAACAAACTCTGGCTTATTGTTCTCTTGATTTGATGTATAAAATTTTA
>DTSX01000070.1 GCA_012965065.1 Gammaproteobacteria bacterium
CCGTAACTGAATTCTACGAAGTTGCCGTCAGGATCATGGACTCCACAGTAATAGCCTACGGGATAAGGTTCTTCTGTAGGTTCCCATACCAAGATCCCCTCTTCCCGGGCTCGTTCTGCGATTGCATCGACTGACTTACGGCTTTCGAGAGCGAAACCCAGATGAGAAAAATCTTTCTCCGCTTGATCTCGACCTGGGCCGCCTGGCAAAACCACAAGGATGAAATCATTTTCACGGCCCTCTTCAGCCAACCAAACAACCTGGTGATCATGGCTTGTCCGTTGATGCACAACCTGCATCTCACAATAAGACTGATAAAACTCAATACAGGCATCCAGATCCCTGACATGAAGTGCTAAATGTGTCAACGAAGGTTTCAATGTTTCTACCAAACAATTCAATCTTTACAAACAAGTATATAAGTAATTTCCTTGCTCTACAGCAAATGACATCATAATCTACGGACTGCAAGCAAGCCGTTAAGTATAGCTATTGTTTACTGAATAGCTTGCCTTAATAAATAGCAATCTGCCAAGATATAGAGAACATGAATGACCAAAAGCAAAGTGTCCCATGGCGACATTCTTTCACGGTTTTGATTGGCCTTGTCATTCTATCAACAGCAACGCTTGCTAAAGAAGCACAGTCAGTGTCGCCTATCATCAAACAGTATTGTGTTCTTTGTCACAACGACATCATCCTGCAAGGTGGGATGAGCCTGCAACACTTTGATGCTGACCATCCGGAACTAAATCTGGTTATAGCAGAAAAAATGATCCTCAAATTACGCGCGGGAATGATGCCTCCACAAGAAGCTCCAAGACCGGACAGGGAAACGTTGCAACAACTGGCAAAGTCAATAGAAATAAAACTTGATAGAGCTTCCCGAAAACGCAATGATCCGGGAACCCGACCGTTTCAACGACTCAACCGAGCAGAATACGCGCAACAAATAAAGGATGTTCTTGGACTCACCGTCAACCCAGAAGAATGGTTGCCTGAAGATCAAATCAGTGCAAGTTTTGACAACATAGCTGACGTACAGACTATGTCCCCAACTGCGATTACAGCCTATCTAACCGCAGCGAGTGATATCGCCAGAAGAGCAATTGGTCAGAGTAACGCACCAACTCTGGCAAAGACCTATACCAATTCACCGTCCGTATCACAGCATGAGTGGGAGCCAGTTGAGGGGGCACCATACGGGACCAGAGGTGGAATTAGTGCATTGCACAATTTCCCAGCCAATGGAGAATACATCTTTAAGATGGGATTCATGTCCGGCTGGGGTGAACGTTATCACGACATTGACATCTCTGTAGACGGCGAACGCCTTGCCGTCGTGCAATACGGGGGCGAAATAGATTTTCAAGGACGCAAAAAATTCCCTATGGAAACGAACCCTGTTTTTGTTCGTGCTGGAGAACGACGTACGACCGCTACATTCATCCGACAAATGGAGGGACCGTATGAGGACCTGATCCGACCTAATGACTGGTCACTAACTGGTACTGAAACCAGTTACGGCACGACTTCGCTTCCACACCTGATACGCTTAACCATTGAAGGGCCATATAATCCTACTGGCGTTTCAGAAACCCGGACGAGGAAACAAATTTTTACATGCCGCCCTACCACTTCAGCTGAGGAAGTGCCCTGCGCCCAGAAAATCTTGTCCCAGCTTGCAACTAAAGCATATGGACGAACAGCCTCACAAGACGATATCAAGGCTCTTTTGGATTTTTACTCAATGGGAGCAGAAGACGGTGGTTTTGAAATCGGGGTGCGTACCGCCCTCGAGGCAATCCTGTCCAGTCCTCACTTCTTATTGCGCATGGAGCGTGAACCGAATCAAGTTGCTCCTGGCGATGTTTACACACTTGATGATATGGCACTAGCAAAGCGGCTATCATTCTTTATCTGGGGCACCAATCCAGATGCAGAATTACTTGAACTCGCTAACCGGGGTAAATTATCGAGAAATCGGATACTCAAAGCACAGGTACTACGAATGCTAGCTGATCCCCGTTCTGAGGCACTTGCAACACGATTTGCTTCTTTGTGGTTGCGGCTACAAGATTTAGAAAAAGTAGAACCAGATGCCTTCTGGTTCCCGAATTATAGTCAGCAATTGATGACTGCTATGCGTCGTGAAACCGAACTCTTCTTTTATAACCTGGTGCGCGAAGATCGCAGCATGCTAGAGCTCTACAATGCCAATTATAGTTTCATGAACGAACGGCTTGCTCAGCACTATGGAATACCTAACGTCCTCGGTGAAGAATTTCGAAGAGTTGAATACACCGATGACCAACGACGTGGAATCCTCGGTCATGGCAGCATCTTGGTGCAAACTTCATTAGGCAACCGAACCTCGCCAGTGTTGAGAGGTAAGTGGGTATTGGAAGTACTACTTGGTGCGCCTCCACCGCCACCACCTCCCGGGATACCAGACCTGGAAGAGACAGTAGGCTCAGAATCTGGAAGGATTTTAACCACTAGAGAACGTCTGGAAATGCATCGTTCAAATCCAGTTTGTGCCGCGTGCCACAGACTCATGGATCCCATTGGTCTGGCATTAGATAATTTCGATGTAACTGGCAAATGGCGTATTCGGGAGAACGACTCACCCCTTGATACCCGAAGCATTTTCTACGATGGAACACCTATAGCTACACCCGCCGATCTTTCACAAAAGCTACTTCAACGACCGATCCCTTTAGTTAGACAGTTTACTCAAAACCTCATGGCTTTTGGACTGGGTCGACGCATTGAAGCAAAAGATCAACCTACAATTCGTAAAATTGTCGCTGCAGCCGAAAAGAATGACTACCGGATGTCTTCTTTTGTCCTGAATGTGGTTATGAGTGATGAATTTAGGAAGAAAAAAGCAATTTTTGATGATGGAAACACACTTGATAATATTGCACATTAATAGTAAAAATTGGAAAGTTTAAGCACACCAAGATGAATTTTATAAGCAGAAAAACAATTCCTCGAAGGAAATTTCTTAAAGCAGCGGGAGCAGGCATTGCCTTGCCATTACTTGACGCGATGACTCCTGCATTTGGTGCTGCTGAGGAATCAAACAAGATTCGCCTTGTTTGTATTGAAGAAGTTCATGGTCTCGCTGGCTGCAATAAACAGGGAGCCGAGAAGTTGCTCTTCGCTCCATCAATCGTTGGGCGTGACTATCAATTGGTAGCAGACAACCCTTTGAAATCTTTGGAACCTTGGCGTGAACATTTCACTATCGTCAGTAATACAGATGCCCGCATGGCAGAACCGATTACTCCTGCTGAGATCGGGGGGGATCATTTTCGTTCGTCAGCCGTATTCTTGACTCATGCACATCCAAAACAAACTCAGGGCTCGGATGTTCATTGTGGTGTTTCATTAGATCAGCTGCATGCACAACGTTTCGGTCAGGATACTATACTGCCTTCATTGCAACTTTGTATCGAACCGACAGATAAGGGTGGTGGTTGCGATTACAACTATTCTTGCTCCTATACCGACTGCATCAGCTGGGCCTCACCAACAACTCCGATGACTATGATCCGTAATCCGCGCACCGCATTCGACATGCTTTTTGGTGCTGGGGGCACAAAAGAAGAGCGAGCAGCCAGACGTAAAACTCAAAGCAGTATTCTTGATTGGGTTGTTACAGAAATCGCTCAGATGAATAGGCAACTGGGCTCTGTTGATCGTAGGCGAATGAACAACTATTTAGACAGTGTGCGTGAAATTGAACGCCGCATTCAAAAAGTCGAAACTGGAAATACCAGTATTGAAGTACGTGTCTTACCTGGAGCTCCTCCCGGTGTTCCAGATTCATTCTCTGAACACATGCAGCTTATGTTTGATTTGCAAATTCTTGCCTTCCAGACCGACATGACTCGAGTCATATCATTTAAAACAGGCCGTGATGCTTCCAACCGCATTTTTCCTGAAAGTGGCTCGGATCGAGCCTTTCATCCAGCATCCCATCATGGAGACACGGAGAAAGGGGTTTTGGAATTCAACAAGATATGCCAGTACCGGGTGAGTCAAATGGCTTATTTCTTGAAACGACTTGAAGATACCTATGATGGGGAACAGAGTCTCCTAGACCAGTCGATGATCATCTGGGGTTCACCAATGGGGGATGCCAATCTCCATAACCATCGTCGGTGCCCTTTGGTTGTTTTTGGTGGGGCCAATGGTCAATTGAATGGGGGCAAACACATCAAGGCACCAAGTGGAACTCCCATGGCTAATGCGATGCTGACATTGTTACAAAAACTCGGTCATGATCTGGAAAGTTTTGGTGACAGTACTGGCGAAATGTCACTCTGATCAAGTCATAAAGGCTAAAGCTATGAAGATCGTTAAAATCAAGTTGCCAAATATAAAAATTTTTTTCCTTTTGATACCACTTCTATTTACCAAAGCAAATGCGATAGAAAGTCCTGTTGCTGATGCTGCACAGAACGGTGATGTAGCTTTGATTAAGCAACTACTACACGAGGGGGTTGATGTAAATACACCCCAAGGAGATGGCATGACTGCACTTCACTGGGCAGCTGAGAGGGGAGATACCGAATTAACAGAAGTTTTGATCTACGCCGGTGCCAATTTTGTGGCTGGAACTAGAATTGGACAATATAAACCACTGCATTTAGCAGCTAGAAAAGGCAACGCAGACATAATAAAAATCTTGCTGGATGCAGGTGTTGATCCAAACATAAAAACCGCTAACTCCGGCTCTACTGTATTACACCTCGCTTCTGCATCCGGCGACATAGAAAGTGTGACTGCTCTGCTTTTAGCAGGAGCACACCCCAACGCTAGGGAGAACGCTTGGGGGCAAACGCCGCTTGTTTTTGCTGCCGCTGCAAACCATATTGGGGTAATGCATGCTTTGCTTGAAGCAGGCGCTGACCCTACGTTATCGTCGAATACAGTTGATGTTGTACAAATGGAAAAAGCTGATCAAACAGCAGAAAAGAGAATTAACGAAATCATTGCCCAATTCAAAGAAAAGGAAGGCGGGGGCACTGATTGGCTACCGACAGCCAGTCAGGTACAAGCAGCAATTGAAGCCGGGCGTCAAATCCAACGCAATTGGTCTGATATTCAAAAAGAGAAGGACAATAGGGAAACTGCTACCGTTGATACCGGAGTAGAAAATCAACAATCAGCTGCAATAAGGCAACCTGATTTGCCAACTGTACTAACCTATAATGCCGACGGTGAGCCCGTTTATGAATTGATTTCTGAGACTGAACAGGGAGAAAATCAGTCAAGGCAATCCTATGGTCAGATGGTCAGTAAGTGGGGTGGACTCACGCCACTCTTGCACGCAATAAGACAAGGTCATGAGGAGGCAGTGGATGTTCTTCTCGATATCAATGTTGATATTAATCAACCGTCTGGAGATGGAACCACCCCACTGTTGATGGCTGCAATCAATGGACAGTTTGATCTTGTACCGAAACTCATAGAACGGGGAGCAGATCCAAATATTGTCAGCAATGCTGGGACCTCACCGTTGTTTGCAGTTTTGGAAAGGAAATGGGCACCCAAAGCTTCATACGCACATCCAATCGAGCATCAACAACAGCAAGCAACACATCTTGATGTTATTGCAACACTGCTTGAAGCTGGCGCAGATCCAAACATTCGGATGAATCAACATCTCTGGTACACCGAATACACATTCTTTGTCATGAGCAGCGGTGGGATTCACTATTCAGGAGCCACGCCATTCTGGCGTGCGACACAGGCTCTCGATCTAGATGCAATGCACCTGTTAAAAGAATATGGAGCCAAACCAGATATACCCAATATCAAGCGACCGAAACGACGCAGGCCAATGGATCAAACAGCTGACCCTGAAGAACCGGTCAAAGAAGAAGTAGATCATTCGGGTTTGCCACCGATTCCGAACGGAGGGCCTTCCCTCTACCCAATCCATCTAGCTGCGGGAGCTGGATATGGTCAGTATTTTGTCGGTACTGCACACCGACATGTTCCGGGCAATTGGCTACCGGCAGTCAAATTTTTAGTCGAAGAATGTGGGGCGGATGTTAACTTACGCGACGCCAATGGCTATACAGCATTGCATCATGCGGCATCGCGAGGAGATAATAAAGTCATTACATACCTCCTTGACAAGGGCGCCGATGTCACGGTTGTGAGTAGAAAAGGACAAACAACTGTCGACATGGCAAACGGACCTATCGAGCGTGTAATACCCTATCCAAAAACCATCGATCTATTGGAACAACTCGGCGCCATAAACAACAATAACTGCATGTCTTGCTAGAGTTAGGTTCGTACGGACCTAGCAATAACAAAGTTACTGCTTTGAACTTTGCATAGCCTTACGGATTGCAGTTGCGGTAAATTCAGCACGGAACTCGAGCATTTTGCGTCCAAGCTCAATTGTTTTATCAATTGGTGTGATCTCAACTCCATTGATAGATGCAAGCCCAGCATCAACACGCTGATGAAAACGAACCTGCTCGGGATCAGTCACCATCATCATTGCAGTCACCCAAATATCGTCATGGTGGCCATCATTGCTTGTTTCCGTAACTCCAAGGACTTCCTCTGTGAAACGTTCTGTTTCTCCCCAGCCAGGGTTGTAGTAGTCGGGTATATAGTGAGCTAAGACTCCAGAACCACTCCAGCGTTGGTTCAGCTTTTTAGCAACAATCTCCATGCCTGTTTGATTGCCGCCGCTGTCACCTATGAAAATTATATTCTTAAAACCTGTCTGCTTAAGACTACTCGCTATATCGTCCAAGAGCATCCGGTAAGTTTCTGCACGCAGACTGATTGATCCTGGGAAACGCATCGCACCTGAAGGAGGTTCAATGCTGCCTTCGGGTACGAATTTAATGATCGGAGCACACAAGGTATTTCCTAATTTTTTGGCAATTGCCGGACAGGTGGCTTCAAGGATTACATTGTGTTTACCCGTAGAAAGAAAGGGTCCATTTTGCTCGATACCACCGGTTGGTACAATCACTTGGGTGTATCCACTTGCAATGAGATCGCGAATCTCCATCCAGGTCAATTCATCAGTCCAGAGAGATTTTCCAGCATCAATGGGTCTCGATGATGAAAGCATTTTTTGTAAACGTTGTTCTTGTTCGCTTTTGCTTGGGGCTTGATGAAGGGTATTAAACTCATTTTCTTGTTCAAAAGCATATGCCATTTCTATAATGGATTTGTCATCCCAAGCAGTGGAAATGAATGAGATGCCCACAGGTAAACCATCGACAAGATCAAATGGTATGGTGATGTGAGGATACCCCGCCATGGCTGCAAATCCTCCAGTCCCCCACGATCGCTGATCTTCTATTGCCTTTTCATCACCTCCGTCATAATTAATTAGCCAAGCTGGTCCACGGGTTAGGCCCACCAAAGCATCAAGGTTGTACTCATTTAAGAGACTATCTATGTAATTTCTTGATTCTCTTGTTGTTAGCTCAACCGAACGCATGTATTTTCCCCTCTGACCTAAGGTTTCAGCACTTTCGATGAAAATTTCTTGGCCAAAGTGTTCCATCACTACATCCTCATTTTGATTATTGAATGCAATTAGCTGATTTAAATTTTGTAAATCTGAGTTAGTTTTTCTTAAGTATTTATTGATGCCTTGTCGAAATTCAAACAGTAAAACAAAAAATTCTTCTTCGCCAGGGTACTCTTTGGTTTCAGAGATGGTTAATACTTCGGCGCCAAGTTTTCCAAATATTTTAGTAGCCTTTGCCAATAATTTACTGCCTTCTGTATCTTTAGATCCAGAAGACAACAACCCAATCCTTCTAGACTGAAGTGATAGCTTGTTTAAATTCTGTGTAAATTGAAAATTGAAATCGGAAGGGATTGCACGCGTTGCCCTGTCTTTGGGATCATAACCAGCAATATACTCAAGGACCCTTGCCGCTTCTTTCACGGTTTTAGCCATTGGCCCTGCTGTATCCTGTGTCTTTGAGATTGGAATAACTCCTGAACGGCTGACCAATCCAACTGTAGGCTTTATGCCAACAACTCCATTTACTGAAGCAGGGCATGAAATGGAACCATTGGTTTCGGTGCCTATTGCAACAGGGACCAACCCGGCAGCCACAGCGACTGCTGATCCAGAACTGGAACCACAGGGATTCCTGTTATCACCGTATGGGTTTTGGGTTTGGCCATCAATGCTTGACCAGCCGCTTACCGATTCATAGGACCTAAAATTTGCCCACTCGGAAAGGTTGGTTTTCCCGACAACATAGTAACCGCCCTTTTTGAGTTTTGTTATTAAATGAGCGTCGCTTCTAGGGAAATTATTTTTCAGGGCAATGGATCCTGCTGTGTTGGCCAATCCATGAACGTCAATGTTATCTTTTATGGCTATGGGCATAGGATTTAGATCTTTATCAAGTATGCTGCCAATCCGATTTTCAATATAAGAGTCGTCGGCAACGGAAACAAAGGCATTAAAAACATCTGTGT
>DTSX01000071.1:0-5178 GCA_012965065.1 Gammaproteobacteria bacterium
TATCCTAGTGTAATAGCCGGGATTAAGGACAGTTCAGGAAATTGGGAAAACACGCAAAGCATACTGGAACGTGAATGGGATGACTTCAGAGTGTTTTGTGGCAGTGAAACCTTCCTGCTGCAAACTATGCGAGCAGGGGGATCTGGATGTATTTCTGCAACTGTAAACATCAATCCATCTGCAATACACAATCTCTATAAGGAATGGAAATCCAATCGGGCAGACGATTTACAACAGCGGCTAAATCAGGTTCGCCATACAGTGGAAGCCTACCCAATGATTCCTGCACTGAAATCGGTGGTCTCACATTACAGAAAAGATCTTGATTGGACGATTGTCCGACCCCCATTTATCTCTTTAGAGCAGGAAACCCAACAAGAACTTGTGCAAAAACTCGACCAGGTTGGGTTTGAAATGCCTAATCTTGATGGACCAAATCTTATATATTGCTAATTTATGAAACGTCATATAGTCATAGCGGATGCTGGGCCTGAACAAAATCCGGATGTGGAATTATTGGACGCATTTTGGCAGCAAGCCATTAAAGCAGTGCCAGAAATTGCAAGAGATCATCAGGTTAGGTCCATAGGCATTGACGAAGAGACTACAGATCTGATTATTGAGTTTATAAAAACTGGCGAGAAAATAGGAACTTATAGCTTGCCATGGCTTATGGAAGCCGAAGGACATCCTAAAGCTATGCCCGATACTCCTATAATTCTTGTATCCTATGATGGGATACCCAAGGTTGTTGTTCAGATAACAAGTGTTTATGAAACCACATTTGGCGAAATCAGTCTTAATGACACTTCGCTGGATGGTCCTCCGGTAAGAGATCTGGATGTATGGATTCCTTTACACACAGAGTACTGGAATGGCTTGTTATCGAAGCATAACAGAGCTTGCACCGCTGATATGCCAGTGTTGGTAGAGAAATTTAAGTTTATTTATGCAGCAAAATAAATGAAAAAATATTTACTCATTCTATTTTTAATAGCTTCCTTTTCTGGGCTGAGTTGGTCTGAAAGTACATCTCAACAAAATGTTCTGAATGATCTTCATTCCAAGCTTAATCCCACAACAGTCGATTCAATTCACCATCCCAAGTCTACGTATGAAGTCTTGAGTTTGATCAAACATGCCAAAAAACATGATAAATCCATCAGCATTTCAGGAGGACAGCATTCAATGGGAGGTCAGCAGTACGGCACAGGTACGGTCCACTTAAATATGTCTGCTATGAATGATGTGCTTAAATTCGATAGAAAAAATGGAATTGTAACTGTTGAAGCAGGCATCCAGTGGCCCGAACTAATTGAATATCTAATTTCTTCTCAAAAATACAGCAAAAAACAATGGGGTATTACCCAAAAACAAACCGGGGCAGACCGGCTGTCAATAGGAGGTGCATTATCTTCCAATATACATGGGCGGGGTCTGTTGTTGCAACCCATGGTTCAGGATGTTGAAAGTTTCAGAATAATAAATGCCGAAGGTAAAAAAATTAATGTAAGTCGGGAAGAAAATGCTGAATTATTTGGACTTGTGATCGGTGGGTATGGACTGTTTGGGGTGATTACCGAAGTTGATCTGAGATTATCTCCTAGGCAAAAGTTAAAACGCCATGTAGAGATTATTAACTTGTCTAATTTTGCCGCTAAGACCAGTCAGAGAATTAACGACGGATACTTGTACGGTGATCTTCAATTTAAAACTGATGGGGCAGCAGAGGACTTCTTAACAAGGGGCGTCTACTCATTTTATAAACCCGTTCCTTTAGACTCACCAATACCTCAACAACAAAGAAAGATCTCATCGGATAAATGGAAAGAATTATTAGCATTAGCCCATTCAAATAAAGCCCAAGTTTTTGAGGATTACACCAATTATTATTTGAGTACCAGTGGCCAACTTTATTGGACAGATACCCATCAATTGGGGTATTACGATGAAAATTATGAGGCTTACTTAAAGAAGACACTTCCAGATTACAAACTTGGATCTTTAATGATCAGTGAGGTGTATGTTCCCCGGGATAGAATCTATGATTTCATGACAGATCTTTCTCTATCAAATGAGGAGCAGCAGTTGGATATCATCTACGGAACCATCAGGTTGATCAAAACCGATACCGAAACTTTTCTCCCTTGGGCAAAACAGGACTACGCCTGTATTGTGTTAAATCTACGTGTGGAACATTCCGAATTGGGATTAGAAAAAGCTCGCAGTGATTTTCAACTTTTGATTGATGTGGCATTAAATCACGATGGTTCTTATTTCCTCACTTACCATCGATGGGCTAGGAAAGATCAATTGCTTGAAGCTTATCCGCAATTTCCAATGTTTTTAGAGCTCAAACTTAAATACGATCCCCAAGAAATGTTTCAAAGTGACTGGTACCGATTCTACAAAGAAATGTTCAGCAACAATGACTGAGATATAATTTAACATCTGATGAAAAAACTAATTGTACTCGCTGGCCTTGTCTTGACTTCTAATGGTTGGGCTGTGGATCATTCTGATTTGGATCGAAGCATTAACTCTCATCAACAACAGTTTGAGAAAGTTGCTTTGCAAATTTGGGACATTGCAGAAGTTGGGTACCAAGAATATCAAAGCTCGAGTTTGCTTAAAGAGAGTCTTGCAAAAGAGGGATTTAGAATCGAAGATAATGTGGCTAATATTCCTACAGCATTCATTGCAGAGTATGGAGAAGGATCACCAATTATTGGAATTTTAGGCGAGTTTGATGCCCTGCCGGGTCTTGCGCAAACCGCTTCACCGTTTAAAGAAAAATATAAAGATAATATTGCTGGACACGCATGTGGACACCATCTTTTTGGGGCTGGTTCTGCCTGGGCATCTGTAGTGGTTAAAGAATGGCTAACTAGTAATAAAAAAACAGGAACCATACGATTTTACGGAACGCCTGCCGAGGAAGGAGGCTCAGGCAAAGTTTACATGGCTAGAGATGGCTTATTTGACGACGTCGATGTAGTGCTTCACTGGCACCCATCAAGTCAGAATCATGCCAGACCCAGAACTTCGAATTCAAATAAATCAGCCAAATTTAGTTTCAAAGGAATTTCAGCCCATGCTGCCAGTGCTCCAGAAAAAGGCAGATCAGCTCTAGATGGAGTGGAGTCCATGAATATGATGGTCAATCTTATGCGAGAACATATGCCGCAAGATTCTAGAATTCACTATGTAATTACAAAAGGTGGACTGGCTCCCAATGTTATTCCTGACGAAGCTGAGGTTTACTATTATGTAAGGCACCCCAAAAGACAGATGGTAGAAAAGCTTTTCAATCGGGTAGTGAAAGCTGCCAAAGGCGCTGCCATGGGGACTGAAACAACCGTGAGTTTCGAGGTTATGCATGGGAATTACTCGTTAATGCCTAATGACACTCTACAAAAAATAATGCATGAGAAGCTTTCTGCAAGAGGTGGCATAACCTATTCTTCTATAGAAAACAAATTTGCTAATACCATCTATCAAACACTCTTGAGCCCAACAGCTCAGCTCGGAGACCAAGAAAAGGTTCTATCCTATAAACCCACTCATGGCCATGGATCGACTGATGTCGGAGATGTCAGTTGGTTGGTGCCAACGGCTGGATTACGCGTAGCAACCTGGGTTCCTGGAACTTCAGCCCATTCCTGGCAAGCTGTTGCCGCTGGAGGAACAACTATAGGCTTGAAGGGTACAAAACTAGCTGCGGAGATTTTATCAGAAACGGCTATAGAAATTTATCTTGATCCTTCCATTGCATCCAAAGCAAAACAAGAATTGGAAAACAGAGTAGGTGAGGGCTTTAACTATGTACCGTTGTTAGGAGATCGAAAACCGCCTTTGGACTACAGGAATTAAAGCAGGAGATTAGGCGGTTCCAATTTATATTTAATGGCTTTAATGCAGAAAGTAATATTTCTTTTTTCAACCCTGATTGCAGCGTCCTTAATCGGTGTTGGCAATGCTCAGACTTTTTACGACGGAGTAATCGGACCCCTATCGATTACGAAGGATGGAAGAGCGACATTGGCAGTTTCAGTAGAAAACAGAGAAATGTCATTACGGATTGTTTACCCAGATCAGGGTGGACCGTACCCGATCATCGTCTTTTCGCACGGTACATTTTCCTCGAGTGACAAATACAACCTGGTTGTTGAGTTTTGGGCCGAACGTGGTTATGTAGTCATCCTCCCGAATCACCTAGACGCCAACTACGGTATTATTCCGAGTAAGACAGAAGACATGATTCGTATTATTCACACCCGAATCTCAGACATGTCGTTTATCCTCGATAACCTCGACGCAATCGAGGGGCAGAATCCAGGCTTAAAGGGCAAGTTGAATCGTCACCAGATCATTGCTGCCGGCCACTCCATCGGCACTCAAGTGGTGTTGGTCAATACCGGGCAGAGAATTCGAAACCCGACCAACAATTACGTAACCGAAAGCAGTGAAGACCGCTTCATGGCTGCAGTCATGTTAAGTGATCCTGGCAAGATGGCTATGATGCCGGATGACACCTGGAAGGGAGGTTCGGCTCCGACTTTTCTGTCAACAGGGTCAGAGGATTACGGTCTGATGGGCGATGGTCGCCGAGAAGCTGAGTATCAGAACGAGATTCTAACGCTGCCTGACGAGTCGACAGGTGATAAATATCTGCTATTGATCGAACGCGGCGATCACTATTTTGGCGGACTGATACACCGTGATGTTGATAAGGCGCCGGATTATGATGGGCTTGCAATCTTTAACGCTGCATCACTGGCGTTTATGGATGCACACACTCGTGACGCGGAGTCCGCCTGGGCATTTCTTAAACCAAACATTCTCAGTTCAGCGACGGATGGCCGTTTCGTATTAACAGTCGAATAACTCGACATCCTCTTCTCATTGAACCACATGTATTCCCTAAAACTTGAGGCTCTAGAGGGGTTGGAGTAGATTTAACTAATCAATATTTCAGGAGAACGCTATGAAAAATTTTTTACTTGGCATCATTGCCTTATGTTTAGTACTGATCATAGGAAAGATTTATGTACCAGTTGCCCAAGCACAATATGCAGATGCGGAGAATGTACTTCTTCTGGTTAGAGCAACTTGTTATTCTGGTTCAAGTATTTTTGCTAGGAATACCAGCATCCCACTCAAAGCAGACAAATGTGT
>DTSX01000071.1:5278-8372 GCA_012965065.1 Gammaproteobacteria bacterium
TTAGGAAATTTATTTTTTATGAAACCCTTATCCTTAGACCATTACCTTGGAAAAGAAGTTATTTTGGAATTCTTGGACTCACCTGAAGCTCTAACCTATATGGGAATAGTTGATAGATTTAATTGGATTACACACCATCAATCTAAAATTTCCATTACCGGATTGGAGGATTTGGAGGAAGATCTGATTGAGGCTAAAAAAGCGAAATCAATGTTGCTAGCTTTCAACGACACCTCACTTACAAAACAGCAAAAGATAACCAAGAAGATTGCTGTATTTGACCTGAATAATACCATTGAAGAAGCAGAAAAATTTCCCTATCACAGCTATCCTTTAAACCAAATAGGAGGCATTCATTTAAACCTGGTTGAATTCATGACCGATATTCATCCAATCAGGAGTGTTAAGGAAGCCAAGGCCTACATTGATAGACTCAATTTATTTGACGATTCTTTTAAAGCAACTCTGGAAGTTCTGGATGCACAACGAGAAGAAGGCATTTACCCACCAAAGTTCGTATTTGACCACGTTATTAGACAACTAACTGAGTTTCTGAATTATGAAAAAGAAGAAAACCCCCTAAGGGAGGTTTTTGTAAGAAAAATTAAGCAATTGGAATTAGATACAGAAACCTCGAAAGATTTAGTCTCAAAGCTGGATTTAGCCATAGAAGACAGTGTTAAACCTGGATTTAGTCTTTTGCTGGGATTCATGTATGCAACCTTGCCTCATGCAAACCTGCATCATGGGGTATGGTCTCTGCCAAATGGAGACGATTTTTATGCTCTCAGACTAAAGGTTTATACAACGACCAATTACTCTGCTGAGGAAATTCATAATATTGGTCTTAGTGAAGTACAAAGGATTACCAAACGGATGCAAGAAATCCTTGGCCAGTTGGGGTATGGAAATAATTTAAATGTCGGTCAGTTGATGAACGAACTCAATGCTGATCCTAAATTTTTATACGCAGATACTCCGGATAGGAAGCAAGTGGTGGTAAAAGATTATGCTGATATTGTTGAAGAAACGTGGAGTGCAGCAGAGAGCAGTTTTCATAAAATGCCTGAGTCCAAAGTGGAAGTCAGGGCGGTTCCAGAATACTCAGAACAAAATCAAGCTGGAGGCTATTACATGTCCCCAGCATTGGATGGGAGTAGGCCGGGTGTTTTTTATGCAAATCTCTATGATATTAAACAAACTCCAACCTACAGTATGCGTGCCTTGGCTTTTCACGAAGCTATACCAGGACATCATTTGCAAAATGCTCTCAACTTAGAAAACGATGATCTTTCCTTGTACAGAAGATTTGGATACTACACGTCAGCATTCGGTGAAGGCTGGGCGCTGTACGCCGAAAGACTGTCTTCAGAAATTGGCCTTGCCGATAATCCTTACGATGAATTAGGGGTCCTGCAGAGTGAATTATTTAGGGCTGTCAGACTTGTTGTTGATACCGGGATGCACTTCAAGCGTTGGACGCGAGAAGAAGCCATAGATTATATGAAGAAAATAACCGGTATGTCAGATACGGAAGTGACTGTAGAAATAGAGAGATACATCGTGTGGCCTGGACAGGCTTGCAGTTATAAAGTTGGCATGCTTAAGATTTTGGAATTAAGAGAAAAGGCTAAACAGGAATTAGGTGAGAGCTTTGATATAAGGGATTTTCACTCCGTTGTACTCGATCATGGAGAACCCCCATTGTTTATAGTTGAAGAACTGGTCAACGAAATGACGAGCAACAGATAACACTTGATTCCTATTTATTGCGTTTAACCCCAGGATATGTATGCAGATTAAAAAACTTATTTTTGCCAGTTCGTATATAGGCCAAGCAGGTATATGCATTATTCTTTTAAGTGTATTGATAGCAGCAGCATCTTACGTGGGAAAGCAGAATGAAACTTACAGTTTTCTCAATCATTTTATTTCAGAGTTAGGTGAAATAGGTGTATCCCCTCTTGCACATATATTCAATGGAGGGTTAATCCTAGGCGGCTTGCTCACTTCTTTCTTCATGCTAGGATTAGCTATCCATATAGGCGGGATCTGGGGGGTAGGTTTAGGAGTAATTGGCTTGGTAACAGTTATATCTGTGACCCTTGTAGGAGTATTCCCTATGAATCAATTGGCAATTCATATCAGAGTAGCAAACACTTTTTTCTACGGGGGGTTGCTGGTGGCTCTTGCTTATAGCTTATATGTTATATGTAGTCATCAACCACGGTTACCTAAAGTTACTGCATTAACAAGTGGCATAACAATGTTAGCTTTTGCTGTGTTCGTATGGTTTCTCCCGGCTCCCCTTGAAGATGCACAAGTGATTAGTGAGATTTTAAAAAATCGACCAGAAATATGGGCTTTACCGATTCTAGAGTGGCTTGTGTTTCTGTGTGTAATGGGCTGGATTGGTTCAACAGCCTCATTGATGAGAATAACAATAAAAAAGGTAGAGAGATGAAACTTTACGATCGATACATTCTTCCCAAACTATTAAATTGTACTTGTGGGTTAAAACCTATTCGGTATCAACGTCAGAAAGTTGTTCCCCTAGCTCAAGGCGATATCCTAGAAGTTGGAATAGGCTCAGGGCTAAATCTTCCCTATTATGAGACTTCTAAGGTCAAAAAAATATGGGGACTTGATCCGTCTGAAGAACTCCATGAAATGGCAAAAAAAGTTGCCTCAGAATTGGATTTGAATGTGGAGTTTTTACTTAATGGGGCGGAGGAGATTCCTCTTTTAAATGACTCTGTAGATACTGTTCTTATCACCTATACCTTGTGTTCCATTCCCCAGGTTGAGGAAGCAATACAAGAAATAAAGAGAGTCATAAAACCTGAGGGAGTTATGATATTTTGTGAACATGGCATGGCTCCAGATGAGAATACGCTGAAGTGGCAGGAAAGGATTAACCCTTATTGGAAAAAGATAGCAGGAGGGTGCAATGTTAATCGGAATATACCATATCTTATTGAATCGGCAGGATTCTCCATCTCTCAATTGGAAACCATGTATTTGCCAGGAACACCAAAGATACTCGGTTACAATTATTGGGGTTCTGCTAAATGTATAAGAACCTAATGAAACA
>DTSX01000072.1 GCA_012965065.1 Gammaproteobacteria bacterium
ATATGCAGAAATTTCCAAATCTCATATTGATCCATCTTAGATCTCCTTTCTAACGGGTTCTTGTTTAGTTTGTTTGCACAGGAGGTTCAACAACCTCACCGACCTCTTGCCAACAATATAGTTCTCCTATATACATGGCTAAAGTGGCTTGTGTTTCTTCCGAAGCATTGTCAGCCTCCAAGGCTTCTAGATTTCTTTGTGCTAACTCTATTGCTCTTGGAACTCGCCAGTCCCTAAAAGCTCTACTCTGCTCCATGTTGACTGAAAAACGGGTTATCTCCAAGTATTCATCAGTCACAGTAACATCCGCACCAGACCATGAAAGTCTTATTTCAGACATCTTCCTCTCCTTAAATTAAGCTATCTATGATTATCATTTAATGAAAATAATTTGACAACTCTTTATCAAGTATAAACTTTCATATATTCTTAATGAGTTATAAAACAATAAGAGGTCAGTCACATGAGACCCCATGTAGAAATCATTCAGCAAAGTGATTTGTGTTGGCATCCTGCAGAAATGCATGGAGGTACCGGCAGAGTTATGCAACGAAACCTGTCCTATGATGAAGAAGATGGTTCTGCATCAACCAAACTGTATTTTGAAACTGCTTGGGATCGTCCAGGTGGCTACCATGAAGCAGATACCGAATGGTTTGTCCTCGAAGGTCGGATAAAAATGGGTGAAACAATTTTTGGTCCCGGGATGTATTGGCGTGCCCCTGCAGGTCTCAAAGTACCAGCCATTTCGGTTGATGAAAAATCAGAGATTTTATTGTTTCGTGAATACGGTGACTGGGGGTTCTCAGTCTCCGAGACTGACAAAAGCGACTTCATACCAGAAGGTGGAAATACTGCATCTGAGGAGCCAGGTAAGCTTACGATGGTGGATTCTTCAAAGATGGAATGGATGGACAACATCTATGAAGGCGACACACAAAGGTTCCTGCAACTTAAGATTCTCTATCACGACCCATCACCTGAATCTGAAAATGAAAAAGGATTTATTACCATGCTCGGCTGGGCACCGCCGGGATGGTCAGATGACAGATTAATCCACCATCCGGTGTTTGAAGAGGCATTCACCTTAACTGGACATATGGATTACAATTTTGGTCGCTTCGTTCCGGGTGCTTATTTCTTCAGACCTGCTAGAGTTAAACACGGCCACTTCGTCGCAGGCGAAGAAATGGGAACTTCTTGGATCTTTAGGCTCGATGGTTCACTAATCAATTGGGTGACACTTAATGCAGAAGTTGTTATCAAGGGTGATCCGGTCAATTATGACCCCAAAACCCAGGGCCCTGTAATAGCAGGGATTCCTGTCAGATCAAGATCTACCAGCCCCTGGGATCTTGATGGGCAGTAAAAACAACTTTTTAGCCTTTTTCTGAATAAAACATTTCTAAAACATTATTGGTAAAGCAACATGGAAGGCATTATTGATATCGTAGTAAATTTGTTTACCCCAAAAGAAGTGGAACAGAAACAAACCGGTTTGGATGAGGATTTTAAAGAACAAGTCCGAATGCCAAAAGAGATGCGTGGTGGTGTCACAATAGAACAATACCTTGAAAAAATGGATCTTGCTGGTATCGAGCGATCGTTATTAATTGCCGTAAGAGCTGGGGACATCAGAGTACCGGAATCGTTTGAAATTCCCTATTCAAGGGTTTATGAAATTTGCCAAGAACATCCAGAGCGTTTTTCAGGTTTGGCTGGAATTGACCCTTTTAGGGGTATGGCTGGGCTCAAAGATCTGGAAGAAGCAGTAAATCACATGGGTTTTGTGGGTGCGCATTTATACCCTCACTGGTGTGAACTGCCCCCTGATCACGCAAAATATTACCCTTATTACGCTAAATGCTCTGAGCTTAATATCCCAATTATGATGCAAGTTGGACACAATTTAATTTACTCAAGAAACAGGCGACTCCCTAGTGTCGGCAAACCCATTTATCTTGATCAGGTTGCAATTGATTTCCCTGAATTAAAACTGATTGGTATCCACATTGGTATCCCCTGGACTGAAGAGATGATTTCAATGTGCTGGAAACATGAAAATGTATTTACCGCTGGCGATGCCTACGCACCAAAATACTGGCCAGAATCGTTTGTCCACTATGCTAATTCCTATGGCAAAAACAAAGTCATGTTTGGAACCGATTGGCCAGTCATTGACCCAATCCGAGCAGTCAAGGAAGTAGAAGATCTTGGTTTCCGCGAAGAAGCAAAAAAATTAATTATGCGAGACAATGCCCTCAAGGTATTTAATTTAAATTAAAAATTTTTCA
The DNA here is from genome assembly GCA_012965065.1 of Gammaproteobacteria bacterium. Taxonomy (GTDB): domain Bacteria; phylum Pseudomonadota; class Gammaproteobacteria; order Steroidobacterales; family UBA11654; genus DTSX01. The sequence continues at coordinate 2,295 of DTSX01000072.1, forward strand.
TCTATGAAAGGCAATATAATGCTACCCCCAACCTTTCAACACTTATCAATTGCTGGGGGCATTCGGGCAGCAATGTCTCGAAATCCAAGCAAACAAGCATTAAAACACGGCAAAAATAAACGATCATACAAACAACTGACTGATCGCATGGATCGAATTAGTAACGGGCTTATCCATGATCTAAAGCTAACCCCCAAGGATCATGCCGCCATAATTTCAAGTAATTCCATTGAGTACATGGAAATTATTTTGGGTGCCTCGCAAGTAGGCATAGCCATGGCTACAATTAGCCCAAAGCTGTCCCCGATCGAAATCCAATTGATCTGCAACGATGTTGAAGCCAAAGTATTGTTTGTGGACGAGTCTTCAGCAGAACTTTTAAGGGACGTTCATTTCGAAACCATTACCACAGTAATTGCCATCAATAACGAACTGGAAGAATGGATCAATCAGTCCAAGCCCATCAGCGATCTTCCCATTGTCCAGGAATGGGATGTCTTCACCATACCCTATACTTCCGGAACTACAGGTAAACCAAAAGGCGTGTTGGTGCCTTATCGCTCCAGAATTCTGCAACTGTTTGGCATGGCAGTCGAGTATGGATGTTATTCTCCTGATGATCGATTTCTGGCAATTGCCCCGATGTGCCACGGTGCTGGCATGATTTTTGCTCTGGCACCGATCTTTTTTGGAGGGTACGCAGAAATTATGGATCAATTTGACCCAGAAGAAATTGTCACTGTCCTCAAAAAAGAACACATTACTGGGTTTTTTGGTGTGCCAACCCACTTTCATGGCATTCTTAGCTTGGAGAATGCAATATTGGAAAAAAACAAGCCCGGCTCTCTAGAAACAATCATTTCCAACGCAGCAGCATTACCTCAGGCAATCAAAGAAGAAATTGTGAAGGTCTATGGCGATGATGTTCTCCATGAAACCTATGGATCCACAGAAGGTGGAATCATTTCTAACCTAAGGCCAGCCGATCAATTGAGAAAACTTCAATGTGTTGGCCAACCCTTCCCGTGCACCTACATCAAGGTTGTCAATACATCTGGAGAAGAATGCCCTCCAAATGAAGTCGGTGAATTATTTTCATCAAGCCCTTACCTTTTCAATGGCTACTGGAAAAGACCCAAGGAAACTGAGGAAGCACTTGACCAAGGTTGGCTTACTGTTGGTGATTTAGCTAAAAGAGATGATGAAGGCTATCTTTATATCGTTGACCGCAAAAAAGACATGGTGATCTCCGGAGGCATTAACATCTACCCCAGGGAGATAGAGGAAGTGTTATTTCAACATCCTGATATTATCGATGCTGCAGTGATTGGTGTTCCTGATGAAAAATGGGGTGAAACACTGAAGGCTTTTTTGGTCACCAAAGACAATGTTGAATTAAACACAGATGCTCTCAAACAATTCTGCGAAGGCAAAATTGCAAAAATTAAAATGCCTCAGACAGTAAGCCTCATTGATGCAATCCCGAGAAATGCTGGCGGCAAAGTTCTTAAAACAACCCTGAGAAAACTTAACTGATGACAGAAAAAAAAATAGTCGTAGATTATTATTTTGATTATTGTTGCCCTTGGACCTACTTGAGTTTTAAACGGCTCATCCAAACCACAACAAGAACTGTTTCTGTAATCAATTGGAAACCCATACTGCTTGCAGATATTGAACAAGAACTTGGCTCAATTATTGATCCTAAAATTCCTCATCCCTCCGAGATAAAGTATGAAACAAAAGACCTGCAAGATTGGGCCAATTATTGTGGTCTTAAAATAACTCCCAGAAATGATGATCCTAAAAATGTATCTAAAAAAGCTTTGTGTGGTGCATTTTGTGCCATTGAAGCAAATAAAATTGCTGATTACAGCAGGTTGGTTTTTGATGCATATTTCGGTGGGCTCAAGGATATTTCTAGCAACGAAGTTCTGACAGAAATTGCAACAAAACTTGAATTGGATCCGACCGATTATGAATCTGGAATTAATTCAACGGTGAATCTAAAACGACTTAAAAACAATGCAACTGATCTGATTGAAAGAGGAGGATTTGGATCTCCAACTATGTTCGTTGAAGATGATATGTATTTCGGAAACGACAGAATACCTCTTGTGGAATTTTCCATTGGCAGAGCGAGCGGTAAAATTTTAGTCCTGCCAGGTCAGCATGGTACATAACTGAATTAATATGATAGATTATTAGGGATGTATAAGTCTGCGAAAACAACACGAAGAAAATTTTTACTCGGTAGTGCATCTGCAATTGGCCTCTCTTTGAACTACTCAAAACCTGCTATTGCCAATCTTAGCGATACCAAACCCTATCGATCGTGGGAAGATCTGGCGAGAAAAAAATGGACCTGGGATAGCATTACCCATTCTACACACGGTACCAATTGCACAGGCCAATGTGCCTTCAATGTGTATGTTAAAAATGGTGTGGTCTGGCGAGAAGAACAGCAAGGCGAATACGGTGCTTCAAGTGATGCTCCAGATTACGGTCCTAGAGGCTGTCAGAAAGGATTGCGTCACTCCAAGTACATGTACGGCAAACAAAGAATTTTATACCCTTTAAAAAGGGTTGGCGAGAGAGGACAAGGCAAATGGGAAAGGATTTCTTGGGATCAAGCGATGCTGGAAGTTGCAGACAAATTCTTGGATTACAATATCGAATTTGGTCCGGAATCTGTAACCTGTGGATTGGGTACCCAAATGGTTATGAAACGGGCATCTTATGCCAGCCTTCTCCGCTTTGCTAATATCAGTGGCGTGCAAATGCCCGAAGCTTTTGCTGGTGTGGGGGATCTGTTTACTGGTGCCCAAATAACTTTTGGCCATGTCACTCTTGGCAATACAATGGCAGAAATTTATAAATCCAAGTGTTGTTTAATTTGGTTTTGCAACCCAGCTGTCACTCGAATACCAGATGCCCATTTTTTCTGGGAAGCAAAATACAACGGCACTGAAGTCATTTCCATTTCCCCTGATTTTAATGCTAGCGCGATGCACGCAAGCAAATGGTTAAACCCAAAACCTGGCAGCGATATCGCATTGGCAATGGCGATGGTTCACACTATCTTGAAAGATCGGAGCTTTGATACCGAATACATCAAAGAACAATCTGATTTACCTTTTCTCGTGAGAGCAGATAATCTCAAATATCTCAGAGAAACTGATTTTGATACTCCTGAGGCAAGGGATAATCTGTTTTACCTCTGGGATGAGGCCACCAACGCTCTGGTGGAAGCCCCAGGGACAGGTACACCGACAGCCCCGCCTGGAACTCCTGAACATCTGATTAAACTGCCATCCATTGAGTTGGCTGGTATTGATCCTGCAATTGAGGGAGAGTGGACTGTTGAAACAAAAGAGGGACCGGTAAGGGTCACAACGGTTTTTGAACTAACTAAAAGACGTGCAGCTCAGCATACCCCTGAAATGGCTCAAGAGATAACCGGGATTCATGCGGATATCATTCGCCAAGTAGCAAGAAAATTTGCAAGTGCAAAACCCAGTATGATTTATGCAGGCTATCGAGCTTCAAAATATCTGCACGGTGATCTATTGCAGAGAGCCTTGTTTTTACTTCTTTGCATCACTGGCAACACAGGAAAAGAAGGTGGTGGACTAACAATCACCAACCTTGCCAAAGACGATGCCGTGTTTCCATTTGCTTTGTCAAACCCAGCTGCTGCTTTCAGGGTTGCAACTCTCTCTCGCTGGGATTATGTTCACGCTGACATGAAAGAACTTAATCGAGATGCTTTTGGAGAGGAATTGGCAGAGGAAATGGATAAATACTTTCAAGAATCGGTGGACCGTGGTTGGTTTCCGGATTACTCCAAAGTACCTTGGAAAATGGGCATGTTCTCAGGAACCAATGCAGCAGCCTGGCGTTCATCGGGAAAAAGATGGCGCGAAACCGCTTTTAGTAAGTTGGAAACCATTGTCAGCTTTGCAACGGATATGGGAATAACTTCCATGTATTCTGATTACGTTCTCCCAATCGCCCATCACTATGAGCGGCATGATTTTCACCTGGAGCCAAGAACACCTTACATGCAAGTCATCGACAAAGCAGTCGAGCCTTTAGGGGAATCTGTTGACGACTGGACGGCTTACAAAAGATTGGCAGAAGCCATTAGCAAAAAAGCAATAGAACGTGATATACAGCCTATAGATGACAATGTCATTGGGGTGCCTATTAAAAGAGACTTCAAGAAATTTTTGGATGACTACACCAAAAATGGATCAATCAAATCGGTAAAGGATGTGATCCAATTCTTACTGGATAATTCCAGTGGTATCCAGAGTGTGTCATACGACGAGTTAGCAGAAAAAGGTTTTCTCAGAAACAAGGGCTCAGAAACAACTGTACACAGCAAAGAATCACCCTATTACTCCGATATTTGGGAAAGCGTTCACGAAAAAAGAGGCTACAAGACACTTACCCATAGGCAACAGTTTTATATCGATCACGAATGGTTCTTTGAGTTTGATGAAGTCTTGCCTAGGCACATAGATGCTTTGGTTAATGAAGGTTATCCAATGAAAATGATCATGGGACATGCAAGGCATGGTATCCACAGTATGTGGCGAGATGACAGCTTTCTGTTGAGCTTACAAAGGGGAGAGCCTGATATTTACGTCAACCCCAAAGATGCTGAAAAGAAAGGGGTTGTTGATGGGGATTTGATTCAAATATTTAACAAGACAGGTTCGTTTATTTGCCAAGCCCACCTAACCTCTGGTGTGGGCCAAAACATGCTGTACATGTATCATGGCTGGGATCCAATGATGTTCAAAAACAGACAAAATTTTGGTGCCGTTGTTCAAACTGCTGGTCTCATCAAACCAACTTCACTCGCTGGAGGTTACGGCCAGTTGGGTTGGAAGCCATTTGCCTATGAGCCCAACCATACTTTCCATGATTACACCTGTGACTTTGAAAAGTATCAGGGAGTTTAGCCCGACAAGACCTCAGTCACTAACATAGATTAAAAGACGTCTTCTCTCGGTACCGGCTTCAGCAGTAAAAAAATCATTGCAGCTAGAATAATTGGAATGATCCCTACATAGGTATATGCCATATTCCAACCAAAGTTCGTTGCTGCATATGTTATCGCCAATGGTCCCAAACCAAAGCCTAAATTGATCGCCAATGTACCTGAAAAACTTGCTGCTGTTGCTCTTAGTTCTGCTGGGAAATTCTCTGCAATAAATGTTGCCATTACCGCATAGGCACCATAGAAAAATAAGGTCATCATCCCATACATAACCAAAACTTGGGTCCAACTCTTAGCCCACCATATTAAGAAGACGAATGCTATACTGCCCAAGAGTGCCCAGAGAATGATGGTGTTTCTTCGAGTCAGCAAAAACTCGCCGACAATTGCTGCTGCGATATAGCCAAATGCACCAATACCATAGGAGTAGCCAACGATTTTGATGGCATCAACTATATCCCAGCCTCTAGCTTGAGTGAAATACAAGACCAGCATCAAAGTACTGCCGTAGGCAAATGCGTATAAAAATTGGCCTGAAAATAATAGCAGTGATTTTCTTCTCCATTGTTTGGTGAATAAGATCATAGTGCTGGGGTTTGGTTGATCGTCTGTTTTTCTAGCTTGGGCTGCAAGCCATACTTTTGACTCTGGAAGATATTTATGAATGATCCATCCATAGGGCAAAAACAGAAGAGCCAAAAGAAAAGTGTAGCGCCAATTAATGCCGAGTTGATCAATCATGAAAGCAACCAAAATGGAGGCAAAAAACCAACCTAAAGGGAAGCCAATTTGTAAGATCCCTGTAAACAGGCCTCGAAACCGCGGTGGTGAAGACTCGGTGACGGTTGTTAATGTAATAGGAGACTGTGCGCCTGCAGCTGTGAACCCCAAAGTTCTAGCAATTAGAATTGCAAGAGTATTGGGAGCTATTGCCAGATAAGCAACAAAAACTGGGGTTAAGAACGTTGAGAGCAATAAGGATTTCTTTCTTCCAATGCGATCGGTAAGAACGCCCACTTG
>DTSX01000073.1 GCA_012965065.1 Gammaproteobacteria bacterium
GCACAAACCGGTATCGTTGCCAGTTCTTGGACTTGCTCCAGATAACCGGTAACCGTGTCGGGCAAACCGTCGGTTCCACCGGTGACGCCTTTGACGGTCACCGCATAAAGAAATCCAGAGCTCATGGCAGCCACCTTGGCAATCCGCTCCGCCGGAGATGCCGGTGTCACCAATTGAATCAAACCCAGATTGGCCTCATTCAGCGCGTGTCGAAAATCACTCCCCTCCTCGATGGGTAAATCTGGGACGATAAAACCATCCACACCGGCTTCCAGAGATTGATCAACCAATGCTTCGTAGCCAAAAACAAACAATGGATTCAGGTAACTCATCAAGATAACCGGTTTCTTGACTTCAATCGCTTGCAATTGCTGTAAAATCCACTGCAAACGAACACCGCTCTCGATGGCCTGATGACTGGATCTTTGGATGGTGACGCCGTCGGCCATTGGATCGGAAAACGGCACCCCTATCTCAATGACATCAGCGACTTCGGACAGCGACAAAACCAGGTTGGAGAATTCGTTTTTCTCTGGGTAGCCAGCGGTAATAAAGGGAATAATTGCTACCCCTTTTGCAGAAGCACTCAAAACGCTTTGCTCGATGAATTCACTGCCAAACATAAGGCCTATTCCTTGAAAAGATCTTTGTGCATCTTGCTCAGAGTCGGCATGTCCTTGTCGCCCCTTCCTGACAATCCGATCAGGATTGTTTTGCCCGGGTTCTGAGCCGCCCATTTCCGAGCTCCGACTAGTGCATGAGCACTCTCCAAAGCGGGCAATATGCCTTCCGCAGCACAACATTCACGAACTGCCTCGAGCGCTTCGTCATCGGTTGCAGAAATATAGGTTACTCTGCCTATGGATTGCAAGAACGCATGCTCCGGTCCGACGCCAGGGTAATCCAGCCCTGCAGAAATGGAGTGGGTCTCCTGTACCAGCCCGTCTGCATCGTGCAGTAACATCGAGTAACTCCCATGCAAAATTCCAGGCTTGCCGGAGGCCAGTGTTGCCGCGTTTTCACCCAAGGAATCACTTTTCCCTCCTGCTTCAACGCCGACCAGTTCTACCTCTGTGTCAGCCAAAAAAGCATGAAAGATGCCAATGGCATTGGAGCCCCCTCCAACACAGGCAAATACTGCATCCGGAAGATTTCCTGTGGCTTTAATCATTTGTTCCCGTGCTTCTTTGCCAATAACCGATTGCAGTTCTCTGACCAAAAGTGGGTAGGGATGCGGACCGACAACAGAACCAATAATGTAATAGGTGTCGTCTGGATGGGCCACCCAATCACGGAAAGCCTCATCAATGGCAGCGCGCAATGTTTTATCGCCCGCATCGACAGGAATAACTTCGGCTCCAAGCTGCAGCATCCGATCAACATTGGGCGATTGTCGTTCTATGTCCACGCTTCCCATGTAGACCACACAGGGAATACCAACACGAGCACAAGCAGCGGCTGCGGCAACACCGTGTTGACCGGCTCCGGTTTCAGCAACCACTCTCTTTGCCCCCAGACGCTTTGCCAACAATGCTTGGCCCAGAGCGTTATTGATTTTATGGGCACCCGTATGGGTCAAGTCTTCGCGCTTAATGTAAACATTGGCTTCCCAAGCTTCACTCAGTTTGCCAGCGAATGTGAGACCAGTGGGTCTGCCTGCCCATTGCTGCAATTCCCGAGTCAACTCATCTCGAAAAGAGTCGTCGTTCAAAAACTGCTCGACGCCTTTCTCAAGTTTTTTCAAAGCCGGCATCAATGTCTCTGGAGCAAATTGCCCTCCAAACGGTCCAAAGCGACCGTTCTCGTCTGGGAACTCTCCATTCAATAATTTATTCAGCAGTTCGGTTGCTTCTTCGTTTTTCATGCTCTCGGTTCCATTGCGTCATAGTCTCGTACAATATTAATAAAATCCCTGATTTTGTGAACATCTTTAATGCCCGGCTTGCTTTCAACGCCTGAGCTGACATCAACACCTTGGGGTTGAACGGCTTGCAACACATTTGCCACATTACTTGGATTTAAGCCACCTGCGAGAATAATCGGGGCGTGATGGGCAACGTCCGCTGCACGATCCGTATCGACCAGCTCTCCAACCCCACTATTTTTGCCCTCAAACAAAGACAACTCATTCGGATCAATCTCATTGGGATTAAACTGTGGAAGGTCACGGTAAACTTTCAGGGGACGACATCCTTCGGGTAAATTCAAGTATGCAAAATCCTTGGCATCGGTTTGCAAATAATCGGGCTGAAACCTGTCTAAAACTTCCTGCACCTCGGTAGCACTTGGATGCAACATCACGGCGGTAGTTTTTACCTGCCCTGGAATGGATTGAGAAAGCTGGCTTGCCTGCTCAGGAGAAATGCATCTGGGTGATGTCTTGGCAAAAACAAATCCAATGAGATCAGCACCCGATTGCACGGCAACATCCACCGATTCTTGATTGCTCAAACCACAAATTTTGATCAGTGTTTTCATTGTCTGGCAACCATCGCCTTGCGAGCAAAGTGTTTCATCTCATGCAGCTTCGTTGTTGGGTCGTTTGATTGCATCAAAGCTGTACCGATCAATGCAGAGCCAAACCCCATTTCAATAACACGCTGGAGATCATCCAAGCTGTAGACTCCACTCTCGGCAACGCACATTGCTCTGTTGGGTAAATCGGCTGCTAGCTTTTCAAAATTAGAGAAATTGACTTCCAAAGTATTCAGGTCACGGCAATTAACTCCGACCAAGAGCTGCTCACTGTTGTCAGCAAACACGTTCAACATATTGGTGGCCAGATGCAGTTCTTTTTTGGTAAATGCTTCAAGTAAGACAAACATCCCGTGATCAAGGGCTCTTTGGATCATTGCTCGGATCTGACCTTCATCTAAAATTGCAAGGATAATGAGAACACCGTTTGCACCGTGATGCCTTGCTTCCGATACCTGATAAGGGTGCACCAAAAAATCTTTACGTATCACTGGAATGCTGTGCTCAAGGTTGGCAACAAGCTGTAAATCCTCCAGTCCTCCCAAAAATCTTGATGGCTCAGTTAACACCGACAGCAAACTTGCGCCACCTGCAATGTAGCTCATAGCCTGTTGCTTTACATCAAAACTCTCTGGAGCAAGGCGGCCCATGGATGGTGATTGTTTTTTGATTTCAGTGATGATGTGAAAATCATTGCTTGGCAAATTGAGTGGTTCCGGGTTTTCCATGCTCTCGCAAAGAGACCGAAGATCCCTCTCAGTCAAATTACCCGCAGCGTCTTGAAAGCGCTTGTGGCTTTCTTTTGCCATATTAATTAAAAAATTCTCGGTCATGGTGTCTGCATGAATCTATAGAACTTAGTCCGGTTGCATCAAGTTACGGATAAACTCCGCAGCAGTCCCGGTCTCGATGGTTTCTTTTGCTTGCTGCACTCCTTGCTCAATATCGGTTGCAACTCCTGCCAGCTCGAGCGCCAATGCCGTACCGAGCATCAATGCATCTCGGTGTGCGCCTTGGTCTTTGTTTTCGAATACATTGAGCAAAGATTTGGCATTGTGCTCAGCGATTCCTCCCCGCAAGTCTTCGCCGCTGCACTTTGGTATGCCAAATTCTTGTGGATCTCTGGTTGCAAACTGAATGTTGTTGGGTGTCACATCATATATTTCAAAAGGACAAACAGGCGTTGGTTCATCCCAACCGTTACAGCCGTGGATAACAAAGGCACGCTCAATGTTCATACCGGACAAAGCACCTGCCATTAATTTAGCCATTTCAGAGCTAAACGCACCTAAAAGATAATGAGTGGGCTGAGCTGGATTGGTTAACGGCCCTAAAATATTAAACACGGTTCTTATGCCCAACGCTTGCCGTATGGGTGCAATGTTTTTCATTGCTGGGTGAAAAAAAGGTGCAAAAAGGAAAGCAAAATTATGCTTGTTTAACAAATCAATCACTGCGGCAGCATCTGCTGCAAGAGTTATGCCTAAGGCCTCTAAAACATCCGCACTGCCAGATTTACTTGAAACAGAGCGATTACCATGTTTTGCCACCTTCAACCCAGCTGCGGCAGAGAGAAGCGCCGTCCCGGTTGATAGATTGAAGCTGTTGGAACCGTCTCCACCCGTACCAACAATGTCAATGGTTGCCTGCTCCGGATCCAAAGAGACGGGAATTGCCACATCCCTCATGGCTCTGGCAAAACCCCTGACTTCTTCGGCGGATTCACCTTTAAGCCTCAATGCGGTTAATAATGCACCTGCCAAAGGTGGCGCAACAACACCTTCCGCTAACTTGGTCATTAAGTTATAGGCAGAATTTTCGCCTATATCTTTACGATTCAAAAGCGTTTCTAATATTTGGTTGGCTGTTTGTGACATGTGTCTAACTCTGTTAAATCTTCAAAAAATTACTCATTAAATGTTCCCCATCTGGGGTCAACACACTCTCCGGGTGAAATTGCACCCCTTCAACAGGCAAAGTACGATGGCGTACTCCCATCACTTCGTCGTCCTTTGTTTGCGCGCTCACAGTTAAAACTTCCGGAATTGTGTCTCTGTCTGCAGCGAGTGAATGGTATCGACCGGCTTCAAATGAATTGTCCAAACCTGCAAATATTGTCAGGCCGTCGTGTGTAATGGTTGACGTTTTTCCATGCATCAGACGTTTGGCATAGACAATGTCTCCACCGAAATGCTCAACGATACATTGATGTCCCAAACAAACCCCTAAAATTGGAATTTTATCTTGAAACACTTCAATGCAAGCCAAAGAGATACCTGCATTTTCTGGCCGGCCTGGGCCTGGGGATATCACCAGGTGCGTGGGTTGGAAGCGAACGGCGTCGTCAGTGGTAATCTCATTGTTTCTATGTACATCCACTTCGGCACCCAAAGACATAAACGCTTGCACCAAGTTGTAGGTGAATGAGTCGTAATTATCAATTAATAAAATTTTTGCCATCACATCTCTTCCACGGCCATTGCTAAAGCGGCTCTTAAAATTGCACTCTTTGCCAACACCTCTTTAAATTCATACTCCGGTGTACTGTCAGCAACAATTCCACCCCCAGCTTGGAAACTATATCGCCCTTTGGAGAAAACAATGGTTCTAATTGCAATAGCCTGATCCATGTCTCCATTTTTTCCAAAGTAACCAACGGTTCCACCGTAGATTCCTCGTAAATCAGGCTCAATGGCATCAATAAGCTCCATGGCTCTAACCTTAGGCGCGCCAACAAGTGTCCCTGCTGGAAATGTTGCAGCAAACAAATCAAATGCATCTTTCTCCTCCACCAACTCTCCCTGTACACCACTAACAATATGCATAACATGGCTGTAGCGCTCGATTGATTTGTAAGGGTCGACAACAATTGAGCCTGCTTTTGCCACCCTGCCTAGGTCGTTTCTTGCTAAATCAACCAACATGACGTGCTCGGCATTTTCTTTTTCATCCTGAATCAAAGAATCCTCCAAGGCCTGGTCTTGAACCGGATCCTCACCGCGTGGTCTTGTTCCAGCGATCGGTCGCAAAGATGCATGGCTGTTGTTGAGGCGAACCAATGCTTCTGGGGACGAGCCGACAACTTGAAAATCTCCTAAATCACAAAAAAACATGTATGGAGAAGGGTTGAGCAATCTCATGGCTCGATACACTTGAAACGGATCCAAGTCACAAGTACCACCAAATTTAATCGACAACACAATCTGATACACATCGCCCTCGCGGATGTGGTGCTTTGCTGTTTTAACCGCTTGATGAAATTCTGCTTCTGATAAATTGGGTTCTGGGTCAGCAAAAATATTCTTGTGGCCATTAATTGGTATTGGGCCTCTAAGCAGTTTGATGACCTGCCGCTTCAATTCCATTCGACTGCTCTCTGAGCCAGCATGCAATAAAGCTATCCTTCGTGTCAGATGGTCAAAGATAATTAGTGACTTTGGTGCGATATAGCTCGCATCCGGTGGATCCAAATCACAGCCTTTGGAGGTGGGCTTGGGTATACTTTCAAAATACCGTACCAAATCATAACTTCCGAAACCGACCAACCCTCCCGAGAAAGGCATGTCAGTGATCTCGGGCTTTAAATCAGGGAGCTCTTTGAGCACCTGTCGAAAACACTGCAAAAGTTCTTCGGTGGACTTTGGTGTTGCCACGCTCTCTCCACCAGCATAAAACTTGCCGTCCCTGATCACGATACGACTGACTTCACCCAATCCCAGAAATGAATAACGGGCAAGGCGAGTTCCCCCTTCCACGCTTTCCAGTAAAAAGCAGGGGTTTAAAGGTTTCAATTTTAAAAATGTTGAAACCGGTGTGTCTAAGTCTGCAGAGATGTCAAAAGGTCGTTCCATGTCTTATTTCATTCAAATATAAAAAAACCCATCACCGAATCGGAGATGGGCAAAAACTTTGTTAAGTCTACTAGTGGTCCTAGCCCTCTCCTAGAGAAGGGTCCACCAACCGTTCAGCTTTAACAATAACTTACTCATATTGAGGTGCAGTATCACTCGTCAGGCTGGACTCGTCAAGCAGAAGATTGCTTTATAAAGGATACAAAAGAGGTAAAACGATAGACAATGTTAGCCACATAATCACAGCCAAGGGCAGTCCAACCCTGACGAAATCAGAAAAACGATAATCGCCTGCACCCATAATTAGCAAGTTCGTTTGATACCCTATGGGTGTTACAAAACTCATGTTTGCTCCAAAAAGAACTGCCAAAACAAACGGTTCAACCGGTGCACCCAACTGCTGAGCAATGCTAATTGCAATGGGTGTCCCAATAACCGCCGCAGCGTTGTTAGAAACAATATTGGTGATAATTGCCATGATGAGCATTAATGCACTGATTACAACCGGTGTAGGCAGCGATTGGGTGACAAAAACAAAGAGATGTGCCAAATAATCTGAGCCCCCTGTAACTTCAAGGGCATTTCCCAGACACAGACTGGCCACGATCAGCATAATGATGGGAATATTCATGGCATCGCCAACATCACTCCACTTTAGAGACTGGGTTACCAACATTGCTGCCAACCCAATGAGAGCACTGATAGAAATGGGCATTAATCCGGTGCCAGCTGCAACCACAACCGCCAACATAATGTACAAAGGCAAAGAAGTTTTGCTTTGGGTTACATGGAGTGTGGATCCATCGATAATCAGTAAATTAGCATTGGTCCTGAGGTTGTCTATAGCGTTCTCAGTTCCTTGGACCAAAAGCACGTCTCCAACATTGAGTTTCTTTGATGTTATGTCACCAACAACTTCTGAGCCTGTGCGACTGCGGTGTATTGCCAATGGAAGCAAATTAAAACGTTGGCTGAACTTCTGAGTATTCAGCGTTTGCTGATCTAGCAATGAACCGGAACCGATAACAACTTCAGCAAGGTGAGTGTTGTCGCTTTTTTGATCGGGTGCATCTTCCGTTGTTAAATCCGCACCTCGATGGAGTGTCACTCCTAATAATTTTTCATATTCTTTGAGTTTCTCAATGGTATCTTTGATATAAATTTGATCCCCCGCCTCGAGAACAACAGTTGGTATTTTTGCAACAAAAAGGCTTTCAGAGCGTTTTATTTTTTGGATTTGAAAGTCATCTCCTGCCTTGATCATTAATTCTGCGAGTGTCTTTCCATGGGGATAACTGTCTTGATTTACATACAGAATTGCCTCAAAAATACGGGTTACGTTTTGGTTCTCTCGTGGTTGTCGATCAGACAAATACCGAGGTGCAATCAACCACAAATAAACCATGCCGACGCTACCTGCAATGACTGCCGGAACAACGAAATCAAACAATTGGATTTCCTGTAAACCCATGTCACGGGAAATACCCACAACCAATAAATTTGTGGACGTGCCAATGGTTGTGGACATCCCTCCAAGAAGCGTTGCCATTCCCATGGGCATTAGAATTTTTGATGAGCTGACATTGGCTTTGTGTGCAACCGCGATTAGGGCAGGTATCAAAATGACCACTATCGGCGTGTTGTTAATGAAAGCACTAAAAAATGCGCCAAAGAACAGCACGCCAAGAAATGAGATCTTCGGGTGTTTAGTCCACGACGTAGATAAAAAACCTATAAGCGGCTGCAATGAACCACTGATTTCAATCGCTTTGCCTATCGCCAACAACGCACAAATGGTAACCAGTGCTTCATGGCCGAAACTGGACACAAAAAAATAAGCGGGCTCGATGGGGATGCCATTGACATCGTAAGGAAAAAAATAGAACAGAGAAATCATTGCAACCAATATGCCGAGCCCCGTTGTTTC